>JAWXUZ010000044.1:0-20225 GCA_044425835.1 Bacillota bacterium | reverse complement strand
GGGGGAGCAGGCGACCAAAGGTCGCCACCCAAGAGATACTGCAAACTTCAGGTAAATGGGCGAACTTAAAGTTTGTTCTTTTTTTTAAAAAATGGCAATATTTAGTTGGTATCTCAATATTCTGAAAAGCGGTATATCACTTATGCATTGCTTTCAATCGGGATTTACTATATAAATAATATGGATTTACTATTTAATGACTGCTGATTAAGTGAAAGATTCTAAAATCAAGAGATAAAACCTTGAGACTCCGTCTCAAACTCTGCCACCAAACACCTTTGAATTTGTTTACAGGGTTATCCCTACAAATTCGTTAGCTCAACATCTGGAAACAGCTCCAATACCCCAAAAACAGCAAACAAAAAGGCATAGCCCCTCAATCTCCATACCATCTGATTTACAAATTGTGTATGAAGAATGAAAGGGCTATGCCTTTTTTATTGATGAAATTTGAGTCGTGACGATTGCTTTTGTATCGTCAGATTACCCAAATACTTTGATCAAGAAACCAGCAGCAACGGCAGAACCGATTACCCCAGCCACGTTAGGCCCCATAGCGTGCATCAAAAGGAAATTTGATGGATTCGCTTTTTGACCTTCGATTTGTGCAATACGTGATGCCATTGGCACTGCGGATACACCAGCAGAACCAAGGAGTGGATTGATTTTTCCGCCAGATACTTTGCACATTACTTTTCCAAGAACGAGTCCGCCCATTGTCGATAACATAAAGGCCACCAAACCAAGTACGATGATTTTGATTGTCTCTACTGTCAAGAAATTTTCAGCAGCAGCTTTTGAGCCAACAGACAAACCGAGTAAAATCGTTACAATGTTAATCAACGTATTTTGTGCCGTATCAGAGAGACGGTCTGTCACCATACATTCTTTGAATAAATTCCCGAGCATCAACATACCTACAAGAGGTGCAGTGTCTGGAATGAGCAATATAACGAAAGAGGCAACGGCAACAGGGAAAATAATTTTTTCTGCTTTCGATACGACTCTCAATTGCTCCATTTTGATTGAGCGTTCTTCTTTTGTTGTCAACAAATTAATGACGGGCGGTTGAATCATAGGAATGAGTGCCATGTAAGAATACGCTGCAATTGCGATGGCTGGTAAGTAGGCCACAGCAAGTTTTGAAGCTGCAAGGATTGCCGTCGGGCCGTCTGCTCCACCGATGATACCGATGGCAGCTGCAACTGATGGCTCAAACCCGAGCATCAATGCCATCAAAAATGCGGCAAATACGCCAAGTTGTGCTGCTGCACCTAAAAGTAGGGATGAAGGTCTTGCAATCAAAGGACCGAAATCGGTCATTGCTCCAATTCCCATAAAAACGATAGACGGATAAATTGCATATTCAATCCCATAGTAGAAATATTTGAATAGTCCGCCTTGTTCTAAAATACCAGTGTTTGGGAAGTTTGCCATCAATACCCCAAATGCAATTGGCACAAGAAGTAAGGGTTCAAACTTTTTTACAATCCCACAGTAGAGCAACAAAAAAGAAATGAGAATCATAATAAGGTATCTCGGTTCATCTATTAAGGCTGCAAACCCTGAATCGCTCAATATTCTTCCAATAATTCCAAAAAATGAAAATTCCATATATACTCCCCCCTTAGACGATTGTACAAAGGACAGCCCCCGTATCTACGGCGTTGCCTTTCGATACCAAAACACTATCAATTGTACCATCTTGAGGTGCAGTGATTTCATTTTCCATTTTCATTGCCTCTAAGATAAAGAGTACATCACCTTGTTTGACTGCTTTGCCTTCTTCACATTTTGCTTGGACGATATTGCCTGCCATTGGTGCTTCGACAGGTGTACCATTGCCAGAGGCAGCAGCTTTTTCAGCCACTGGCACAGGTGTCATGGCATTGGCTTCGACGTCTAAGGTGATGGTTGGTGCTGCAGTTGGTGCTGCAAACATGGTTTGCCCCAAAAATACTTCCGTTGCAACGCCTTTTTCTACTTCTACTTCATATTCATTTCCATTTAAAGTTACGATATATTTCATTTGTCAGAATCCTCCTAATACACGAAATTAATTTTATGTGGTATGCACGAAATTAATTTTTAATTGAAACAGCATTCGATATCAATTCTTACTTTATAAAGCACGAATCTTTTTAAATATCAATTCAGAAAGAGGAATGCCCGTTTCATCGCTAATGATCGCCATAATACATACTGCTGTACGCTCGTCTACATCAATCAATTTGATTGTACCTCGATACGTTTCATGAATGATTGGTGCATCGCTTTCTTCTGCATCTGCTACTACGACTGGTGCAGGAGTTGGTTCTGCTTCTTTTTTTGCTTCCTCTTTTTTTGCTGCATTTTCTTTTGCAGTTGTCTCAAGATGTGTCACAACTTTAGAAATTACAGTAATCAAAATTGCCAAAGAACCGAGCATCATAAATACAGTCGCAAGGCCTGAGAGTGCAATAAAGAGTGCATCTAAAACGGAAATTGATGACATATCACTCATTCGCATCTGCCTCCTTGATGGTATACGTATAAACGACAGCTTTGCGTGCTTCTCTCGCTTCTAGGTATGCTTCTGCTTGTGGCGGGAACGTGATATAAGATAGGACATCTTCGTCAGTTTCTGCCATTTCTCCGAGTTTTGCTTTTGCAATTTCAAATTCTGCTGGCAAAGTTTCAGCAAAACGACCTTCGAGTGGTTGTTCGTCACCGAGTACTTTTTTGATCAGTTCATCACTGATTTTACCTGGTGGGCGACCGTATTCCCCACGAATGTATGCTTTGATTTCTTGCCCGATATTTTTGTAACGTTCTCCAAGAAGTACATTTGTTGCAGCTTGTACGCCAACCATTTGGCTAAGTGGTGTCACAAGTGGTGGATAGCCGAGTTCTTCACGCACTCTTGGTGTTTCAAGTAATACTTCTTCTAACTTTTCGCTTGCGTTTTGTGCTTTCAACTGTGCCACAAGGTTAGAAAGCATACCGCCCGGAATTTGGTACGTCAACGCATCTGCTTTTGGCCCCAATACGTATGGGTCAAGCGTGCCATTGTCTAGGAATTTCGCTTTGATTGGAATGAAGAAATCGTTCACTTTTTTCATTGCCACTTTGTCAATTCCTGTTTCAAAGCCCATTTGCTCTAGTGTATACACTATCGTTTCTGCTGGTGGTTGTGAGGTGCCACCTGCAAATGCTGAAGTTGCACAATCGATGATATCTACACCTGCTTCCGCTGCTTTTAGCAACGTCATAGAACCTAGGCCTGTGGTTTCATGTGTGTGCAATGCAATTGGAATTTTTACGTTTTCTTTGAGTGCTTTGATTAAGTCGTATGCATCTTTTGGTGATAAAATCCCAGCCATATCTTTGACACAGATGGAATGGCAACCCATTTCTTCAAGTTCTTGACCGAGTTTGATATACAAATCAAGGTTGTGAATTGGGCTTATTGTGTAACAAATTGTGCCTTGTGCGTGTCCGCCAAGGGCAAGACAGGCATCGACAGCTGTTTGGATGTTTCTAAAATCATTTAGGGCATCGAAAATACGAATGATATCCATACCGTTTTCGATGGATTTCATCACAAAACGACGTACAGTATCATCTGAATAATGTTTGTACCCTAAGATGTTTTGACCACGAAGCAACATTTGTAATTTCGTGTTTGGTAATTTTTCTTTGATCATGCGAAGACGTTCCCATGGATCTTCATCTAAATAGCGAAGGCATGAATCAAACGTTGCACCGCCCCAACATTCAATGGAGTGATAGCCCACACCATCCATAGTTTCGAGAATTTCCTCGAAATCGTGAAATGGCATTCTTGTCGCAATTAAGGATTGATTTGCATCACGTAAGATTGTTTCTGTAATATTAATTTTCACTATAATTAGCTCCTATGTAGTATAAAAAGTAATGTGATAGTTACTAGGAAGTCGCAGATTCATTTGATGACAATTTTGAATATGATAGTCAAAATAAATCGGTTTCCCTCTTTAGAAGTCAAAACGTAGAAAAAATCAAATGGATTCGATGGCACACATATTGTATAGAAAATACTGATTCCTTGGGGATACTTATTATTTATTGAGTATCAGGAAGTGATTTTTTTATAATATGCTTTTTCGTCGTCCAAAAGACATTTTTACGTGAGAACCTCTAAGCGTTTGATACAAATGTTACAATTCGCATGCAAACTATATACGATATTGATATAGATATGAACAACGTTCTATGGTGTTCCTCATAATTTTATACGAATATCTTACATACTACTACTATAAATTATTTATTTTCTCTTGTAAAATACTAGCTTTCTATGATATAATAGTTTTAAACTATAATCTTGAAATCATCGCATTTTGAAAGGTAGGACAAATATATGAGATTGGCACAATTGTATTATTTTGCAGAAGTTTGTAAATCGCTTAGCATTACGAAGTCGGCAAACACGCTCCACATATCGCAACCGTCACTTTCGATTGCCATCAAAGAACTCGAAGAAGAACTCGGTTTGCAACTGTTTCATAGGGTGAAGCAACGATTGCAACTCACTGCGGAGGGGCGATTTTTTTATCAAGAATTGACACCGATTTTGACGAGTCTTGAAAATTTAACGCAGACCGTCAAGAGTTTTGGAGAAAACACGCATTCCATTAAAATTGGGATTCCACCGATGATTGGAGGGATTTTATTCACGAGGTTATTTACGGAGTTGCGAAAGAACTACCCAGAAATCCAACTCGAAGTGACCGAGCGAGGGACATTTGACATGGAAGCGTTGATTCTTGAGGAAGAAATAGAGCTTGCCATGATATTAAAGGAGAGTTTCACGAGTGAAGAAATTGAGTTTCTACCTATGATAAAGGTAGAAATCCATGCGTGTTTTCACAAAGACCATGCACTTGCTATGCGAGATGTGATTTTAGTGGAGGAGTTGAAAGATGAGCCACTCATCATGTTCAATGACCATTTCTACATTCATAAAATGATTCGGAAGTCGTTTGCCGATCTGCATATTTTTCCGCATATCATTTTAGAGACGACACATCTCAACACAATCAAGCAATTCGTTCAGCAAAATTTGGCATCGTCTTTCGTGTTTCCAGAATGTATTTTAGAAAACGATGGCATCGTGACGGTGCCAGTCAAAGGGATGCAAACAGTGACGATGGGGCTTGCGTGGAAAAAGGGTGTGCCTTTGCCAAAAGACACGAATAAAGTCGTAGAAGTGGCGGAAAAGTTGAGGATGTATCCTTGACAGTGAACTTTTTTTTGTGTATGCTACAGGGAAATGGTGTTGGGGTGATGGAGGAGTTTGAGTGCAGTTGTTGTAGTGAGTTTGGTTTTGCATTTGGGCTGTTGGTGGTTTGGGTGCAGTTACCGTTGTGAGTTTGGTTTTGCATTTGGGCTGTTGGTAGTTTGAGTGCAGTTGTTGTAGTGAGTTTGGTTTTGCATTTGGGCTGTTGGTGGTTTGGGTGCAATTGTTGTAGTGAGATGGTTTTGCAGTTGGTGTGGAGAGTATAACTCGATAACAAAAGGAGAAAGATATGAAATCAAAATGGAAATTTTTAGCAATCCCGATCGTCATTGTATTTTTGGCGTTCGTATTTTTAGATAGTGATGATGGTGTTGTTTCGATGCAAGAAACTGGAGTTGTTGAAGCTGAAACAGAAGCTACTGAAAGTGAAGTTGCTGGAGCTGAAACAGAAAGTACTGAAGCGGAAAGTGCTGGAGCAGAAAGTTCTGAAACGGAACAGAAAGACTACCACAGCAATGCCATAGAAGTCACCTTCCAGACGAAAACTGTCTATGACGAGGAAATCACCAGTGACATTTTCAGCGAATACGACATGACAGTAATGAATGTTTGGGCGACGTGGTGTGGACCTTGTGTCAATGAAATGCCTGATTTACAAGAGGTGTATGAGAATTTGCCTGAGAATGTCAACTTCATTAGTCTATGCACCGATGGCGTCAATAGCAACAGTGAGGCACGCACCATTCTCGAGGAGAGCGGGGCGACATTTGCGAGTCTTTTGCCTGATGAATCGCTAAATACTGGATTACTTCCAGCAATTTCAGCGTATCCGACGACCCTTTTTATCGACAAATGGGGCTACGCTTTCACTGCAATTACAGGAGCTCCGCCTTCAGATGTGGCAGAGGTCTACCTCGCTACCATTGATGATGTCTTGGCGGAATTGGAAAGAATGGGATAAGGGGGAATCGTATGGATAAAAAAAGAGTGCAAATGCGAGAAGTGTTACTTTCCGTTGCGTGTATACTGATCGTCATCGGTGTATTTTTGGGTCAGCATATCGACACAATGCAAAAAGCGATTCGCATTTGTTTAGAATGTATTGGAATTGGGTGAGTGCGTCTATGAGACATGTATTGCAATTGATATTTTTTGCCGTATCGAATGGATATTGGCTTGGGTTTTTCCAAAATAAAATTTACCAAGGCAACGGGAAAAAATTCTGCTTACCGGGGCTG
Source organism: Bacillota bacterium (assembly GCA_044425835.1). Lineage (GTDB taxonomy): Bacteria > Bacillota > Clostridia > Lachnospirales > Anaerotignaceae > Chakrabartyella. The sequence goes on along the minus strand of JAWXUZ010000044.1, from coordinate 13,727 downwards.
AATTGTTATTCTTGCCCAGGGGCTTTGGGGGCATGTCCGATTGGAGCTTTGCAAGCTTCTTTGACAGGGGCAACGAAAACATTTCCGTTCTATGCCCTTGGATTTTTGATTTGTTTTGGGGCATTGCTCGGTCGAGGTGTCTGTGCATTTTTATGCCCTTTTGGTCTCGTGCAAGATTTACTTCACAAACTCAAGCCGAAAGGGTGGCAAAAAAACTTCGCTTTGCCGAAAATTTTTAGGAAATTGCCATACGTGATTTTCGTGGTATTTGTGATTTTGATGCCACTTTTTTTGACGAACCAATTCGGCATTTCCTCGCCAGCATTTTGCAAATACATCTGCCCATCGGGGACGTTTTTCGGGGCGATTCCTCTACTTTCAGGCAATGAGGGTTTGAGAAGTATGATCTCTGATTTATTTTTCTGGAAGCTGTTTTTGTTGATTGTATTTTTGATATGGTCAGTGATCGAGTACCGTCCATTTTGTAAATATTTCTGTCCGCTCGGGGCATTTTATGGATTGTTTCACACCGTCAGTTGGTATCGTATGGAGTATGAAGAATCGGCTTGTACGGGGTGTCGAAAATGCAGTAAGGTCTGTAAAATGGGGATTGATGTGGTGGAGAGACCCAATGATCGAGGGTGTATTCGTTGTGGGGATTGTGTGAAGAATTGCCCAGAACAGGCACTTTCACTTTGTTTTGAAAAAAAGAGCTTTGAAACGAGTGAGGAATGAGGTTGGGGGGAGTTCGTGCAGTTGCCCTACAAATCCCAAACATTTGACAAACGGATCATTATTACAAGAAAATAGAGTGAATCCGCAAAGAATCCACTCTATCTACTATTTTATTTATGTTTCGTTATCACTTCATGAAATATGATTTATTCTGTGACTTCTACAGTTTCGCCTTCTACGTCAGTATCAGCTTCTACGTCAGTATCAACTTCTACGTCAGTGTCAGTTTCTACGTCAGTATCAGTTTCTTCTGTCGTGTCGTCTTCGTCTTGGATTTCAGCATCAACTGCTAGCACAGAGTACCCTATAATTTGAATAGGTGTGCCATCTGTGTCTACTCTAGTGCCTGTGCCGATAAAGCCATTTGTACTATTTGCAAAATTGTCAAAGTCAGTCGTCTCCATTGTATAGTATGCAGTCAGAGCTGATGTTGTGCGATTAAATGTATATGCTTTGTTAGTGACTTTACTCACGTCCCAATTGGACAAATCCAAGCTAGTCAAGGCAGAACAATTCTCGAACATACCCCACATACCCCACATACTCGTCACCCTCGACGTATCAAAACTCGACAAATCCAAGCTAGTCAATCCGTCACAGAAATAGAACATCGACGACATACTTGTCACATTTGATGTATCAAAACTCGACAAATCCAAGCTAGTCAAGCCTTCACACAAATAGAACATTTCACTCATACCCGTTACATTCGATGTATCAAAACTCGACAAATCCAAACTAGTCAAGCCTTCACAGCCATAGAACATCTTTGGCATACCCGTTACATTCGATGTATCAAAACTCGACAAATCCAAGCTAGTCAAGGCAGAACAATTCTCGAACATACCATCCATATACGTCACCTTCGATGTATCGAAATTAGATAAATCCAAACCAGTTAATCCACTGCACTCCCAGAACATCGACGACATACTTGTCACCTCAGATGTATCGAATCCTGACACGTCTAAACTCGTCAACTTTTCACAGCCCATGAACATCAACATCATTGTCGTCACATTAGCTGTGTCAAAACCTGTCACGTCTAAACTCGTTAATTCACCACAATAACGGAACATTTGCTCCATATCCGTCACATTTGACGTATCAAAGTTTGTTACATCTAAACTCGTTAAGCCCTCACAAAAAAAGAACATAGCAAGCATATTTGTTACATTTGACGTATCGAAATTTGTCACATCTAAGCTCGTCAATTCTGCACACCGAAGGAACATGTACGACATATCCGTCACGTTCGATGTATCGAAATTCGATAAATCCAAACTCGTTAAAACAGAATATTCTTTGAATAACTCGCTACTATCCTCTGGTGCCGCAATCGTATCCCCTGCATACGCCACACCTACAGTATACTCCGTTCCAGTACTCCACACCAAAACAGAACCGTCACCATCTTCTGAAATATCGGTCGTAGTCACTCCATTTGCTGGTGCGTCTGATGTAAATGTAATTTTAGTTGCCGTTTCTTTTGGCACGGCAGTCTGGAATTCCGTTTTGTCCATCGTCACAGTTTTTGCACTCACATCGTATGTCGCATTTGCATTTGCTGTCACTGTAATTCCTGCTGTACCGTCTAGTACATCGGCTGGAATTGCAATTGTCATTGCTCCGTCTTTGACTTCTGTTGGTGTACCTGAAATTGTCACAACAACTTCTGTATCATCAGCTGACACTGCTCCTTTGACTTTTGCGACAAGTCCAGCTGGCAAATTCGTAAACCATTCTGTTACGACTGTTTCATCAGAAATCGCTTTGAATGTATCATTTGCCAAAGTGATTGTCACGTCAGTATCAGCGATTGTTGCATTTTTTGTACCTGTAATTGTCGCATCGGCAATGGTTGCAGATGGTACGAGTTCCTCTGCAATTGTAAATTTTGCACTCGCATTTGCTGTCACTGTAATTCCTGCTGTACCGTCTAGTACATCGGCTGGAATTGCAATTGTCATCGCTCCGTCTTTGACTTCTGTTGGTGTACCTGAAATTGTCACAATGACTTCTGTATCATCAGCTGACACTGCTCCTTTGACTTTTGCGACAAGTCCTGCTGGCAAATTCGTAAACCATTCTGTTACGACTGTTTCATCAGCAATGGCTTTGAACGCTTCATTTGCCAAAGTGATTGTCACGTCAGTATCAGTGATTGCTACACCTTTTGTACCTGTAATTGTGGCATCGGCAATGGTTGCAGATCCTACAGTTGGTACGACATCATCAGGTTCTACTTCAGGTGTTTCTTCTTTTGTACCCAATGTCCTTTGTGCATCAAAAGCTCTGGTTGCGATTCTCAATGCCGTAGCAGCTTCGCTCAGTTCCTCTTGTGTCGTTGCGCCATCTCTCACCGTTTCAGTCGTTGCAATTGCTTCTGTAATCGTTGCAATATTTTCAGCAGTTGCCCAGTATGTATCGGTTGCAATGTCTGTGCCGTTCACACTTTCTACTGTCGCTTCTAACAAAGTTGTTGCCGAGGAAATGGCATTGTTGATGACAATTGTATTGGAACCCGCTATAGTGAAATTCAACAATGTCACTTCTGATGGTTGCGTAATATAATCTGTTGGCACTCCTACTTCATAACCAGCAGATTCTACAATGACAAATCTGTATTTTGCTACATCGTCAACCGTCAAAGGTGCCACCATTTTGATTGCATTCTCATTCAAAGTTGCTTTTTTCGTTGTGGTATTTGTTACGACAGGGTGTGTCAAATCTATTGTATACCAAAGTTCAGTATCTGCTGGAAGTGTTGGCATAGGAATTCCCACACTGCCACCAAAAGGAATGATGGTTTCCACATCAAATTCTGGTTTTGAGTATCTCTCAACTACATTTTCAGGAAGAATATCTGTTTCCCCGACTGTACCATTGACCTCGACATCGTCCAAAGCTGGATCTTTTGAAATATCAGGCACAACACTGCTATTTCCTGTCGTTGTCATAGTCACAGTTACAGTTGTTGTCGTTCCGCTTGTGCTAGTCGTTACGTGGAGAGATTCCACTGTACCCCCGCCAGCTACTGTCACAGAAACACTCGTTTCAATGGTTGTTGTGACATTCGATCCTATCGTCACAGTCACTTCCACTTCGTCTACTTTGACTGTCGTTACAGACGTATTCGCAACGGATACATCATGGTTTGCAACGACTGTAGTCACAGTACCTGTACCGCTGACACTTGCAGTTTCTGTAGCAGTTGGTTCTGCCGCTACAGTCACCGTATCTACTTCTGCACCTGCTGCAACTTCTACGTCAACAGGTTTTGCAATGACCACTTCTTTTGCCACAGCAGCCACTGTCACAGGAGCACTCGTTTCAATCGTTTTTGCACGACCTGTGATTTCACCAGAAATTGCTGCTGTCTCGGCAATTGTTACATCAGCTCCATCGACAGCTACATCATTTGTGACCGCTCCAGTAATTTCAACTGTTTCAACAGACGCACCAGCAGAAACACTATCTGCTTCTGCAACAGTGACGATTGTCGCTTCGTCTACAGAAACTGCACCAGTTGCTTTTCCTACGGTCACAGTACTTGCTTCTGTTACAGAAACACTATCTGCTTCTGCAATCGTTACAGTACTCGCTTCTGTTACAGTAATTGCAGCAGTAGATGGAGCTGTTACGTCCAAATCGCCACCAGCAAATGTCAATGGAGCTGTCATTTTTCCAGTGCCTTTTGCATTGATGGTAACTTTTGGTTTGCTATAGTGAGCAACGTTGACATTCAAATCATCGGAAATCACTGCACCGTCTTCGATTGTGATTGTCAAATCGCCTTCTGCATTGTAATTTGTTGGTATTGGTGTGGATACTAGACGCAACAAGGAAACTGCTAGAGGTGATCCCCCACTTTCTGCCAATACAACGATTTCGTAATTTGCCGAACCTGATGCAGCAGCAATGGCAGTATCTACATCAGGATAACCTACACCTGCCGAAGTGCCTTCGCCATATATGTCTGAACCGTCCGAATTGAAGTCAGAACGCACGTAGTAATACGTAGTTTCTTCTTGTGTATCAGTATCAGTATCAGTATTAGTACCAGTATTACTTGATGTTCCACCACCGCCTGAGCTTGAGCTAGAACCACCACTTGTTGTTCCAGTCGTCGTACCAGTTGTGACTCCGCTTGCAGTCGTTGTGCTTTCTACGTTCAAGCCAGATCCAATTGTTGTGCCAGTTGTATTGACATTCAACGAATCGATGTTACCAGTTCCAGTAATTGATACACCTGCATTTGCTGTCATTGTGCCAACTTCAGCAGCAGCACCAAGAGATACCACAGTTCCGCCCGCATCTTCGCCTACAGTTACATTAGAAACTGCACCTTCGATTGTCACAGAAACAGGTGCGTTGACCACGACTGAAGTCGCATCGACATCAATTGTAGTTTTGTAAGATTTAGAAATTGTAGTGTTGAATGTTACAGTGCCGATTGTACCACTGAAATCACTGGCACCTTCGATTGTTCCGTAAGTTACAAATTCAATTCTTGGCATAGAAGTTGCTTCTGAAACTTCCAAGCGAACCGCTGATTTTTCAACGTAAACGGTACCTGTAACGGTTACATTTTTCGCATAAACGCTGTCGCTTCCGCCACCTTTGATGTACATGTCACCGTTTACTGTCACATTATCAAGGTACACTTCGCCGTCGCCGACAGCAGCAGAAATTGTCAAATCGCCGTTGATCGTTTCGTCTTGCAATACTTCACCAGAATTGACGATAGTTACGTTTTCCTTTTCGGAGTCAGGAATTGTTGGAGTAGTTACTCCGCCATTCATCACACGATCAAGGAAAGACACTGCTTCTGCACGAGTCATAGATGCTTTCGGATCAAATGCACCATTGGTTCTACCAGAAAGGTATCCCGCACTTGCCATTGCACCTACTGCCCCTTGTGCCCATGAAGAAATCGTGCCAGCATCAGTAAATCCGCTAACCGATCCCGGTGTTGCACCAGTTGCTGCATAAACAAATTGTGCGGCTTGTTCACGAGTCACATTCGTGTTTGGAGCAAATGCACCATTGGCACCATTTGCATATCCAGCAGTGACTGCGATATTGACATCATTTGCATACCAAGCATCTCCCGCTACGTCAGAAAAACTAACAGATGATGTTGCAGAAAAGCCCAACGATTGGTTGACCATTCTGACAAATTGAGCCCTTGTTACCGTTGCGTTTGGTCTGAGTGTTCCATCATCGAACCCTGTGATCAAACCTTGTTGTTGCCAAGAAGTCATGACACCCTCTGCCCAGTGACCTGTAATGTCTGATGCAAATGCCGTCATAGGGGATGTTGCCACTACCGTTGCGAGTGCCGCAGCACTCATGCGTTTTACGATTAATTTTCGTTTCATTTCAAAATCTCCCTTCAAATTCAGTGTGTTTGCCGTATTGCTGTTGATATGGATTCCATTTGGATATATTTCTTTATGTGATGAGATATAGTGTAATACTCATTTTTCACGAAACACACCTATAAAAAAGTATACACCTTTCTTACAAAAATTACAAGTATTATTTATCGAATTTTTAGTTTTATTAGAAATATCTTCTTAATAAGACGGTTGTAAAATGAACGAATTTATAATTTTTCGTTATAATTTCTTGAATGAAATATATTTTGGAGTATTTTCTTGTAACAAAGTGAGTTGACTTGCAAATTCAAAAAGGAGAGGCAAAAACCTCTCCGAGTAAAAGTAGTTGACTATCGCTCCCCCAATTCAATGTTTCCTAAAATAAGGAAGGATGTGTAAGTGGGCGACAGAAGGGTCAGATCTTCCTACAAAAAACCTGAAATTTCAAGATGTAGGGGCGACCTGTGGTCGCCCGCTCTCGATCAAACGATAATTTTGGAATATTTAGTTGGCATCTCAATAAAAAAGCGAAATCATTTTTTTTATTTTTCGACTTCTTCCATAATAGTATCTGCGAATTCATTCGTCACGAGATCAGAAAATGGCACTCTTGCAGAGAGTTCTCCACCGTCTTCCATGATGTCTTGCAATAAATTGAAACCATCTTCATCAAATACAGGAGTTGTCGTCCATGTATCTTGTGATTGGTAGCGGTCGATGATGGTCGTCAATGTGTCTAGGTCATTTTCTGGAAATTCAGAAGCGACAAGTTCGGCAATTTCAGCAGCAGAATGTGTCGCTACAAACTGTTGTCCTTTGTAGATGGCACGAGTGAACGACAAAACGGCTTCTGGATTTTCTTCCATAAAAGAATCTTGTGCCATGTATACAGTATACGGCAAATAGCCTGACGCTTCACCGAGTGAGGCAACGATATGCCCGATGCCATTTTGCTCGAGAGTCGTTGCGACTGGCTCAAATTCTACGGTGTAGTCACCGACATTTCCTGTAAATGCACCTGCTGTTGAGGAAAAATCAATATTCGTTGTGATTTCCAAATCGACATTTGGTGTCAATCCATTTTCTTTCAACACGTATTCGAGTACCATTTGTGGCATACCGCCGGCACGTCCGCCGATCAATTCACTACCCGATAAATCGGCCCAATCGAAATCGGGCAGTTCTTCTCTTGCAATTAGGAAATTGCCTGCTCGTTGAGTGAGTTGTAAAAAGGCTTTTGGGTAGCCTTCCATACCTTCGTTGTACACGTAAATTCCAGCTTCTGTACCGAGTAATGCAATGTCAGCCGCATCAGAAATGAGTGCTGTCATTGATTTGTCTGCTCCGTTTCCTGTTGCAAACGATACGTCAAGCCCTTCTTCTTCAAAATAACCGAGTGCGGCTGCAACGTATTGCGGTGCGTAAAATACGGAATGTACGACTTCATTGACACGTAATGGCGTCAATTCTCCTACCGTTTCTTCTATTTCTACATGAGTTTCTTCCTTATTAATAGGTGTTTCAGATTGTGTGGTTTGTTTCGTTGCAGTACCACAGCCCGCAAGGAGTGCGAGAGTCGTTGTGACTGCGGTGAGTTTGAGTATTCTTTTTTTCATAATAAAATGACCTCCGAAATCTTATTTCCTATAGTATATGGGAAAATCATTTTTTGGGAACTATGTTTCAATGAGTGAATATAAAATGAATAATATCATTGAATATTCGTTAAATAATGCATAATATGAGTAATTTATACTTAAAACATGTATTTTCAAGTATAAATTTGTATAATATGCATATTGACAAATAATAAGATGTATAATATACTATTTATAGAAACAAAACAACAACAAAATATAAATTACTGAAAATGAACATACATACAAGGAGGAAATTCAAATGAAAAAAGGATTGAAAAAATTAATGGCAGTGGCACTCGCAACGACAGTATTATTTGGGAATTTGCAAACAGCATTGGCTTGTACAGGAATCTACATCGGGAAAGATGTTTCGGTAGACGGCACAATCATGATTGGTCGTTCAGAAGATATCGGCTCTGGCTATACAAAAAAATTCTTGATCCACGAAGGCAAAACGTATAACAACGGAGAAATGTTCACAGATGCATACGGTTTTTCTATGCCATATCCGAAAGTGACTTACACTTACTCGGCTTGCGAAGATAGCTTAGAATACGATGAGGGCGAACGTCCTTACGGTGAAGTCGGCATGAATGAAAACGGTGTCGGCATTACGGCAACGGTATCTGCTTCGGCACACGCTGAAGCAAAAGAAGTCGATCCACTTGTAGATACTGGAATTTGTGAAATCTCCATGACTGAAGTCGTATTGATGCAAGCCGAAACAGCAAAAGATGGTATCGAAAAATTAGCAAAAATCATCGACGAATACGGTGCTGGGGAAGGCAATATCATCATGGTTGCCGATGCCAATGAAGCATGGTATATGGAAATCTTGACAGGTCACCAATACGCAGCGATGAAATTGCCCGATGATAAAATGGCAGTATTCCCAAATACATTTATGATGGGTGCAATCGATGTCAACTCCGAAGATGTCATTGTATCGAAAAATCTAGTATCTCTTGCAGAAGAAAATGGATTTTTAGTCAAAGAAGATGGCATGATTCACGTAGCAAAAACGTATGGTCAAATGCTTTCTTCTGAGGGAAATCTCTACCGTGCATGGGGTGGTTACAATAAAATTACAGGGCAACTCACACCTCTTACAGATGATTTGGAAATCGATTTGCTACAAACACCTCACAAAAAAATGAGTGTATACGATGTCAAAGAAATCTTGGCATACCGTTATGAAGATACAAATATGAACGCAAATGCAGAAGGCAATGAAAGTGTGCGTGCAATCGGTACGCCAAACCAAGCAGAATGTCACGTATTGACTTTTGATAGTGATGCTCCTGCAGCCGTTGCTGGTGTAGAGTGGTTGGCAATGGGTACGAGTGAATTTGGTATTTATCTCCCATTCTATTCTGCAATTATGACAGATACACCTGATGCGTTCCAAGAAGATTCTAAGTATTACAGTGATGATTCCGTATATTGGGCATTCCGTGCAGTGGGTGCTTTGGCAGCACTCGATCGTGAACAATATGGCGAGGGCATTGCAAATTACTACTATGCATACCAAAAAGGTTTAATGGAAGCACAAGAAGCAATTGCTCCACAAATGGAAGCTCTTTATAAAGCAGATCCAGTTGCTGCAGCAGAAAAAGCGAATGCATTGGCAGAAGCTGTGACAGAAGAAACGTTGGCAATCGTGAAATCTATCTACAATGAGTTGATGCAATACGTAGCGGCAAGCGAAGGCAAAACACAAAAAGAGCCTTTCATACCAAGTGTGGCACTAGACAATGTGATGCCTACGTATTCATTTGATGCGAAATAATCGAGTTTGAAATGTGTTAGTGAAAAGAATATGAATCATAAAGTCGATACAACGAGACACCAGAAGGGGTGAAAAAGTTGTATCGGCTTTTTTATTTTAATTAATTCATGTAAAAAAATAATCAATTCTTTTTATAAATATAAATATGACGAAAAGAGAGGGGAAATAAAATGCAAATTATAGATTGAATTGTATAGTTTTTCTGAATTATCTATTGTCAAATCGTGCATAAAAAATGAAGAAATGTCAATTCTCACTTGATTCTTTTCGCATGAAATCAATTCAAAACAGACAATATAAATAAGTTTTATAACACTTATCGTATAATTATTTGTATACTATTACTATAATATGAAAGAATATATAGATGGAAAAAACTAGCAATATGCACATTCGATAAAAACAATTTTGCAATCAGGGAAAAAATATAATCATCTCATGAAATAAAAAAAATACATGAAAAGGTATTGCATTATCTGAAAAATGAGATATAATAATAAATGTAAGAGGCAAATGTAACAAAAAAAGAAAAGAAAAAGAAAATAAGAAAATAAGAAAATAATACAATGAACATATGGAGGAGACAAAAATGAATTTATTGAAAAAGGTACTCAAAAAAAAGGAAGCAAAAAAACAATCAGTAATGGATGTATTGATCGATGGCAACAGTGAAGTATCAGCATATGTATATATGTTTGTAAATAACTAATCAGATAGAACAGAGGAGAAAATTAAAATGAACTTATTTAAAAAAGTACTCAACAAAAAGGAAACAAAAAAACAATCAGTGATTGATGTTTTACTAGATGATAACAATGAAGTATCAGCATATGTATATATGTTTATGAATCACTAATTCAATAGGACAGAGGAGGAAATCAAAATGAACTTATTTCAAAAAATACTTGGTAAAAAAGAAAGCAAAAAAACTTTAGATAGAGATTTCGTATCGGATGAAGACATTGACTTGGCAGTATATGTGTGCATGTTTATGCCTCACTAATTAAAACGAATTGAGATGGAGGGAATACAAATGAACTTCTTCAAAAAAGCAACTGCAAAAAAAGAAAAGAAAAAATCAGTTATTGATATGATGTTAGATGATAACAATGAGGTATCTGTATACGCATATATGTTTATGCAAAACTAATTATATAAAATATGAATTTCAAACAACTTCCGACCCAAAAAATTATGGGGCGGAAGTTGTTTTTTGTTTTTTAATTTCCTTGCATTTTTTTGAAATGTATGATAGAATTCAATTAAGGACGCTTGGACAAAAAGTGCAATGGGTATGAAGGCTTTTCTTAGCGGTTCGGGGGCGTGTTTTATTACTGCCTCAAAAACAACATTACCAATTCAAGTAATTATTTAAGGAGGAATGAACGTGAAATTTTTTATTGACACAGCAAAAGTAGAAGACATTAAAAAAGCAAATGATACGGGCGTAATTTGTGGTGTAACGACAAATCCATCTTTGATTGCAAAAGAAGGTAGAGTTTTTGAAGAAGTCATTGCGGAAATTGCAGCAATCGTTGATGGCCCAATTAGTGGCGAAGTCAAAGCAACGACAATGGATGCAGAGGGCATGATCAAAGAAGGCCGTGAAATTGCGAAAATTCACAAAAATATGGTGGTCAAAATTCCTATGACAATGGAAGGACTCAAAGCATGCAAACAACTGACAGCTGAGGGCATCAAAACGAATTTGACATTGGTATTTACAGCAAACCAAGCACTCCTTGCAGCAAGAGCTGGAGCAACTTACGTTTCTCCTTTCCTAGGTAGACTCGATGACATTAGTGTTCGTGGCATTGACTTAATTGCTGAAATCGTTGAAATTTTTGAAGTTGCAGGACTTCCGACTGAAATTATCGCAGCAAGTGTGAGAAATCCAATGCACGTAACAGACTGTGCAAAAGCAGGGGCTCACATTGCAACAGTGCCTTATAGTGTCATTGAACAAATGGTGAAACATCCTTTGACTGACGCTGGTATTGAGAAATTCCAAGCAGACTACAAAGCGGCATTTGGCGAATAATCAATATCATCCAACATTAAGAGGAGGTACCACATCTTATGAATGTAACTGAACTGAAAAAAACAGCAAATGAAATCCGCAAAGGCATTGTCACTGGTGTATTCCATGCAAAATCGGGACATCCAGGCGGCTCACTTTCTGCGACGGAATTATATACATACTTATTTTTTGAAGAAATGAACGTCGATCCAAAAAATCCAAAAATGGAAACCCGTGATCGCTTCGTGCTTTCTAAAGGGCATACGGCTCCTGGGTATTATTCTACTTTGGCTCACCGTGGATTTTTTCCTGTGGAAGACATGAAAACACTCAGAAAAACAGGCTCATACTTGCAAGGACACCCTGACATGAAAGGTGTTCCTGGTGTCGATATGTCCTCTGGTTCGCTTGGACAAGGAATTTCTGTTGCAGTGGGCATGGCAATTTCTGCAAAACTTTCTAATGACGATTATCGTGTGTATACTTTGCTAGGCGATGGCGAACTCCAAGAAGGTCAAGTTTGGGAAGCGTCTATGCTTGCAGCTCATAGAAAATTAGACAATCTCGTTGTCATTGTCGATAACAATAATCTGCAAATTGATGGAGCAATTACGGATGTCAATTCTCCATATCCAATTGATAAAAAGTTTGAAGCCTTCAATTTCCATGTCATCAATGTCGATGGACATGATTTCTCTGCAATCGAAAAAGCTTTCAAAGAAGCGAGAGAAACGAAAGGCAAACCAACGGCAATCATTGCAAAAACGCTCAAGGGCAAAGATGTTTCCTTTATGGAAAACAATGCAGCTTGGCACGGTGCAGCACCAAACCAAGAACAATATGACATTGCAATGGCAGATTTGGAAAAGGTAGGTGCAGGACTATGACAGACGTGAAAAAAATTGCAACTCGTGAAAGTTACGGAAATGCATTGGTGGCTTTGGGCGAAAAATATGACAATGTACTCGTACTGGATGCTGACCTTGCAGCAGCAACGAAAACAGGTACGTTCAAAAAAGCTTTCCCTGAACGTCATATCAATTGTGGGATTGCGGAATCTAATATGATTGGTGTGGCGGCTGGTTTGGCGGCGACTGGGAAAGTGCCTTTTGCAAGTTCTTTTGCAATGTTTGCAGCAGGACGTGCCTTTGAACAAGTGAGAAACTCCGTAGGGTATCCACATTTGAATGTAAAAATTGGAGCAACACACGCAGGCATTTCTGTAGGCGAAGACGGAGCAACTCACCAATGTAACGAAGATATCGCTTTGATGCGTACAATTCCGAAAATGGTCATCCTCAATCCTTCTGATGATGTGGAAACAAAAGCGGCAGTCGAAGCGGCATATTTGCACGATGGTCCTGTGTATATGCGTTTTGGTCGTTTGGCAGTGCCTGTCATTAATGACCATGCTGGCTACAAATTTGAAATTGGCAAAGGTGTCGTTTTGAGAGAAGGCACAGATGTCGTTTTGATTGCGACAGGTCTTCCTGTAGCAGAAACTTTGGCAGCAGCAGAACTTCTTGAAAAAGATGGCATTTCTGCAAAAGTCATCAATATGCACACCATCAAACCGATTGACGAAGCACTCATTGTAGAATCAGCAAAAGCAGTTGGAAAAATTGTGACCATCGAAGAACATTCCGTAATTGGTGGACTTGGTAGTGCCGTTGCAGATGTACTTGTAGAGCAATGTCCAACAAAATTGATGAAAATCGGTATTCAAGATGTATTTGGTGAATCTGGTCCAGCGGTGGAATTGGTGAAAAAATTCGGCTTGGATAGTGAAAGTATTTACAAAAAAGTAAAAGCGTATGTGTAATATTGCGGAATGCATAAAATTTTGTAAGTACTCAAAAGAGTAAAAAAAATAAAAGAAGGGTTGTTGCATTTGCAACAGCCCTTTCTTAATAGTATTCCCTAATAAAAAATATTCCTTCGATTGTCGTTTTATCGAGAGCGGGCGACCACAGGTCGCCCCTACAAAAAGCTTGAAATATCAATGTAGGGGCATACCTTTGGTCGCCCGCTCACATGTCACCACCTTATTTTAGGAAATATTTAGCTTGAAATATCAATATGTAGGGGCGTACCTTTGGTCGTCCACTCACATGTCACCACCTTATTTTAGGAAATATTTAGCTTGAAATATCAATATG
>JAWXUZ010000160.1:0-3687 GCA_044425835.1 Bacillota bacterium | reverse complement strand
AGTAGGTTTTTTTGTGGTGATTAAATTATACTACAAAAAGAAGGAGAATTCCTTATTTTTTCGCTAAAAATTAAATTTGTGGATAGAGTAAATAACGGAAATCGAATTTGTGGATATTTTTGCGGAAACTCAAGAAAAGAAAGTATTGCTCTTTTTCCATTTCTCACGTATAATATAGGTAGATTATGTGAAAAGAAATGAGGTGTAGTGCAACGTGATTTCCTATTTGAATGGTACAATTGCGTACCAAGATCAAGACGAGGGTAGTATTATTTTAGATGTGGGCGGAATCGGATATGAAGTATTTTGTTCGCCACGCACACTGTCTGCTTTGCCACAAACGGGCGAGCAAGCAAAAATTTTTACATATATGAGTGTCAAAGACGATGGAATTTCCTTATTTGGATTTTTGGCGAGAGACGACCGTAAGATGTTTTTGAAACTATTGAGTGTCAGCGGTGTGGGTCCCAAAGGGGCATTGGCGATTTTGTCGGCTTTTTCGCCACAAGAAATTGCCATTGCCGTTTTATCGAACGATGTCACGACCATCTCAAAAGCAAAAGGTGTGGGCAAAAAGACGGCACAACGCATCATCTTGGAATTGAAAGACAAATGCAGTACAGACGATGCATTGCAAGAAGGGGTTGCTGTTGAATTTATGGGCAGTGCAACAGAGCCGAAAATTGAAGCTATGGAAGCGTTGATTGCCTTAGGCTACAGCCCTTCGGAAGCCAGCAAAGCCGTCAAAGTCGTTGATCCAGAGGGACTTTCGACAGAAGAAATTCTGAAATTGGCTTTGCAACTTATGATGTCATAAAATAAGATAAGACGAGGGTAGAAATCGTGGAAAATAGAAAAGTAATCACAACGGATTTGCAAGAAGAAGATAAGGAATTTGAGCCGAAATTGCGTCCGCAAACACTCGAGGCATACATCGGGCAAGAAAGTGTCAAGGGCAATCTTTCGGTATTTATTGAGGCGGCGAAACAGCGAAATGAATCGCTCGATCACGTACTTTTATATGGACCACCGGGGCTTGGTAAAACGACATTATCGAATATCATTGCCACAGAAATGGGTGTGCAGATGAAAATTACGTCAGGCCCTGCCATTGAGCGAGCCGGAGATATGGCGGCCATTTTGAGTGGGCTCGGTGAGGGCGATATTTTATTTGTCGATGAAATTCATAGACTCAATCGGACGATTGAAGAATTGATGTATCCTGCGATGGAGGATTTTGCCATTGACATTATGATTGGGAAAGGACCTTCGGCACGTTCGCTCCGACTCGATTTGCCGAAATTTACTTTGGTGGGGGCGACGACTCGCATCGGGCTTTTGACGGCACCTCTTCGAGATCGATTTGGCGTGGTGCAACGGCTCGAGCCATATACAGTTTCAGAACTACAACAAATTGTGAAACGCTCTTCTGCTGTTTTACAAGTAGAAATTGATGAGAAAGGCAGTGAAGAAATTGCGAGACGTTCTCGAGGGACACCACGTATTGCGAACCGATTGTTAAAACGTGTTAGGGATTTTGCCCAAGTCAGATATAACGGAAAAATCACGGATGAAGTGGCGTCGCTTGCCCTTGATTTGCTTGAAGTTGACCGCATGGGACTCGATGCAATCGACCGCAAAATGTTGTTGACAATGATTGAAAAATTTGATGGCAAAGCTGTGGGACTCGATACGATTGCTGCTTCCATCGGTGAAGATGCCCAGACGATTGAAGATGTCTATGAGCCATATTTATTGCAACTTGGGTACTTACAACGTACACCAAGGGGGCGAGTCGTGACCCGTTTGGGCTATGTGCATTTTAATATTCCATACATGAAAGAAGAGGAAAAATCATGAAAGTTTTAACTGAAGAATTGATTGAGCAAGTACAAGATGAACTCCTTTGTTATGAAGAGGGGGAAGCCCTCGTTGATATTTGGAAAAAAGAGTTTTTGATGTGGCTTACAAAAAATAAAGGGCATCACAAAGATATCGTGGAAACGAAACAAGGACTCGCCATCAAAGTGAGTGATGAGGGCGATATTTTTGAAATGGCAGATGCGTATTTAGAAGCGGTGGAGGAACAGACGAAAAAAGAGTATTGGGCAAAATTTTAAAGGAGTTGGATTTGATGTTAGAGACGTACCGCACGATATTAGAGTATGGCACACATGAAATCATAGAAAAAAAATCGAGGTTCATCGCCTCATTTTTTCCAGTCAAAACAGAAGAAGAAGCCAGAGAGTACATCGACATGGTGAAAAAAGAACATCGCACCGCCAACCATAATGTATTTGCGTATCGCATCGGGGAGCGAGATGAGTTGCAACGCATGAGTGACGACGGTGAGCCACAAGGCACTGCTGGTATGCCGATGCTTTCTGTATTGCAAGGGCTGGAGTTGAAAAATGTACTCGTGGTGGTGACTAGGTATTTTGGTGGGACGTTGCTTGGCACAGGCGGACTCGTGCGGGCATATGGCGGAGCGGTCAAAGAGGGGTTGGAAGCCCTTGGTTTTGTGACGTTGCAACGCTACCAAAAATATATGCTTCACATTGCGTATAGTGATCACGGGAAAGTGCAATATGAATTGTTGCAAAAAAATCATACGATTTACGATACGATTTATGGTGAGGGTGTCGAGTTGGTGGTGTATGTCAGATCTGCCGAAGTGGAAAGTTTTGAAAAATTGATGATCGATTTGTTTCGAGGGGAAGCTGTTTTTTCTAAGGAAGAATGGGTTTATGCGTATGAAGATGAAACTGTTGCGTTGCAATTGGTGGAAGAGGGTAGTGTTTTGTAAATTTCAAAGAAATAAATCTGTAGTTCTTTCGGGAGGGTGGAATTCCTCTCTTACATTTGAGTACAGTTGTATAAATGAAAGCTTAAAAAGCCACCCATGAGAGGGTGGCTTTTTGGTGCATGCGACAATCCTTTTGTCAATATAATTGAGCAATAGGAAAGCACATTATTTGAATGTCATAAGATTATTTGGAAACAATCAATTCCTCAACGACATTTTTTAATGAACTCATAACTGCCCGCAAGCCGATGCGTATGCTTTCTGCTTCGTCGGGGAGATTGATCACGAGCGTATTATTGCGAATGCCTGCTACACCCCTTGCAACAATAGCTTCAGATGTGGATACTTTTGCAATTTCTGTACGCATAATTTCTGGGATTCCTCGCAATTCTCTGTGTAGGACAGCTGTCGTTGCCTCTGGTGTGAGATCTCGAAACGATATGCCAGTGCCTCCTGTCGTCAAAACCAATGTGACATGCATTTTATCAGTACATAACAACAACTCATCTTGAATTTTTAGATAGTTGTCGGGCATAATTGAAGTATGGACGATTTTCCAATCGTAATCAAGTACCACATCGTAAATTGCAGATTCGCACTCATCGATTTTATTGTCTTTTGAACCGCTATCACTCATGGTGAGGATTGCAACACTGTATTTATCTTTGTTAAATAATGGATTCATTTTGTACCCCTCCTTTTTTTTTACACATTTTTTCTATTGCTCCCCCAATTAAATATTGCCAAAAATAAGTACTCTACGGGGGAGCAGGCGACCAAAGGTCGCCACCCAAGAGATACTGCAAACTTCAGGTAAATGGGCGAACTTAAAGTTTGTTCTTTTTTTAAAAAAATGGCAATATTTAGTTGGTATCTCAATA
>JAWXUZ010000159.1:0-3721 GCA_044425835.1 Bacillota bacterium | reverse complement strand
AAAGTGAACGAAAAAGAAAGTTTTACTCGATTTTTTTCAAAAAATCGCAGAGTTTGAGACAGAGTCTCAAGGTTTTATCCCTTGATTTTAGAATCTTTCACTTAATCAGCAGTCACTATTTCAGGGGTTTCCCCCAATATGAGACAACAAAAATCCACTTCAAAAGGTGAACTCCTCTTTGAAGTGGATTTTTTGTAATCTCATGTAATTTGAAATTGCTACGAGGCACAATCGAAAAGCGATTATCAATTAAAAGAAAACCCCAATTCTTCTTCCTCTTCTATTGTGTCATTTCTGTAAAAAATATGACAATATGCATTTTCATCATACGTTTCAATATCTAAATTGATGAACAAACTCAGATGCATTGCAATATCTTGCATGGTTTGTGGCGAAAGGATATTGCACCCCCGTTTGAACGGCGTATCATGCATAAATGACAAATCGGTTTCGTGAATGAATTCGATTTCGCATATCGATTTCATGATATCGTGAGGGATAATCAAAATGTCTCCCATGTAGTGTTTGATCGAAATATATTCAGGTTTGCGGAGAGATTCTTTGCTAATTAATATATAATTTATAAATTTAATCTCTGCTGCTGATTTGACGCTGATTTGATTCGGCGTTTTTCTAATTAAATAGATTCCAGTTTTTAAAATCATAATGTCCTCCTTAGTAACTCGTTTACTCATATGAAATACAATCGTTTATTTTCCAAACTTGTCATATAGTATACCATAAAAATGAACGCTTTTCAATTCAAAATTAAAAAAATACTGATAAAATAAATTGAGCGAATTGTTTATACTCGTTGACCCGTTCTGACGAGTTCGTAGAGTTCGTATTCTTCCATTGAACGCAGTGTCTTAAGTAAGGCAACGTAGCCTTCTCGGCTAATCGCTTTTTTATAATGGAAGCTACGGCGGTACGCAATTTTTAAAATTTCACAACCTTCTTGCAAGGCACCAGCCATGACGTAGAGACGACCGATTTTATCGTAAGCTGTATGTTGCATCGGTTTGCGTTGCTCCATTTCACGCACGGTGTCGACCGCTTGCAATAAGAAATTGTACGCTTTGATTTTGTCGCCCGATACGAGAAGCAAATGCACTGCTTTTAAGAGATAATTCAAATACCGCACTTGACTGCCTTTCGTCCCTTTGATAATCAACATGAGACTCATGTAATATTCCAAAGCGAGAGGGTACTCTTTTTCAGCAAACAACCACGTTGCAATTTTTTCCAAGCGTTGCTCGTGTTTCATGTAGATTGGATATTCGCCGTCAGCATATCTTTTTTTCCACGATTGGAAATACAAACAAGCTTCTTCGGTGCGAGAAAGTCCCTTATATGCTACACCGAGCATGTGTAAATTTTTGCAGTAGACTTCTCGATTTTGTATGCTGTATTCCTCAAGGTACGCTTTGTGGCTCATCAGCACACGAATTGCCATCGGGTAATTGCCAATTTTCAAGGCACAGTTCGACAGCAAAACAGAAGCAAGGCTATAATGCGTATGGGAGGATTCTTTTTCGCCCACGAGATACCACTGGAACGCACGCTCTTTGTCGCCGATTTTCATGTAGAGTCCGCCCAAAGAAAGTCCCACCACAAGCTTTTTCAATGGTGCCGCATCTTCTTTTTCTGATAAGGCTTTCCATTGTGCCTCCAAATGGACGGCGGCTTTGAGGCAAGTTTGTCTTTCTTTTTGAGAAACGACAGGACGCTCTCTTGGACGTTTGATTTCTCCACCTGATTTTACGACTTCAAAAATTTTACATAATCCGATGAATTCATGGGATTGTGGTTCTTTACTGTTTTTTTGTTTTCGCAACGCTTCCGCTTCATAACTACGAGATTTTTTCTTTTCGCCCTCCATATAATAACATAGGGCAATTTGTAGTAAAATCGTTGCGGCTTGATTTTGTTCTTTTGTCGTTTCCTCGAAATTCAAGTCATTGCGTTTTTTCATGATTTCAATGGCTTTTTTGTAAAATTGGGCTTGGTAATACGTGCCACCTAAAAAATCGAGTGTCTGTTGGTATTTTGGAGAATCTTCGTCGATCGTTTCTTCTTCAATCGCAAGGCAAACTTCTAATTTTTTTTGTGCAGACAAAAAATCGCCAGATTGCTCATAGACCATTGCCATTTTTTTCAAAACACCTGCGTAAAGTGGGTGTTTTTCACCGTACGCTTCTTTGCTTATAATTTCAATTTGCTTCAAGATATCAATTGCCGATTCGTAATTTCTCTCACGCATATACAGGATAGAAAGTTGTGTATACAATGTGATCAATTGCTCATGTTTATCAGGGAATTCCCCTTGCTTCACTACGTTTATGGCTTCAAAAAGGTAGGCAATCCCACCGATATATGCCCCCATATTTGCATACACACTGCTGACCATCGCAAACAAATTGATATACGTTTCTGTATTTTGTAGATTGTGTAAATTGAGCAAATCAATGCCTTGTTCAATCCATAAAATGCCTTGGTATGGGTCGCCCATATGCTCTAAAATCAAGCCAATATTAATGAAACTTTTTGCTTTTTCTTCATATGCATTGGCAGCAAACATTGATTTTTGTTCCAGAGATTTTTGTGCGTATGCCATTGCTTTTGGATGTTGGTTGATGGCACTATAAACCATAGCCATATCGTTTAACACTTCACCGTATAGCATATGCTCCACACCAAAAAGTCGCTCCACCATTTCAATTGTATTTTTATAAAATACGAGGGCATCGTTATATAAACCGATCATATACGCAAGTTTGGCGGCTTCATGGAGAGAGGTAATCACATCGAGGGTGTCATTGCCATAGAGTTTTTGTTTTGCGGAAATGCACCGTACTTTCTGATCCAAAGACAGCTCAAGATAGCCTGATTTTTCAAGTACATGAGAAAATTGCCAGACGTAATAAATGTAAAATAATGTGCTTTCACTCTTGTCTTTTTCAATCAATTCGATGGTTTCTTCATACGCACTGATTGCTTTTTTGTAATTGCCGAGTTCATCGTAACAATTGCCGATTGCCCCTTTGACTTCTGCCAATTCCAAAAAAGAGACGTCTTGCAATTTCTGAAAAGATTCAAAGGCGCGCTCTAAGTAAAGCAGGGCTTCTTCGTATTGCCCCAACCCTTTATAGCCTTTGCCGATATGGTACAAGCTATGCAACGTATCGAGGTGGTACGTCCCAAGGCGGATTTCACGCAGACGTAGTACGTCTTTGTGTATGGCAATGCCATCTGCCCACGATTCCATTTTGTAGTAGACGACACCTAAGTTATTGAGTGTGTCGCCATAGGAACGGCTATCTTTTTGTAATTCGGCTTTTTTCGTTGTTGCAAGTTTGTAGTACTCCACCGCCTCGGCATAGTCGAGATTTTTTTCGAGTACTAGCCCCATGTTATGTAGGGTATGGGCATAGCCTTTTGGATCATGAAAATTTGCTTCTTCGTGCAGTTTCAGTAATTGTTGCGTCAAAGAAATTGCTTTTTTGTATTCTTCTTTGCGATACGCATTTTCCAATAAACGCTCGGTCTGTTCAATTTTTGACGGTACATCATTGAGTTCTTCGTCCATTTTCATCACCTACTCATTCATTTTTGCAAAGGCTTCTTTGATTATGCTGTAGCGATAGCCTTTGCGTTGCAAAAAGCCAATGAGCTGTTTTTCCTTTTTCTGATCCAAAGGCCAAACACCACGACTTTTTTT
>JAWXUZ010000043.1:0-21290 GCA_044425835.1 Bacillota bacterium | reverse complement strand
ACACATTGATATTTCAGGCTTTTGTAGGGGCGACCTGTGGTCGCCCGCTCTCGATAAAACGATAATTCGGGCAATATTTAGTTGGTATCTCAATAGCTTATCACTCTGGAGTTTTCGTATCGTACAATACTGCACTCCCCCTGACGCTCACTTTGGCATTTGACTTGCAGAAGTACGCCAAACTAGCACCCCTTACACGCTAAATTTCTATGAACCTTTTATTATTAGTAACTTCAGACAATTCATTTTGCTACGCAAAATGAATTGTCTCCAAAAACCCCCAACACGTTTCAATCGTCGGACTCGTTCGCAAACTCCACATTGCAAGCACAAAAACTCGATTGAAACGCCTTATTTTCTGGAACGAATCTTAGTTGTTTGTTTTGAAACATGACTTTCAAAACTTTACAACGTAATTCGTGGAAGAATATAAGGCGTCTCAATCGAGAACGATACCTTACCAATCCATCAGCGAACGAGTCCGACGAGAAGGAACCAATACTCTCTCCCGCCGAAGGCGAAAACTCGAACTCCCAACACCCAAACTCACCTTACGACCCAATGCCCCTTTGGTTCATCTCATTCATGGCTTTTTCCACATCTTCTTTCAAAATCCATTCCACAGCCACAATCACATTATCAAGACCAATCGCCACATCCGCCAATTCGCCCTCGCTAAATTTGCCCAGCACATGATCCGTCAAATCCCAACCATTTGGTTTGTCGCCAATGCCCACTTTCAGCCTTGGAAATTCATCTGTCCCCATGAGTTGTATGATATTTTTCATTCCGTTTTGCCCACCGTGACCGCCTTTTTTGCGAATCCGCAACGCACCGACAGGTAAGCTGATGTCGTCGTAAATCACCAGAAAATTTTCTTGTGGCACTTTATAAAAATTGACGACTTCTTTCACCGATTCGCCACTTAAATTCATGTACGTCTGCGGTTTGACTAAAAATACTTTGCGACCTGCAATGACACCTTTGCCAAACAACGCTTTGTGCTTGAATTGGTCGACCTTGATATCGAATTTTTCCGCTAGTGTATCGATGGCAGAAAAGCCGATATTATGGCGAGTGCCTTTGTATTTCCCATCTGGATTGCCAAGACCCACGATGACGAATACATCGGAATTGTCTTCTTTTTTCCATTTATCAAATAAGCCCATGTGAGCGACCTCCAATTTTATTGCGTTCAAATTGCATCAATTTCAATAGTATACCAATATTTTAGTCAAAATACAACTAAAAAATTTTGAAATTGCACGGAAGCATTGCTCTCCAAATTAAATGCTTCCTAAAATAAGGTAGAGAACATGCAAGCGGGCGACCGCAGGTCGCCCCTACAAATTAATGTTTCAGGCTTTTATAGGAGTCGCCCGCTCTCGATAAACGATATTTCGGGCAATATTAGTATCCACAGCAAAATAAAAAAAGGAGGGCTAAGCCCTCCAAAAAATTTTATACATCGAAACAACTGCCCCCGATAAATTCCTTAATCAAAGAATTATTCGGAATGTCAGTCGACGGAGCCGACAAGAAATACCCCAAAAATTGAATCATTCGTTGTGCCCCATCATACACTTCACCCTCGGCTGTGACTGCCAACAACAACGGCTCAGCGTATTGCTTCAACACACACAATTCATAAATGGTCGACGAATTGAAGATCTCATCTGCATTTTCCTGATATGGGAAAATATTCTTCTCCTCACCTTCAACGACTTTTTTCCAAAATTGCAAAGTCACACCAGCGTCTTTCCCTCTCGTCCGATGGTCACGCACCAAACGACGGAGCAGACGACAATCCGACGTCGAAATGCGATTGTGGTTATCAAGATTGAGTTGCGTAATGGCACTGATAAAAATTTTATACTTATTCTCACTTGGAATTTCAGCGGTGAGTGTATCGTTCAAGCCGTGAATGCCCTCCATCACAATGATTTCCCCTTCTTGCAATTGCATAAAATGCCCGTGGTATTCTGGTTTTCCCAGCACGAAATTATACGATGGCAATTCGACTCTTTCGCCATCAATCAGCCTTTTTAGATGGTCATTCAATAACGGAATATCGAGGGTTGCCACGCTTTCCAAATCCTTGTTGCCCTCTTCATCAAGTGGCACATCGGCAAATGGCAAAAAGTAATCGTCCATAGACAGTTTTTTTGCGACAATGCCCAAGGCTTGCAATTGGATACACAAACGATTGGCAAACGATGTTTTGCCTGAAGAAGACGGCCCAGCAATCAAAACGATTTTCATATCATCTTTTTTACGATAAATATTATCGGCAATGTTTGCCACTTTCTTTTCGTGCAACGCCTCATTGACTCGAATGAGATTGCCAAACTCACCTCGCACAAGCGAGTTGTTGAGTTCTTCCACATTCGATACCCCCATCAACTTGAACCAATGCAACTGCTCCATATATGCATTGTGTAGCTTATCTGTTGCATGGACTTCTGTCAATTCTTTCGGTGCTTTTTTACTCGGTGTGTGGAGCAAAAATCCGCTGTCGTGCAACGACAAATCGAACACATCAAGCCCTCTCGTGCTTTTTGGCATATGTCCATAGAAATAATCGTAGAGTCCGTGCAATTCGTATAGACTGACGTGTGACGAACGGCGATACTGCAACAATGCCATACGATCATACATTTTTTGCTCTTTCAGTATGCGTAGTGCTTCGTCTTTGTGGTATGATTTTTTGATGATTGGCAAATTGCCCTCTACAAGTTTCTTCATTTCCGCTTTGATTTTTGCGAGTGTCTCCGCTGTCAAAACGACACAATCTTCACTACCGTGGTGTTTCAGCTCACAGTAAATATTGCCACGCAAAGAATGATGCACCAACAACCGCACTTCTTTTCCAAAGACTACTAAGACGGCCCTTGCGAGCAAAAACAACATGCCACGATTGTAGACTCTTCGTCCCTCACCCGAGCTGACGTCGTGAAAAGTAATGTCTTCTGCGGATTTGATTCTTTTGTATAATTCTTTGAAATTCACCCCTTGTTTGGCAATCAGTATCGCATGCGGAAAGTCTTGATCGAATTGTTTTGACAATTCATAAAATGTCGTACCTTCTTTGACTTGCATTTTCTGTCCTTGTACTTGAATTGTAAGTATGCCCATAGCGTTTCCTCCTTTTTACACATTTACACACTCCAAAATGTTTGGCCGTCTACTGTAGAAATTATGATTTCCACAGAAAGCTTCTTTTTCTCCACAAATTGTTGTAAGCGTTTTGCCAGTACCTCAACGACAATTACTTCACTTGCGTAATGCGTGAGATCGATGACAGCAAGACCGAGTTCTTGGGCATCTTGGGCTTCGTGGTATTTCATATCGCCTGTGACGTAGACATCTGCCCCAGATCTATTTGCCCGAGATATCAACGATGCCCCACTGCCACTGCATAGGGCAACCTTTTTCACCATTTTGTCTTTGTCCCCAACGATACGCAAAATATCCCCAACAGGGAAGGTATCTTTCACGAGTTGTCCAAACGAAAGGAGCGACATTTCCTCTTGCAATTTGCCCACTCGTCCGAGTCCTACCGTCGTGCCGTCTGGATTTTCTTGTGTCACATCTAAGATATCCACGTTTTGTAGGTTTAATTTTTCGGCTAAAATGTCGTTGATTCCGCCGTCGACGATATCTAAATTCGTATGGGCAGAAAATACTGCAATTTCATTTTCGATTAAGTCGTAGATTTTTTTACCGAGTGGTGTATTTTTCTGAATCGACTTAATTTTTTGGAATAGAAAAAACGGATGGTGTGTCACAATCATATCGGCATTTTGTTCTATGGCCTCTGCAATGACTTCCGGAATGGCATCGAGTGCCACGAGTATTTTTTTGACTTCCTTTTTGGAATCGCCGACCATCAAACCAACGTTGTCCCATGGTTCTGCTAATTTTTTCGGTGCAATTTCTTCCATAAATCCCATTATATGCTCTACTTTGCAAACCATGTCATCGCCTCCTTAATTTCTTGTAATTTCGTTTTTGTAGTTGTCATTGCTTCTGACACTTCATGCGGTGTATTTTGTAATTTCAGTAGTAGTGCTTTCGTTTTTGCTTCCTCATAAAGCAGTTTTTCGAGTAGCAAAGGGTTTTTTTCTTCCAATAAGTACTTGCCATACGTATAGAAGATTTCTTTGTCGTATACTTCTTTTTGGGGGATTGCGTGAACGATCGTGTAGTATTTTCCGTCGTCGAGTATCATCAATTCTTTTGTGATGGCGAAGCCGATTTCGTGTAAATATTTACGGACGACAGGCAAGTCATGGTGTGGCGAGACAATTAATTCTTTGAGGGCTTGCACAATCCCCAAGTCATTTTTGATGATATCGACCATCAGCATACCGCCCATACCGGCGATGACTGCCGAGTCGATCGGGAGGTCTCTTAATTCAGAGAATCCGCTGCCGAGGAGTGGTGTGATTTGTGTTGAAACACCGTGGAGTTTGCTATTTTCGATTGCTTTTTCGAGTGGTTTTTTTGCCACATCACAAGCGTAAGCGGTTTGTATTTTTTGTGTCAAGCATAAATAAATCGGTAAGTAACCGTGATCGGTGCCGATGTCTGCAAATATTGTATTTTCACTGACCAAAGAAGCGATGGCTTCCATTCGTTTTGAGACTTTCATTTTTTCTCCTTGCTATTGATGGCTGATATTTTTTTAGGGATAAGACCTTGGGGCTTTGCCCCAAACCCCACAAACTTTTAAAAAAGTTTGACCAAAACTTTGACTTTGCTACCCTTAGTAGATATCGTTATTTTTAAAGATAAGACCTTGGGGCTTTGAGAGAGCAAAACTTTGACTTTGCTACCCTTAGTACATAATGATTTTATATTTTTAGTACTATTGCTCCCCAAATTAAATGTTCCTAAATAAAGCGGAAGATATATAAGCGGGCGACCACAGGTCGCCCCTACTTATTGATGTTTCAGGTCTTTGTAGGAAGCTCTGACCCTGTGGTCGCCCGCTTACATCTCCCTATATTTTCAAAAAAGCGTCAGACCGAAATATCTAACGCTTTTTGAGTATTATTTTTTAAAGGAAAGACCTTAAGGCTTTGCTCCAAAATAGCTAATTTTACTCAAGATAATCTTTCAATTTTTTACTACGGTTCGGGTGTCTCAATTTCCGAAGGGCTTTCGCTTCAATCTGGCGAATACGCTCCCTCGTTACATTGAATTCTTTGCCCACTTCCTCAAGCGTTCTAGCTCGTCCATCGTCCAAACCAAAACGCAGACGAAGTACTTTTTCCTCACGTTCTGTCAGTGTATCTAGCACTTCTATGAGTTGCTCTTTCAAGAGTGTAAACGCTGCCGCATCCGCAGGGGCTGGAATGTCATCATCAGGAATGAAGTCCCCCAAATGGCTATCTTCTTCTTCACCGATTGGCGTTTCCAAAGACACAGGCTCTTGTGCAATTTTCATGATTTCACGGACTTTTTCTTCTGTCATTTGCATTTCAGAAGCAAGTTCTTCTGTTGTCGGTTCACGTCCTAACTCTTGTAGTAACATTCTCGAAATACGAATCAATTTATTGATTGTTTCGACCATATGCACAGGAATCCGAATCGTTCTTGCTTGATCGGCAATGGCACGGGTGATGGCTTGGCGAATCCACCAAGTGGCATACGTACTGAATTTATACCCTTTGTGGTAGTCGAATTTTTCAACCGCCTTAATGAGACCAAGATTGCCCTCTTGGATCAAATCCAAAAAGAGCATACCACGACCTACGTATCTTTTGGCAATGCTGACGACAAGGCGGAGATTGGCTTCGGCGAGTTTTTGTTTTGCTTGTTCATCGCCTTCTTCCATACGTCTTGCAAGTTCTCTCTCTTCATCTGCACTCAAAAGAGGTACTTTCCCGATTTCTTTTAGGTACATTCTAACAGGATCGTCGATATTGACACCCTCAGGCAACGAAAGATCCAAGTCTTTTTCTTCTACTTCTTCGTCTTCTTCCGCTTCGATTGCTCCAAGCAAGTCAACCCCTTGATTTTCAAGGTATTCGTAAATACGGTCAATGCGATCGGGATCCAACTCTAAATCGACAAGATATTCGACGACCTCTTTATATTCTAGTACATTCTTTTTCTTCTTTGCCAGCTGTACCAGTTCTTCTAAACGGTTCAATACAGTTGTTTCATCTACAGTTTTCAATCTCATTCTCCCTCTCATACTTGCTCATAACACAATAGAAATTTTATCTATTTGCGTTTTTTCTCTCATTAACATTAATATCTCGTCATCTGCAGCTACCCCAGAATTTGAGATGTCAGTGATTTTTGTATCAACGGCATTTTTCCGTACCATACGCACCATTTCCGTCAACGATTTTTCCATATCTACTTTCTTTTCCACAGGCAGTTGCCTTGCGAACAATTCCACAACGAATTTTTGTTCTTCTGGATCGGTAAATCCGCCAATCAATTCCGTAGTTGCAACGTGGTCTGGATCTTTTACATACAATTCCGCAATTTTTTCGTATACTTTTTTGTATACTTCTAGTGAAAAATCATTTATAGAAATGTGTGATTTCATAACCAAATATACATTGGCATACGTCGCACAAAAATAGAGTAAACCTCTTTGTGCTTCCAAAATGCCCTTGTCTCTTTTCGTAGATAACGAAACCCGCATTTCTTTGCGTTCTTGTTTTTCAACGTCTTTATAATATGCTTCTTCCACTTTCACAACGATTTTTTTCAATTCCTCATGAATTGCCGACTCATCAACGTCTGTCATACGACTGACTTCCTTGACGTAGACGCTGCGTTCAATGGCACTGTCGAGTTTGGCAAGGATTGCCGCAGCTTCGCTGACAAATAATACCTTTTCTTGTGGATTGTTCAAATCGTATTGTTTTTGACTACAAGCAATCTGAAACGAAATATAATGCACCGTTTCATGCACCAACAAGCCAGCAAAGGCTTCTGCTCCAAATTCTTTGATATACTCATCAGGGTCTTTTCCACCACTGACTTGGAGGACACGCACCGTCAAGCCATTTTCAACGAGTACAGGAATGGCACGCAATGCCGCCTTTGTACCAGCCGAGTCGCTATCGAATAATAGTATGATTTGCGAGACGTAGCGTTTGATTGCCATAGCATGATCCTGATTGAATGCCGTACCAAGAGAAGCAACTACATTTTTAAAACCTGCTTGGTAGAGGGCTATCATATCCATATACCCCTCAACGACAATCAATTCTTTTCGATCTCTCGTATTTTTTTTTGCGAGGTGCAATCCATATAGATTTTTACTTTTGCTATAGATTGTAGTTTCTGGGGAGTTCAAATATTTTGGCATAGAATCATCTAAACTACGTGCCCCAAAGCCTACGACTTGTTCTTTCACATTAAAAATCGGAAACATGAGCCGTCCTCGAAAATTATCGTAGTATCCACTGCCCTCTTTACTTGGTTTGACTAGTCCGCTTTCTAAAATGTCTGCCAGTTCATATCCTTCTTTTTGCAAGTGTTTCAATAGCTGACCGCCCTTTGGCGGAGAATATCCCAGACCGAATTTTCTCTGTACAGGAATGGTAATCTGTCTGCGACTTAGATATTCTCGTGCGATGTTGCCTTGTTCTTCTTGGAGGCAGTCATAATAAAATCGCCCCGCCGTTTTGTGCATTGCAATCAGACGTTCTTTTTGGTCGTTATCGACTTTATTTTGGAAATTGTTCGTATTCGTTGGCAAAGGAATGTTGGCTTGCTCTGCCAAATGTTCCACCGCTTCAATGAAATTATAATTTTCCATTTCCATCAAAAACCGATACACATCACCACCCGCTCCGCAACCGTAACAATAATAAAATTGCTTCTCGCTTGTCACCGAAAAAGAGGCTGATTTTTCATTATGAAATGGGCAAAGTCCGAAGTGCAAAGCACCTTTGGGTTTGAGTGGTACGTAGCGAGAAACGACACTTACAATGTCTGTTGCATCACGTACTTCCGCAACAAAAGAATCAGGAAACCACATGTTGTCCACCCCCTCACACAAAAAACCGCCACCGATAACACATCATTATATACATACATTCGACAAGAGACACGAAAATTCCTTTTCTTAACGAAAATTAATTTTTGGCTTGTTCATAAATATTGCCAAATACAGACAAAATTATTCCCAAGAAATAGCGGCATAATTGATTCAATTAAAAAGCACTAACAGATTAGCGAAGTAAAATTTTGCAATTCAAGAAAAGGAAGTCAAGTCGTACCTCAACAGCCAGCTTCATCGTATATGAGTTATCAAAGGGCTTTGAAACTTTTTTGAATTTTTGCAAAAAATAAACACTAGACCGAAATCTAGCGTTTATTTGGTGCGGAATCAAGGAAACGCATTTCTTTCCCTAAAAACGGAAATCAAACGTTCACAGACAACTCTTCTTTCAATTCCTCAATTTTGCTCTGTGGCAATGTAGAATACTTCATTATCTTTTCGATTGGTTCGTTAGCTTTTATCATTTCTATTGCCATTTCTGTAGCTTTCTTCATTTCACCTTTCATTTCACCCAAATATCGTTCGTGACTCAATGTCGCATTCATTGTCATATACTCACGCTCCCAATCCTCATTTTGCTTAATACTCTCAACTTTATCCATTCACACTAGACCGAAATCTAGCGTTTATTTGGTATGGAATCAAGGAAACGCATTTCTTTCCCTAAAAACGGAAATCAAACGTTCACAGACAACTCTTCTTTCAATTCCTCAATTTTGCTCTGTGGCAATTCAGTAAATTCGATAATTTCTTCAATCGGTTTATTTTTTTTGAGCATTTTTTTAGCCATTTCTGTAGCTTTCTTCATTTCACCCAAATATCTCTCGTGACTCAATGTCGCATTCATTGTCATATACTCACGCTCCCAATCCTCATTTTGCTTAATACTCTCAACTTTATCCATCAAACTTTTTATAAATTCATCTTCTGTTGAAAAACCATCCTCCCATTTGCGATTGACAAACCGCAAGAACTCCGCCATCTTTTCATCTTTTACCATTGCATGACTTGTCGTATTAAAAAATATTTTTGTCGCTCCATCTTTTAGTTGAATCTTCGGGTTTTCATTGCACAAATTCGTAAATGTATACACAGGTAAGCCCTCTTTGAACAAATCAAATTTACATATGAATATCACAAAACTATCTTTCAAGGTGTGATATACTTCACCTTTCGCCAAGCAATCCATGTCAATATGTGCTTGATAAAATCGACTTCTTCTACCTAAGTCATCAATGTCAGATGCCTGCATCTCAAGGTTATAAATAGTATTTCCATCGTTCAAATAAATATCCAACCGCACTGCCTTCGTCTCCAAACTCACGTCCATGACCTTTTCATACTCCACAATCTTCACATCTTTGATCTCCATATGTGGCAACAATCGGCATAGCACTTCCTTACAAATCTTTGTATCTCTCATGACTTTGGAAAAGATGAAATGATTCGCAATCGTCAACTTTTTCCAGTCTTTTTCTTGTTCTTCTGACACATTCTCCCCTCCCTCAATTCACTTTTCTATCTCCATTTTACCATATTTCCCTCAACCCTGCAATGCTTTCACTCAAAAAAGTTGCCTCAACACATTCGTCAAGGGCGATCCATTTAATATTACAATTTACATTCGCCATAGAAAAAACAAAAAATCTATTGACAATAATTTGCATCTATGATACACTGTTATTGCGTTCGATTTTGGACGTAATGACAACGCATTTTATTTTCTATACCAAGCTTAAGCATTTGCTTCTTGTTGTTCAATCATTTTATCAAAGGGTGATGACTTTATGAGTAACATTATTGTAACAACTGGGGATATCAATATACCGTATGAGGTGGTGGGTCCTGTACATTTCCAAGTCTCTAATAAAGGCTTATTGGGGAATGCATTGGATTCTTATGTCAAAAAATACACCTCGCAAATCGAAAAAATAAAACAATCAGAAGATGCTTCACCTGAGGTGCTTTCTAGTTGGAGTTATGTATACGGTGATTGGTCTGTCAAGCAAGGCAATTTTGAAAAAGCGTTTTACATTGCAACTGAAGAATTGAAAAAGCGTGCTGCACTGCTAAATGCAGATGCCGTTGTATGCATGCGACAAGATATCGATCTCAATGCAAACGAATCTTCATATTTTTATTTGCAAATGTATGGAACGGCAGTCCGTTTTCAAAAGTAATTTTTATAAGTAAGTTTTCAAATGATCCTCGATAGCTCAGTGGTAGAGCATTCGGCTGTTAACCGAAGGGTCGTTGGTTCAAACCCAACTCGGGGAGTTTTATGGTCCGTTGGTCAAGGGGTTAAGACACCGCCCTTTCACGGCGGTAACGCGGGTTCGAATCCCGCACGGATCATATTCTTTTATTTTTTTGTAGTTCATTGTTATATTTTTTAAAAAATCGCATATACTAAAAAAGAACATATATGGCGCCATAGCCAAGTGGCTAAGGCAGAGGTCTGCAACACCTCGATCCCCGGTTCAAATCCGGGTGGCGCCTTTTATTATCATAATTGGTCAAATTAAAAATACTAATCCCTTGAATATAGTAATTGTTAGTTTAATCGATTATCCTTTGTGATTTTTTGCAAACGATCTAGCTGTCTTTTGATGGCTAGTTTTTTGTATATCGACTTTTTGCTATTTGTCACAAGTATTGCTCCCACAATCAAACTACATATTAAGGAGGAAACACATGAACAAAAATGTACTCGTCGCACAATCAGGTGGCCCTACAACTGCAATCAACGCCTCTCTTGCCGGTGTCATAAAAGGGGCTTTGGCCTCTCCTGCCATTGATACCATCTATGGCGGTCTCCACGGAATCGAAGGAATTTTGCAACATAAAATCGCCAATTTATCAGAACAATGCAATTTGGAAAGTGACATCTACAAATTGGCTTGCACACCAGCGATGGCACTCGGTTCTTGTCGCATGAAAATGAAATCACCCGAAGAAACACCGGAGGTCTACGAAAAAATCCTCGAGGTTTGCAAAAAACTCGAAGTCGGCTATTTTTTCTATATCGGTGGCAATGATTCTATGGATACTGTGGCGAAACTAAGTCAGTATTGCCAAGACAAAAATTATCCAATGCAAGTGGTCGGTGTGCCAAAAACCATCGACAACGATCTCGTGTTGACTGATCATACCCCAGGGTTTGGTAGTGCTGCCAAATACGTGATTTCTTCCATTATGGAAGTGGCTCGTGATACAGCGGTATATGCCCAACCATCAGCTGTAATCGTAGAAATCATGGGGCGAGATGCTGGTTTTCTTGCAGCTTCCTCTGCTGTGGCAAGGGTCGCTGGGGGGACTGCTCCGCATATGGTTTATATCCCTGAAATCCCATTTGTACAAGCCGATTTCTTAGAAGAAGTCAGAGAAGCAATAAAAAAACACAATACCGTCATTATCGCCACTTCTGAAGGAATTAGAAATGCCGATGGCACTTACGCTGAAGCCTCTGACCAAGCACAAGCCACTGATGGCTTCGGTCACGCAATCTTAGGCGGTGTCGGTGCGTACTTAGAAAATTTAATCAAAAAAGAAATTGGTTGCAAAGTGCGTTCAATTGAGCTTTCTACTTTGCAAAGAGGGGCATCACACTGTGCCTCGAAAACAGATATCGATGAATCGATCGCTGTAGGCTGTGGGGCTGTCGCTATGGCGGTTTCTGGAAAAACAGCTGTGATGGCTGCCATTAAGCGACTCGATTCCGCTACCTACAAAACGGAAATTGTCCCTGTGCCAGTGGCTGATGTGGCAAATAAAGTAAAGAAATTCCCAGTGGAATGGATTCAAAAAGATTATTCCTTGTCAGAAGAGGGCATGAACTACTTCTTGCCACTCATACAAGGGGAAGTGGACTTGCCAAGAACTTCAGGTGTGCAAGACTTTTTCGTAGTAGATACAAAAAAATTAGTGACAGTTTAACGCATAAATTTCACAAATACGAGATATTCTTAGAGAGTGGTATGAAAATTCACTCTCTTTTTTTGCAATGATATCAATAGCATTCAATATTATTCAATAATATATTGATTGTTTTCATAAAAAAATATTGGAACTTTTTTAAAAAAGTTGGAACTTTCACATAAAACACACATTGGTTGTTTACAATGTATAATTGAATAAAACTAGAAAGCAATACAATTACTATACATATTATAATTTTAGGGGGATTCAAATGAAAAAAAATCTTGTTGTAAAAAGAGTGTCAACCCTTGCGTTGGCAACGGTAATTTCAGCAGCACAAGTACCTGTATTTGCTGCCACTGACATCAATGGTCATTGGGCAGAAACAACCCTTACAAAATGGACTGATGAAGGACTCCTTACTGGATTTCCTGATGGCACAGTAAAGCCTGATGCGTCTGTGACAAGAGCCCAATTTGTAACGATGATTCAAAATGCAATGGGACTTTCTACAGTGGGCAGTGCGAATTTTACTGATGTCAACTCTGGCGATTGGTTTTATGGTGCAGTCTCAACGGCTGTATCTTATGGCATCGCTTCTGGTTTTCCTGACGGTAGCTTTTTGCCAAATACACCTGTGACAAGAGCCCAAGCGGCAGTATTTGGGGCAAATGCCCTCGGCGACACTTCTGTTGGTTCGATTGCAAATTACACGGATGCAGCGTCCATTCCATCTTGGGCAGCGGAAGCCGTTGGTGCAATGACTGCAAAAGGATATTTATCTGGAATGCCTGATGGCAGTTTCGACCCAAATGCCTATTTGACAAGAGCCCAAGCGGTGTCATTTTTAGACCGTTTGCGTGACGGAACGTCAACAAACAATACATACACAAACGAAACTATTGATGTGACAGAAACAGAAACTGAAATCGACGAAGATACAAGCAGTTCTTCAACTTCGACAGATGGCTCAACAGGTGGTTCATCAGGTGGTTCATCAAGTACTTCAACAGGTTCTTCTTCTAGTTCAAGTAGTTCAACTGGTGGTGGTGGTACAAGCTCAGATAATACAACGACACCTGACGCAGACACTGGCGGAGAAGAAGAAGTATTGACTGCTGTGGGTAGTGGGGTGTCAACACTTGCCGATTTGGAAGATGCACTTGCTGGCACAACATTAGGCGATGAAGCAAGCGGATTCAAATACCACGAAGACGATGACTATATCATTATCCTTGAAGATTTTGATACTGCAGCAGCAAAAATTCTCACAATCACAAAAGACACCATCATTTACGTAGAAAATGGTGCGGTTGTATCCAATTTGACTTTTGAAGTTGATGGTGCTGAAGTCGATTTTGAAATCCGCAATTACGATGAATTGACAACAGAAGCAACTGCAATGGCAGTATTTTCTTTGATTTCTAGCGAAGCACCAGTTTTGGGTGGTTTGACAATTACTTCTGGAAATAGTGCCGTTGCGACGATTGCTGTTGATACAGTTACGGTCAACGGTTCTATTGATACACTCACAGTTGGCAATGTAACAGATAAGCTCCAGATTATCGGTACAGTAGGAAATGTAGTTGCAACAGGTACGGTTGAAAAAATTGAAATTGATGGCGAAATCACTGTATTGGAAGTTGCTGATGTAACAGGTACTTTCGATATTATGGGTACAGTAGAAAATATAGTGGCAACGGGTACAGTAGAAAAAATTAACGTTATCGGTGAAGGCGGTGGCGAAGTCAGTAGCGTAGTGGCAGATGGTGGCACAATCAAAGACCTTTCCATTTCCGCTATTGAGTCCGTTGGCGGAGATATTTTAGTTGATCCTGATAGTTCAGAAAATTTAGATAGTTCTGATAGTTCAGATGTATTTGTTTACTTACTAGAAGAAAATACAGGAGAAATTCATTGCGTATCGACTACTGTCAATGTGGCTGTATCTTCTACAAATGCAGAAATTACCGTTCCGATTTCCGCATCGTTAGGGGTCAAAATTGACTTGGTTGGCGACGACACGGTAGTAGAAATCATCGCACAATCAAACGTGGAAATCACTTCCGAAGATACAGCTGTGGCAACAAAAATCACAACAAGCAGCGACTCCATTACTGTCGATGTGCCTGTGACCGAAGAAATCATTGCGACAAATTGCAATGAAGCAACAATTATCCTCGGTACAAATGGTTCGACACCAACAATCACTGTAGGTGACAGCGTTGTAATTCTCACTGTCGATTTGACAGACACTAGCCCATTGGCTCTTGATCAAATTGATGTCACAACGACTACAACTACAGCTGTGGAAGTCAAAGTGGCAACCGTTGGAGATGTAAAAACTGCAATTGCTACTGGTGATGATGCTGTAAATAATATCATTGTCACAAAACCAGATTCAATCAGCAGTGAGGTTAAAGCAACTGTGACGACTACTGATGAAACTGCAACAACAGAAGCTGAAAAATCAGGCACAATCACACCAACCCCAAGAATCACAACACCAATCATCACTTCTACTACAACAGTAGGTACTGACCCAACTTTAACGACTTTGCCATTTGGTACCGATGAAGCGACTGTGACTATCGGTATGGATACTGTGTCTGGTAGTCAAAATGTAGTGATTTACTATACAACTGATGCAAACGTGGATTTGGCAAAAGAGTATAAAGATTATCCAACCAATGATAAAATTTCCGAAGCTACTAATGCCGAAATGACAATTTCTGACCTCGTAACTGGTGAAAATGTAGTATATGCAATTGCTGTGAATGATGGTGGCGATACAGAGAGACTCGATTCCGCAATCGGCACATTGACTTTCACGGTAGAAGAACCAGATTTCAATGCACTCAATGATGCAATTGACAGTGCAAACAATCTACAACTCGGTTTGTACGACCAAAGCAGTGAATTGATCACAGCGTTTGCTGACGCACTCGAAGAAGCCAAAAAATTGCTTACAACCGCAAAAACACAAACTCAGATTGGTACAGCTACAACTGCATTGACTGATGCACAAACTGCTCTTTCTACAGCATTGCTTGACAGAAATGCCTTGGACGTTGCAATTACAAATGTAGGCATATGGATTACTGATAATTCTGCGAAATACAACAAAGAAAATCAAGCTTGGGTCGAATTGGAATCCTTACTTACGTCCGCTGAAGAATTGTCAACTATAACTACCTTGACCACACAAACAGCAATCGATGGAATGACTACACAAATCAATGCACTTTTCACTGATATGGAAATAAAACTTGTAGATGCATTGTTGACTTATGACAATTTATCTGACATCATTGATAGTGCCGATGATATTAATGTAGACGACCCTGCATATACTGATGATCTTGCAAAAGCAACTTTCGCAACAACATTGGCAGATGCAAAAACTTTGCTCGACACGCTTGATGAAATTTTTAAAGGCAATTCTAAAGAAGAAGTGACACAAGCCGAAATCAATGCAATGGCAGATGAATTGGCAGTTGCCATCACTGCTTTGGATTCAACAAAATTGAATACAGATGCACTAAAAAGTGCGATTACAACAGCAACAGACTTGACTGATGAAAATTATAAATACGACCCAACGAATGATTACTGGTTGACACTTGTCAAAGCCCTTGCAACAGCAGAGGGAATTGTCAAAAATACAGCAGACTATATCCAAACAGAAATCAATACCGCAACGAGCGAATTGTCAAGTGCAATTGGAAATGTTGACGGTGCATTGCTTATTGGAACAACGCTTGAAAGCACAATTACAGAAGCAAAAAAGAAAGTGAGCGATGGTATAACGAATAAAACCTTAGAAGCAAACCTCGAAACAGCAATTGCTGACGGCGAAGCACTCCTTGCAATTATCGATGGTACAGACGAAACAGATGCAAGAACGACACAATCTGCAATTGATGCTGCATCTGCTATACTCTCAAACATTATCAACGACATCTACAGTGCTTCTGTAACGATTGCAAGTGCAGTCGCAAGTGCAGATGGTCAAACAGTAACAGTGACATTCACAGCAACTGTTGAAGAAAATGTAAAATTCTATGTTTCTACAACGAATACAACACCAGATGTGAGTGTATTTACAGGAGATGCAGTCGAAGCAACCGGCAGTAGCCAAACCACAGAACTTACAATTCCTGACGGCGGGAAATACGTATTTGCTACGATTGGAGACAACGCAGATAAAATCACTGATGCCGTTGCAATCGAATCAGAATTGACAAACCTCATTGTCGGTACTATGAAAATTGTAGCAGTCGATGGTACGAATTTATCTGAAAGTACAAATGCCGAAGATGCCGACGATACGGACTATGCCACTACGACAACTAGCGAAAAAACATTGGGGTATGAAGTTGAATTGTATAACACGGATGGTGTGTTGATTCCGACAACGACAACATTTGATTATCTTGATGAAAACACTAATTTCTATGGCCAAATCTATTGGGAATTGGCTGGAACTGACGGTGTTGCGAGCATCCAAGATGTAGATGACTACGGATTTTTCCAAGGCGAAGCAGTCAAAGTGACAACAGCGGGAGCAGGTACTGTGAATTTGATTATCAACTTTATCGACTGGACAGGAACACAAGGCGGTATAGTATCTGAATATGTAGAAATTACTGTAACTGCTTAAACTATACGTAGGAAGCTCTGACCCTTTGGTCGCCCGCTTACGATAAGTTAAAATTGTACCGCCCCCCATAAGTGAGACTTAAAATCTAACAATGGAGGGCGGTATTTTTTGCCTGTTTGTCGAAAATTGAAGACAAATTTGTATGGGCGATGGGGTATGTGTCGCTTTCGGCGGAAAAGGGGTTCACCTCCTCCCAATAAGCAATCACCAAAAAAATAAAGTTTACAACCATTTTTTCATATAAATACATACTAAAAAAAGTATATTTTTCTTCATTCTGTACATAGTAATCGCAAACAGAAAAAGGAGGAATGTAAAATGAAAGCGTATGTCAACGACAGCTGTATTGGTTGTGGATTTTGTATACAAATCTGCCCCGATGTATTTTTTGAAAAAGCAGATGGGAAGTCACGGGCGAGTACAGAGCTTGTGCCAGCCGATGCGGAAATAATGGTGATTGAAGCGAAAACGAATTGTCCAGCTACTGCAATTGAAACGACTGGAGATTGATTGTTTTTTTATTCAAATATTGTCTTTTTTATAAAAGACAATACCTTGAGGCTCTGCCTCAAACTCCGCAACCAAACACCTTTGAAAAAGCTGAAGCAAAACTTTAATTTTCCTAACCTTAGTGATTAAAAGGTTTTATATTTTTGGTAATATTTAATTAGGGGATCAATAGCATAAAAAAGAAGATGGATTTTTTGTCCATCTTCTTTTGCGTGCAATCCACTTAAAACTCTATTTGTGCAAGCAGTTCCTCAACAGAAACAGTATCGTCCATCGTAAACCGTTTCAAACCGTTGAGTGTCTGCGGTAAGCCTTTCACAATCGTATTGACCCCAGCAACCGTCGAAAGCGACACCTTTACACCGAGGTCTTTCAAAATGACTTCGGACAAATCGTCAAATGCCCCTCTCGGGTACGATATGACATTCGTCTCTTCCCCCGTGATATTTTCGAGTGTCTCGACTGCGGTGCGGTGGTCGTTTGTCAGGAGTGCTATATATTCCGCTTCGGTTTCGCTATCGAGTTTCATCACCGTTTCATGGACAACACCCTCTTCATACGGTGGCCATTGGTGCATATCATACGTATGACTATGGAAGGTCACGAGTCCAGAATCCAACATTTCCACAATTTGCTCTGGTGTGTAATGCGGAATGATATCGTAGTCGGTATCCTTATATTTGTCCAGCCCAATCGTTGAACCAATCGGGAAAAACACAGCTTTCATATTGTATTTTTGCAAAATCGGATATGCCATCTCATAATTAGAAAGATACCCATCATCGAAAGTCAAAATCACTGGTTTTTCAGGCAGTGGACTCCCTTTTTCTACATAATCCAACAACTCCTCGAATGAAATTCCAGTATAGCCATTGTCAACAAGGGCTTTTACTTGCTCCTCAAAGTGAGAAATGCTCATCGTCGAACCGCCGTCAGGGTGGGCTTCTTCTGTGAAATGGTGGTAATTCAGTATGGAAAGTTGTGCTTCCAAAGCTTCTTCTGCGACAATTTCCCACTGCGTAGCAAGGTGTTCTTCTACATTTTCTGTAGTCACGTACGTACCTAGATTTTCAGAAATGAAAGTCTCTGTATCACCCATTATTTTTGCAACGGTCATCGTGCCAACGTTATTTCTAAAGTGTGTGGCATCGTAAAAATACCGTGGTTCATAGCTTGCCGAACTCAAGGTGAAATCCCAAAAATCTGTGATTTCTGCAAGTTTTTTGAAATACGTATCGAAGCTGGTGCGGTCAAAAAAGCGTAAATGCTCAATGTACAACGGCACTGTCACCACAAGCAAATTGACGTCTTTTTCATCGCACATCTCCTTAATTTTGGCAATGCTTTCGATCACTTCATCGGTATGAGGCAACCAACTTGGGTACGTTGGATAATTCAAAAATACAGGGTAGGCTTCAAAGTACGAATCGAGACTGCCAATTGGCTCAATGTCTCTAACGATTTTATGGTATGCCCCTGATTCCGTATGGAATACATCGTGTGGCTCGACTAGTAGCGTATCGATTTTTTCTGCCTCAATTTTTTCGAGTGCATACCGTGGATCAGCGAATAAATACCTACAATAGTAAGCAAATGTCGATAGTTCGGCATCGGTTTTGTGATGCAAGCTATCGGTCAAATAATGACTTTCTACGTTATAAGTCGCACCATTGCCAACGTATGCATTCAGCACGATATTTTCGACGTGGTAATTCTCTAAAATATACTTTGCAATCCCTTCCACATCGTACATATCACCGCCATACGTAAACAAGTTATAAAAATTGGCATCGTACAATTCGTTGAACTCCTCAACAGGAAAAGAACTCGAAGAAGACGCACCTAAAATATAGGAGTCGTATTGTGCATGGTGCGTATCGAGGTATGAAATTTTTGCGATTCTCGGGTTTTTCGTCATGTTAAAAGCATGCCAATCGTCTGCATGGGCAAAAGCCCCAAACGGATTGACCGTAAAATTCAGTGAGGCAATGCCCATAGCAAAAAGGGCAATTGTAAAGACGAACAAACCAATCCATTTTTTAGACATAATTCCTCCTAAGTGCGTTAAAACTGTGCATATATAAATTCAGAAGCGATGTAATCGCCGTTGTAAAAACCGAAAAAGACGAGTACAAACAGCGGTACAGCGATTGCCACCCACTGTATGAGCAGATTTTTTTCTGATAAAGTATCACGTATTTGCATGCCTTTTTCTTGTAAAAATTCCATGAATAGCAGTGGAAGTAAACAAGATAAAATCACCATAAAATCAATGGGTTGCAAGCCAAACGACAGATAATCTGTAGAAAAAAGCGTCGAGGGCTGAAAGTCTAGCACCGTTCTTTTGAGTAGTCGCAGTGCGTGCATCAGCCCGTCCGCCCTTGACAGATAGCGACCAATGAAGATAATGCCCCACGTTCTGACGATACAAAACAGTTTGTATTTGATATCGTGATCATCGATATGTAGGGCTTTTTTTAGGGCAACGAATTTGCTTTCAAATATGAGTGACAGCGTGAGCAAAGTCCCATTGTAAAAGCCGAAGGCAACGTATTTCATACTGGCTCCGTGCCATACACCGATGATGAAATAGACGATAAATGTGGCAACCGAAGTGGCAAAAATTTTACCGACGATGCCTTTGATGTTTTTTCTTGCCCATTTCGATAATTTCCCGAACGGCTTGGAAAGTGAGAGGGAGTAAAACAAGTAATCTCGCATCCACGTACCGAGGGAGATGTGCCAACGTCGCCAGTAATCAGCAAGAGACGTTGCAAAAATCGGACGTTTGAAGTTTTCCGCCATTGTAATGCCAAATAACGTGGCAACCCCACGAGCGACATCGACTCCACCTGAAAAATCGTAGTAGAGCTGTATGCAGTAGAAGAAAATCCCAACAGCCACAATCGCACCGCTATACGGTGTGCCGTCAAAAATGATGGCATTGACCATGACGGCGGCACGGTCTGCCACGACTAATTTTTTAATGAAACCAAGCAACATGAGTTGCAAGCCGTACTGCATATTTTTGTAGCTAAATCGGTTTTCTTCAAACAAAAGCAATTCATTATAGCGACCGATTGGACCTTGGATCATCTGTGGGAAAAACGAGACAAAACAAGCGTATTTCAGTATGTTTTTCTGTGCGGCATACTTCCCACGGTAAACGTCAATGACGTAACCAATGGCTTGGAATGTGAAAAATGACAAGCCCAAGGGGATCAAAAAGTCGAACCTTGGCAAAGGCAATGATGGAAAAAATGAAATCGTGAAATTCCAATATTTCATCATATAAAGTAGACCGACACACAGAATCAAAGTACATGTGACGGTGAATTTTTTTTGCTTTTTCAGTTGTAGTTTTTTTTCTTTTTCTGCCTTTGGGACTTCTTTGATCGCTACATTGAGTTGGTCGAGTATCCTTGCCGATAGGTATGTCGTACCAATGACAGCGAAGAGCCAAACGATGGTTCTTCCGCCGTTTGTGATATAAAAAATCGTATTGGCAAGAAGTAGCACGCACCACTTATATTTTACGGGAACGAGGTAATAGAAAAATACGCAACTCGTGATTAAAATAAAGAAGTGTATTGTCGCAAATATCATGATTCACCTTGTGCAGTTTCTATGGTTTTTACCATTGCGTCTATGGAGTTGAAGTTTTCCGGAGTCAAGTCTTCTACGGATAGTTCTACGTCGAAGACATCGATCAATTCTGTGACGAGGGATACAATGTCCAAAGAGTCGATGATGCCGTCGTCGATGAGTGCAGTTTCTGTTTCAAAGTCGATGCCTGGGCAAAGTTCTTCTAAAATTTCTATGATTTGTTCTTTCATGTCGTTCCTTCTTTCTGTGTTGTGTTGTATAATTGTTTTATGTGTTGGGTGCGGGCGACCACAGGTCGCCCGTCATTTTGTAGAAAACCGAACCGTTCCCCCCGTAGGGGCGACCTGTGGTCGCCCGTCATTTTGTAGAAAACTGAACCGTTCCACGTAGGGGCGACCTGTGGTCGCCCGTCATTTTGTAGAAAACCGAACCGTTCCACGTAGGGGCGACCTGTGGTCGCCCGTCATTTTGTAGAAAACTGAACCGTTCCCCCCGTAGGGGCGACCTGTGGTCGCCCGTCATTTTGTAGAAAACTGAACCGTTCCCCCCGTAGGG
>JAWXUZ010000158.1:0-3847 GCA_044425835.1 Bacillota bacterium | reverse complement strand
AAAAAATACTTTTCTAAAATACACACTAAAATCCCCCCCCCCCCGCATTTTTGACGTATTGCACTAATTTAATGTATTTGTGCGATTATTTTCGTATAAATCGTCAGTTCGTTTATCCCTCATAAAAATTGTGCAACAATAATTTACTTCCATTTTTTTATAATGTATGGTAAACTGACTATGTTGATGATTTGCAATGTCGTCAACATTACTGTTGCAGCCCTTACAATCGGGTTTGCACGTAACTTTCTTTTCATAGACCACTCCTCTCCTTAGAAGATACGAGGGTGGTCTTTTTTTTGCAAAAATATTGAGGCACCAAGTAAATATTACCAAATTACAGTAGCCCATGAACGGGCGACAACAGGGTCAGATTTCCCTACAAAAAACCTAAAATTTCAATAAGTAAGGGCAAGCTGTGGTCGCCCACTTTCATTTTCGAGCGGAAGTGCAATCACAAAGACCGCCCCATTTTCATTGCCCGCAGTAATCGTGCCATACATCATATCGACAGCCGTTTTGGCAATCGACAGCCCCAAACCGAAATTACCTCCCTCTCCTTTGTGGAATCTCGTAAAGA
Organism: Bacillota bacterium; assembly: GCA_044425835.1. Lineage (GTDB taxonomy): Bacteria > Bacillota > Clostridia > Lachnospirales > Anaerotignaceae > Chakrabartyella. The sequence continues at coordinate 3,267 of JAWXUZ010000158.1, read as the reverse complement.
TTTCTTGAAAATCGGCAATGCCCTCTCCATCATCGGCAATGGTGAGTATGGCATGTGTCTTTGTTTTTTCGAGCGAAACCACGACTTCCATTTTTGCGTAGCGTAGGGCATTCGATAAAATATTCCCTATGGATTGTCGCAACAATTCATCATTTGCCATGCAATAAATATCTTCACCGATTCTTTTTTTCAGTTGAATGTCTTTCGTTTTTGTGTAGCCATAGTACAAATGTAAAAACTCCGTCAAGAAATTACTGATATTTTGTTTCGTCAGATTTTGCTTGCTGTCAAAATTTTCAGTCCGCCCGAGTATGAGCAACCGATCGACGAGTGTCGTCAGTCGCTTCGTTTGTTCTGAAATGAGTTCGGCTGTGCCTTTGCTATCTGCGAAAATGCCCATAGAGATGCCATCGGCGTAGCCTTGGATATTCATCAAAGGTGTTCGCAATTCGTGTGAGGCATTATTCAAAAATGTTTTTTGTGATTGGTTGTGTTGGTATATTTTTTCGTTCAATTCATTGAATTTCGTCGTCAACAAAAAGAGTTCTGTACTGCTTTTATCTTCAGGAAGTAGCACCAAAGTATCGGCTTTGAACAACGCTAGGGAATTTACAATTTCTAAAATTGGTCTTGCAATTCCATTTGAAATTTTACGTGATACGAACCCAAAAATACCAATGACAGCCACTGACACAATGAGTAAAATCATGTTAATGGCGAAAATGAAATCACTATCAAGTCTCGCCGAAGCGACGTAAATTGCCTTATCGATGCCCACGCTATTTCGCTGAAGCCCAAGTTCGATTTCTTCTGCGTGGTAATTTTGTATGCCGATAGAAAATGAAACTGTACCATTTGTAGTGGTTGCGACTTCGTATGCCCGTTCCACGACTTCGTCAGTAATGAAGGAAGAGAGACCATCTCTCATACGAGAGAGTCGCCCTCTGGCATCGAACGTCAACAATTCGATATTGCCCACACGGGTATTATTTTGCATGACCATGAGCATATTGATTCTATCCGTTTCATTGCCTGGTTGTTCCATATGTTCTAAGGTGCGTTCCAGATTAAATGTTGCGTATTCGAGACTCGATTTCGATTCCACATAGGAATAAACGACGACGAGCAAATTGAATAGGAGCGTAATTGCAAGCGGAATCCCAAGAATCAACATAAAGTATGGGCGAGATATTTTCTGTTTGATTGAGATCATGAATTCCCCTCCCCTTCTTCGAGTTTGAAGCCAAAGCCCCATACCGATACGATGCGTACTGTAGTGTGTAGTATTTTTTTCCGCAAGCGTTTGAGGACATCATCACAAGCTTTCGTGTCGGTTTCAAAATCGAATTTCCATACATTTTGTAGAATTTCCTCTCTCGAAACTGCCTTATCTGCATTTTCAAACATATAGACCATGAGTGCGAATTCCGTCGGTGTCAGATCGATTGGTTGCTCCTTGCAGTGGCATTTTTTGTAAGCGATATCGAGTGTGACATCGCCGTAAGTGAGTGAAGTTTTGTTGCGTGGTACTTCCATTGCTGATATGCGACGAAAGATGGCATTGACCCTTACGACGAGTTCCATCGGGGCGAATGGCTTGACGAGATAGTCGTCAGCACCCATGGTGATTCCCGTAATGCGGTCGAGTTCGCTGTCCTTTGCCGATACGATAATGATAGGGACGTTATGGTGTTCTCTGATGGCGGAGCAAATCGAAACGCCGTCAGTTCCTGGCATCATGACGTCTAAAATGACCATATCGGAGGGGGATTCCTCGAAGGCTTTTTTCAAAGCGTCGCCTGTTTCAAAGCAAAATACTTCGTAGTGATTCCCTCTTAAGAATCCGCTGATGATGTCACGGATGCTTTTTTCGTCGTCTGCTATGTATATTTTTTTCATTGGTTCACCTCATTTGATTGTCGTGTATGTGGGGGAAGAAAAAGAAAAAGAAAAAAGAAAGACCTTGAGGCTCTGCCTCAAACTCCGCCAGCTTTTGAAAAAGCTGGATCAAAACTTTAATTTTGTTCGCCTTAGTATAAAGAAGAAACTAAAGAATTATATTTTTTTAAAGAAAGACCTTGGGACTCCGTCCCAAACCCTCACCGCCGAAGAAGACGGCGGCGGCGTAGCCGCTTTGCGAAGCAAAGTGAGTTGACCACTGCCACCAAACACCTTTGAAAAAGCTGGATCAAAACTTTATTGTCGTTCGCCTTAATATTTCGCCTATATATCCTATATATAAGGTAGAAACTAAAAAATTGTATTTTTAAAAAGATAAAGACCTTAGATATTGCTATATCCTTATTGTATCACATTCATTTTTACTAGAAAAGATTTTTTTTCATTTGCCAATGTTTTGCCTATTTTTAACCGATGATTTTCCACCGTCCGATGGTATATACTGTAATCACAGGGAACGAAAAAAGAAAAAAACAAAAAATAAAAAAGCACACAAGAAATACACAAAGACACTATAAAATCAAAAAGGTAATATAACATTAAAAAACAATATCCCTGTAGAAAAGAGGAGAACATTATGAAAAAAACATTAGTAAAAGGTACTATCGTAAGTTGTTTGGCAGTTGCAATGCTTGGAACTACTGCATTCGCACTTGATACCACAAAAGCAATGACTGGTGAAAAACCAATGATGCAAGGCCAAATGGGTCAAAGAGGTCAAATGGGCATGGGTCAAATGGGTATGGAAAAAATCGCCCTAGAAGATATGACTGAAGAACAAATCGCAGAGATGGAAGCAAAAAAAGCCGAAATGGAAGCAATTAGAGGTGAAAGAGCTGAACTCACCGAAGAACAAAAAGCAGAAATGGAAGCAAAAAAAGCCGAAATGGAAGCAATTAGAGGCGAAAGAGGCGAAAGAGTAGAACTCACTGAAGAACAAAAAGCAGAGATGGAAGCGAAAAAAGCTGAAATGGAAGCTACTAGAGCTGAAAGAAGCGAACTTATGGACGAACAAAAAGCTGAAATGGGAGCTGGTGCAAGAGGCATGAAATCTCAAAAAGGCGGAATGGGCGGACAACGTGGTGGCATGATCGTAGATGCTCCAACAGAAGCGTAATTCAAAGTAAAATTCTAAAACTCGCAAGAAGTCATCCCATAAATTAGGACGTGTTGGCTCCCCAAGCAACGCTTGTGAACTATCGAGTCAACGCCCTAATTCTCTAAATTGGTTTACATAAATAACTATTTGTTTTCTCAGAATGCTACATCATTTCCTTATAAAATGCTGTTGTGTACACCGTTCCCACC
>JAWXUZ010000157.1:0-3854 GCA_044425835.1 Bacillota bacterium | reverse complement strand
CACCAATTTTCCATTGATTTCCATATGAGTCACAGGCACATCAAGAGTCACACCCATTTTGATCATGACTTCATACACCACATCCATATCGGAGCGATCGTCTTTGACCCCATCAATCATACTGCTGAGTCGTTCTCTAAGGAGTACGGGATCACGATTTTCAATGGCTGCACCGTCCCATTCATATAGATTCGACGTATCGAGCGACAGCACCTTGAACCCAACATCGAGGGGCGTTTCTCGCTCCTCCAGTGTCGCTTTTGGAGTTTCCTCGAGAATCTTTTTGCCTGCTCTACGAATGCGTTCTTTTCCGATTTCACAAATATTGTGGTAGCCATTTTTGTGGGCTTCGGATTTTTCGTCCGTGAGTTCAGGAAGTTGTACGCAGATGAATTTGCGATTGCCGCCGTCCTCAGCGTTTAACTGCATGACAGCGTGGGCAGTGGTGGCGGAGCCAGAGAAGAAGTCAAGGATAATGTCGTTTTCATTGTGTATTGATAATATCATTTGCTTTATCAATGCAGATGGTTTAGGAAAAGGAAAAATTTTATTACCAATCAAATTATCTATTTCAGATGTTCCATCTTCTGTCATTCCTACTTCTTTTGGCAGTGCGGTTGAGAAACTTTTCAAAGCATCGTATGAACCATATTTTGCAAATGCTTTTTCTTTATCTTCGCTTTCAAATACTCTGTAAGATGGAATAGATATATTCAAAAAATCGTAATCATGCGGAAAAACTATTTTCCCTTTTTCATAATAAGAATCAAAGGTATCTTTGGTTATTGCCCATAGACGTTTTGGGTTGTATTTATATACTTTTCCATCTTTAGGATTCACTAAATCAAATGCTGAATTAGGACGCTGACTTTCTATTTTTTGTGTCGTTAAATCAGACAATCTCCACCTATCATTTGGATAATCATCTGTTTTATAATATTTTCGCTTAACAGGAATTCCTGAAACAAAGGAGTTTGATTTTGCGTATACTAATATCCATTCAAAATCTTGAGAAATTCCAAAAGGTACATCAGTTTTAGTAGTACGTTTTCGCCAAGGAAAAGTTCCTGCAAAATTCTCCTCACCAAAAACTTCATTACAAAGCTTCTTTAAATTCTCCACTTCCTTATCATCTATACTAATGAAAATCACACCATCATCAGCAAGCAAATTCGCCGCCAACCGCAACCTCGGGTACATCATATTGAGCCAGTTCGTGTGAAACCGCCCCATCGTTTCAGGATTGCTTTTTGTCGCTTGCGATGTGACCTCTTTGTAATTCGCCAAAGGCTCTGCAAAATCATCTTCATACACAAAGTCATGACCTGTATTGTAAGGCGGATCAATGTAAATCATTTTCACCTTGCGATAATAGGCGGTCTGCAACAGCTTTAGGACTTCCAAATTATCGCCCTCGATGTAGAGATTTTCTGTCGTGTCGAAGTTCACACTTTCCTCCTGTTTTGGGCGGAGCGTTCCCCTCGATCTCTTTTGTGCCACTTTCAAGCAGTTCGCTTTTCCTTTCCACTCAAATTTATATTTTTCAAAATCTTCATCAATGTATTCCCCGCACAACGAAAGCAACTTGTCAATGTCAAGCTTGCCCTCAGCGAAACATTCAGGGAATACCGCCTGTAATTTTTGCTTGTTGTCTGACTCCAAATCCATTGAAAAGCCATCTAGTTTGTTATTCTCCATTTGTCATTCCTCCATACATATTCTGATAGTAGAAACTCGTATTTCCCAATTGCTAAAGTAGGCAACAATAAAGTTTTTGTCCACTTTTTTCAAAAAGTGGCAGGTGTGGACAGCGTCCACGGTCTTTCTTCTTTCTTTCCCTTTCCTACCCAGTTCGTACCTCCAATAAAAAATGCCTGACCACTTCCACTGCTACTGCTTCCTGCACCTTGTCGCCCTCTAAAAATCCTTGCACTTGCGTTTCCAATTCCAAATCCAATTCCATATTAGAAAAAATGAGAACAGGAATCTCTTTATAAACTGCTTGCTTCATCATCAATCTTACTATATAAAAACCAATTTCGCAAGCCGATATTTTTTCTTTTACGAGGGCAATTCCTTTTTATTTTCTCTATTGCAGTACACAGAAAGTAAGTCGTATAATATCAAAAATATTATATAGGAAGATACTGATATTTTTTTCAAGACTTTCGCTTTCACATTGTCCTCTTGGTAGACGGAACATAGGGCAGTCGCTTCTTCAAAAATCATCAAATCCCAACCGACCGACTGCATTTCTTTTTCATTCTCCACAGCAAAATCGTATGTTGTCAGCACAACTCCATAACTCAAAAATGAATTTTCGTTTGCCCTCAATTCTTCTTGCGTGGCAATCACAGAACAAGGAATCGTGTAGCGATCGGACGGATGCAGAGGGAACGTGCTTTCCGAGTGTCAAAACGATTGCTAGGGAATTGAATCTGTCGATGAGGACAGTGCAGCGAGGGGTTGGGGATTTGGTTAGAGAAGGATATTTGGAGAGGGAGGTGCGATGGAGAGAGAACGGGGGCGGAGCAGTAATTTGTATCGGTTGTGGTGATGTTTTGGTGAGGCTCTTCGAAAATATTTTGTATAATTTTGTATAATGGTATAAATCTTGATTTTAGGTAATGTAAAATGTTATTGCTGTTACATAAGGAAATGGAGGGAATGTATGGAGTATGGATATATTCGAGTATCAACGAAAGAGCAGAATGAGGATAGGCAAAGAAAAGCAATGCACGACTTCGGAATAGGCAACACCTATATTTACATGGATAAGCAAAGTGGTAAAAATTTTGTGAGACCACAGTACAAGAAAATGATGAAAAAGTTTCGTGCAGGTGATATCCTTGTCATCAAAAGTATTGACCGTTCAGGGAGAAATTACAATGAAATCATAGAACAATGGCGAATCATTACAAAAGAGAAAAAAGTAGCGATTGTTGTGCTTGATATGCCTTTGCTTGATACGAGAACGAAAGATCATGGATTGACAGAAGTATTTATTTCAGATTTGGTATTGCAAATACTAAGCTATGTGGCGGAGACGGAACGTGACAACATCAGACAACGACAGGCAGAAGGAATTGCGATTGCTAAGGAAAACGGAAAACATTTAGGGCGACCGAAAAAGACGATTCCTAGGAATTTCGGAGAGGTGTATGCGTTATATCAAGCGAAGGAGATTACGATGGAAGAAGGTGCGAAACGATTGGAAGTTTCAAGGACGACATATGGGAGGTGGGTGCGATTTTTTGAAGAAAAAAGTATGGGGAATCAGTAAAATTTTATGGAATATTAAGAAAAATAAAGAAAATGCTTGAATTTTTTTACAATAAATGCTATGATTGGAATAGTTACATACAATGTCCAAAAGGTATACCTTTTGAACGCAAAGTTTACTAACATCAAAACGCCTTTTTTGGGCGTTTTTTCTTTGTTATTCAGGATTTTTCGTAATATCCAAAAGGTATACCTTTTGGACACTTAGTTTAAAAAAGATTTCAGTTATCAAATTAGAGGATTTTATGAAGAATTTACTGTAGTGTTTGTTTTTGGAGAGGTATTTACCTCAGCTTTAATATAAAGAAGGAGGTCGTTTATATGAAAATTCCTTAAAGGTAATACTTGAAAATATATACCGCAAGAGAATAAGTGAAACTTTTGTATCAATCTGCTTTGGAAGTTATATCTCTTGCATACATGTTCAAATGGTAAAAATGACAAAACACACAAGAAAGCAATCTGGTAATATGTCAAGAGGCAATTTCAAAAGTTTTTGATATGTATTTCTAAAAATGGGTAACTTTAATAGACCTAAGGAAAAAATTGGATTTTTCCAAACGTCAGTTCGA
>JAWXUZ010000042.1:0-21403 GCA_044425835.1 Bacillota bacterium | reverse complement strand
GGAAGCAACTCCAGCTCCTACTCCTGAAACAGAAGCAACTCCAGCTCCAACTCCTGAAGCAGAAGCAATTCCAACTCCTACTCCTGAAGCAGAAGCAATTCCTACTCCAGAAGCGGAGGATGTAGTTGAAGCAACAGAATAAAATTTTTGATTGTTCTCAAAGCAACGTTTTTGTTATTGAGATACCAACCAATATTATTCTTAAATACTTGCAAAATTTGAATATGTGCAACAAAAAATAGAGTGACTTTTTTAAAAAATCACTCTATTTTTATTGGTTAAATGAAAATAAATTTATGTAATTTTTTAATACTTGTGACATCTTCAAACACAGATTGTGAATGAAAAGATTTTTATTTTTTCACAAGATATTTTCTCATATCTAAGGCACAAGCAAATAAAATGATACCACCTTTGATGAGATATTGCAGATTCGGATCGACAGAAACCATGTTCAACCCTACGAAAATGAGACGAAGCATCAACACACCGATGATGACACCGCTGATTTTTCCGATACCGCCGACGAAACTGACACCACCAATGACACAAGCAGCAATGGCATCTAGTTCATAGTTTGCCCCCGTATTTGCAGTATTAGAAGCCACACGAGCACCTTCGATAAATCCAGTAAATCCATACATTGCACCTGCAAGAGCAAATACACCAACCGTTGTCATGAAGGTATTGACCCCTGAAACACGAGCCGCTTCTTCATTCGCACCCAATGCAAACATATTTTTACCAAATACAGTTTTATTCCAAATAAACCACATAATCACTGTCAAAATCAATGCATATAATACATAATTTGGTACAGAAGTCGTTCCAACTTTAAACAATTCATCTTTTACAAAACTAGTATACGATGGATCGAGATTTGAAATTGCCATACCATTGTTATTTCCTTGCATTACGTATAGGAGCAAACAAGTATACACAATTAGTTGTGTACCCAACGTAACGATGAACGGATGCAATTTGAATTTTGCAACGAAAAAACCGTTGAATGCACCAAAGGCTGCACCGATTAACATTGCAAAAGGAATGACTACAAAAATCGGCAATGTACCGATATCTGGCCACATTTTATTTGCCATATTTGCAGTATTTTGCAACAGCGATGCAGAAATACAAGCCGTCAAACCGATGATACGTCCGGCAGATAAGTCCGTCCCTGTCAGTACAATACAACCGGCAATCCCCAAAGCAACAGGAAGATACGCAGCCGTTTGAGATATGATATTGACTAAGGAAGGCACTTTAAGGAAATTGGGATTTTTCAAGGCGATGTATAAAATCGCAATCCCCATCACAATAAAGAGTGCATTGTTCAGTAAAATATCCATGATTTCTTTTGTTGATTTCTTTTGTTTTACACCCTCATCAGTAGGAACATTATTTATTAACATATAGAAACTCCTCCCTCCTAAACATATTTTGCAGCCAAAGTTAAAATTTCTTCTTGGCTCGTTGTTTTTGCATCGACTTCTCCTGCGATTTGCCCACCACTCATGACTAAAATGCGGTCACAAATTCCAAGGAGTTCAGGCATTTCTGAAGAAGCAATCATGACACCTTTGCCTTCTTTTGCAAGGTCTATGATGAGTTGATAAATTTCATATTTCGCCCCAACGTCAATCCCTCTTGTCGGTTCATCTAACAAAAGTACATCGGGTTTGGTCAAAAGCCATCGACCGATAATTACTTTTTGCTGATTCCCTCCTGAAAGGGAACGAATGGCAGTGTTTTGATTTGGCGTTTTGATTCGCATAGAATCAATTGCCCATTGCGTATCTTCCGACATTTTTTTCTCGGATAAGTAAAGTCCATTCACCAAATACTGCTTGAGACTTGCCACCACCGTATTTTCACGAATGTTACGAATCCCCAAAATACCAGTGGCACGACGTTCTTCCGTGATCAAAGCGAAATTATTTTTGATGGATTCACGAGGCGATTTGTTGTAAATTGTTTCACCTTTTAAAGTCAACTCACCCGCAGATTTCGTCATGACACCAAAGAGATTTTCTAAAACTTCTGTACGTCCAGAACCATCCAACCCAGCAAGCCCCAAAATTTCACCTTTTTTTAAGGAAAAAGAAGCCCCTTTGAGATTGGTATATCTCCCAGACATTTCTTTGACCTCCAAAATGACATCGGAAGGTTCATTTGTTTTCGGTGGAAAACGGTTCGTCAGTTCACGACCAACCATCAAACGAATGATTTCATCCATCGTAATTTCTTTGGCAGGCTTCGTCGCTACCCACGTACCATCTCTCATAATCGTCACATCATCACTAATGCGAAGAATTTCTTCCATTTTGTGGCTGATATAAATAATACCACAACCCTTAGATTTCAACATATCAATAATGCGAAATAGATGTTCCACTTCCACTTCAGTAAGAGAGGAAGTTGGCTCATCAAACACAATGATTTTAGAATCGTAAGATACCGCCTTTGCAATTTCCACCATTTGTCTCTTCGATACTGGTAGGGTGGACATGATTGCATTTGCTTCGACAGAAACACCTATTTTTTCAAATAAATCGTTGGTTTGTTGACGCATATTACTTTCGTTTACCATAATGCCTGCTGTTTTTGGATAACGACCGAGCCACAAATTGTCCATCACACTACGTGTCAAGGCTTGGTTCAGTTCTTGATGCACCATGGCAACACCGTTTTCCAAAGCATCTTTTGAATTTTTAAAATTAATTTCTTTCCCTTCCAAGGAAATCGTTCCAGAGTCCTTGTGATAAATACCAAAAAGACATTTCATTAAAGTGGATTTTCCTGCACCGTTTTCACCCATCAATGCGTGTACAGTACCAGGACGTACGGAAATCGAGACATCATTTAGTGCTTGCACACCTGGAAATGCCTTTGAGATGTTGCTCATTTGTAACAAGATTTGATCTGACATAAAATCTCCTCTCCTTTGCTTGCGATTGTTTGACTTCTCAAAAAAGACGACAACAAACGAGTGCATTTTTATGAACGAGTGAATTTCTATAAAACAAAAGACCTCCTCGGGAATTAGATTTTTGTGATAATTACCGAGGAAGTCCAATAGATTCCCTACGTCGTTTGATTAACCTATGTATAATCCGTAAGGCACACGAATTTTAGAAATACCGTCGTCTACGTTGAAACTTCCAGTATTGTCCATGAGTTCTGCACCACTACCTACATTGCTTACCAAAGTCGCAATTGTACTCGCCATACCTTCTGCATCTTGTTTTACTGTACCTGTCATTTTGCCTTCATCAATGAGTTGTTTTGCAGATTCAGTTGCATCTACGCCAAATACAGGAATTGTTGTAGCAGAACCGTCGCCCAAGTTATAACCAGCCGTTTGCAAAGATGCAACAGCACCTTCTGCCATACCGTCATTGTTTGCAATTACGATTTCAATCATATTGTCATTTGCTTCTGAATATTGTGCCAAAATGACATCCATATAATCAGTTGCAGCTTTTGCAGACCAAGCACCATCTTGATCGACTAAGTATTTTGCTGAGTTTGCAGCGTCATAGAATGCCAAGGCCGATTTGCCATCTGCTGTCAAGATTGTATCTGCATCTTCTACACCAAATTGTGTACGTGCTTCTGCTTCTGCATTTCCTTCTTGTCCTTTGAACATTACATAGCTAATTTCACCATCGCCATTTAAGTCGATAGCGTCATAATTTTCCAAAAGGAAATCGCCTACCATTTGTCCTTGCATGTGACCTGCCTCTGGTGCGTTTGTACCTACAAATGCACATTTTTCATAACTAGAAACCACGTCATCAGATACTTCACGGTTGAAGAATACGATTGGAATATCTGCTGAACGAGCAATTTCTACTGCCGCTTGTGCCGCATCAGAAGATGAAGTTTCTACAATGTTGACAATCAAAAGATTTGCACCATTTGTGATCGCAGTATTGATTTGATCGCTTTGTTGTGCTTGGTTATTTGCACCATCATAATTGTTAAATGTCACACCAAGTGTATTCAATTCTGCATCCATAGCAGAACGTACGCTTGAGATGTACACATCTGAATATTGATAGTAGAATACTGCAGCGTTCACTTCGCTTGCCGCTTCAGGTGTAGCTTCGGGTGCAGCAGCTTCAGTAGTAGCTGGTGCTTCTGCTTCAGTAGTAGCTGGTGCTTCTGCTTCTGCAGTGCTACTGCTAGAACCACCACAAGCGGTCAAAGATGCAACCACCAAAGTGCTTGCAAAAAGTAATGAGGCATTTCTTTTTTTGAATTTCATAAATTTGTTCCTCCCTTTTTTGTGTCGGGTTTGTCATCACAAGATTCGTATCGACCTTCCCTTTTGTTTGTCGTTGCCGACATTTTCGTTTACAACTCTTATTATACACTATATCCACAGAAAAATCTACACAAATTTTTATTAATTTCTCCAAAATTTTAGATGATTATAACACTCTAATTGGATTTTGATATATTTTTATAATAATAATGTCGTTATCTCCTATTAGATTTTAGAATAAATTGGAATTTATATCTCGTAGAAATAAAATTCTATATAAGGAAAATATAATGTTCCATCAAATGCAAACAACAAATCAACGCACTGTAAAGCTGTATTGTCAAACCTTAGAATTCATTTTTCTTGCTCGTTATTTTCAAGTTGCTCGTTCAATCATCATTTCGTAATGTTGCATTTGATCCATAGCGACGAATACTTGTTGAAAAGCGTTTTTTAAACTGTCGAAGTCCCAATGATCGGAAAGATATAATTCATCATCAAACATTTCTATTTCAGAAGAACTATAGCGGAGCATTGACTGGGCAATCAGAAATAAATCTCTATTCTCACCTCCATCAGGATTTTTCGATACAAATACCGCTTCCTGACTTGCAATTTTCTGCAACAGCGTATCTCCCTCGTATCCGCTCATTTGAATGAAATAATGTGTCAGTATTTGTCGCACAATTCTCATTAGAGATGACGTCGAAGAGACTTCGTTGTATTCTTTCCAAAGAGCGGTGTACCCATTGTATACAGGCGTATAATTTTTTTCTGTGATTGAAGTGTTTGAGGACTGATCTTTCTTTGTGCAAAGTTGAATCGTAGATACATTTTGTGATTTTGTAATCAAATAAAAATTGACGGATTCATACTGTTTGATTTTGTCATACGATAGTTGCTTGTGAAAAGTAGTGTTATGTGTCAATACAAACATCTGACGGATAAATCGTTTGGCGGTTTGTTTCGCTGTAGCAGTATTATTTAGACAAATCGCCATCATTTCACGCACAATGGAACTCACAATAAAAAGCGAACTAGTATCCATACTAGAGACCGGATCATCAATTACAACGATTTTTTCTTTTACCGTTGCCTCCGAAGTTTCTATGCCCATTACTTTGTGATAGAAATATAAAAATGCAATGAAATTACGCTCTCCATCACTCAAATTTTGTGCGAGGGAACCATCATTTCGCACGACTACATATTTTGTGTCGTCCACCTTATCTTTTGCTAGTTGAAACCCTTGGAATCCAGAATCAGATAATTTTTGATTCATATTGTGCATAGTAGACTCCACATTCGAGATTTGGTTCATTAGAGTAGATATTTCTTTTTTGAGTGCAGGACCTTTCTCTTTCAAAGCACTCATTTTAAAATTCAAAATATCAATCTCATGTTGAATACTGGTACAATCGATAGTATATTCAGCAAGTATACTTCGGGTCAAAAAAGCCATATGCTCCCACACATACGTAATGCATTCCTTTTGCTTTCCTTTTTTCGATTGTATGATGGTGTTATGTGTTTCGATAGATTGGTTCACTGTATCAATCATTTCGTTGAGTTCGTTGATGATGCCGTCGACATCTCCTAGTGTGATCGCCATAGACGGAGCGGTGATTTTGTCTGAAAGCATTTTTTTGTTTAATTCGAGTGTCACATTGAGAGTTTCTACCTTATTAATATACTCTGCAAGATTGATATTTGGAGATGGCAGCATTTTATTTTGTTGTACTGTCTTCAATATATTTTCTACAGCACTCAAATACGATAGTTGGAATTTTTGCAATGCATCGCAATCCACCTCATAGCGTTCATCAAAACAAGAGGCGAATTGTTGTTCATAATCGACAGGTAGTTCTTGTTTGCAATACGGACATTGATTTTTTGAAATATCACTAAATTTTTGATGTCCTTGCTTGATCCAGTCAACTGCTCCAATGAGACGGATAAAATCGGCAAAAGGGGTGTCGGCACTACCTGTAATGACTTTGGCGAGCGTGTCGAAACCGAAAATACTTTGTAATTCTAGTAAATCAATAGTCGATAATTTTTGGAAAATCGTGTCATCTGAACCGAACGCAGTCTGGCATATATTTGCGAGTATGTTCATGTTGTGTTTTCTAGGTACTGTGATCGTCAATAATTGATTCGCCATTGCTATTTTGGTGCGATAACCTTTTATTGTTTCTGGCAAATTGTTGCGAACCCATTCTGTCTCTTTCCAACATTTATCTTTGAGAACTAATTTTAACTGATCAAGTGCTGCGGATTTTTTATCACATAAATTTTTATGCTCAACATACTCTCTTCTTAGATTTTGGAGTTGCGATTCTTTTTGGGCAATTGACTGCTTGATTTCAATATTTTCTTCGCCCAAACTAAACACCCCAGAAAGTGTGGCATCTTCTCTTATGTTACGGTGGATAAAGTCGCTATTGTAGACCAAAACCTCGTAATTATTCAAGGAAATATCAGGAAAATTTTTACCCTCTATTTTGTGTGCAATTGTTGATTTCCCTACGCCATTTTTTCCAAAAAAGAAATTAATCAGTGTAGGATTTAACGTGACATTGTCGTATGTATTTTCGTTTAGTTCGATAGAGTGAATCACACCTTGCATTTTTTTACTCATTGCATCTAACCCCTTTCAAAATGTTTGGGAATCGCTAATTTATACAGATACATAGTTTGCCATTGAGGAATCAATCAATAGATGACTTAAAAATAGTATAGCATATCTTTGTCGGGATTTCTAGTAAAAACTGGGTGTTTTTGTGTGAATTCACATCACGATTTATAATTGGAAATTGTGTGAAAAAAAACACTTTACAAATCAAAAAAAATGCGTTATACTAGATATAGAAATGACTTTGATAGAGAAAGTAAGTATTTCAATACTCATGCAAAGAGAGATAGGGGCGGTGGAATCCTATCCATGAGAGAAATTCCAAAAATCACTCTGGAGTTGCAAACCGAACGATTTACAATGTATATTGTACGATTTAGTAGATTTTGCCGTATGACCTGCGTTAAAGGGGCACATTATGATGGTAGTGTATTTGTTGCATTGGTTTTTCATAATGTCATGAGCGGACAATTTTATTGTCAAATCAGGTGGTACCACGGAGTGAACTCTTTCGTCCTGTTTCAAGGAACAAAGGAGTTTTTTTGTTGTAGTTTTTTATTATAAAAAGAGAAGATTAAGGAGGAAATTTTATGTACGACAAAGTACCCACCAACATGAATTTTGTTGAGAGAGAATTGGAAGTAGGAAAGTTTTGGGAAGAAAATGATATTTTCGGAAAGAGTATCAAAGCGAGAGAGGGTTCGCCATTATTTACTTTTTACGATGGCCCTCCAACTGCCAACGGAAAACCACACATCGGACATATCATCACTCGTGCGGTAAAAGATATCATTCCTCGTTACAAAACAATGAAAGGATACCAAGTACCACGAAAAGCAGGCTGGGATACACACGGTTTGCCTGTGGAACTTGAAGTGGAAAAAGTGTTGGGGCTTGATGGCAAGCCTCAAATTGAAAGTTACGGCGTTGAGCCTTTCATTGCTCAGTGTAAAGAAAGTGTTTGGAAATACGAAAAAGAATGGCGTTCTATGAGCGATCGTGTCGGCTTTTGGGCAGATATGGATCACCCTTATGTGACGTACCATAACGACTATATCGAGTCTGAATGGTGGGCTTTGAAACAAATTTGGGACAAAGATTTGCTCTACAAAGGGCATAAAGTCGTGCCTTACTGCCCACGTTGTGGAACTGCTTTGTCCTCTCACGAAGTGGCACAAGGCTACAAAGATGTCAAAGAAAATTCAGCAATTGCAAAATTCAAAGTAGAAGGCAAAGACGATGAATTTTTCCTTGCTTGGACGACAACTCCTTGGACGTTGCCTTCAAACGTCGCTTTGACAGTCAATCCAGATGAAATGTATGCAAAAGTCAAACACGATGGCTACGTGGCTATTTTAGCAGAAGCGTTGCTCGATGATGTACTTGGTGAAAATAATTATGAAGTCATCGAAACGATGAAAGGGCAAGCCCTCGAGCATATTCGCTATATGCCATTATTTGATTTCCTAGAAAATGATCCGAAAGCGTTCATTGTGACTTGCGACACTTACGTTACTTTGACTGATGGTACAGGAATTGTCCATTCAGCAGGTGCGTTCGGGGAAGAAGATGCTAGAGTTTGTGGTCGTTACGACATTCCTTTCCGCCAATACGTGGACAGCCAAGGAAATATGACTGAAGAAACTGGTCCTTTTGCTGGAATGTTTGTTAAAGATGCCGACGAAAAAGTCTTGGAGTATATGGAAGAACATAGCTCATTGTTTATGAAAATTCCTTTCGAGCATAATTATCCTTTCTGTTGGCGATGTGATACACCACTCATTTACTATGCAAGAAGTACGTGGTTCATCAAAATGACGGCAGTCAAAGACCGTTTGGTGGCAAACAACCGCACAGTCAACTGGTTGCCTGACAACATCAAAGAAGGTCGTTTCGGTAACTTCTTAGAAAATGTCATCGACTGGGGACTCTCTCGTGAGAGATACTGGGGGACACCTCTGCCAATTTGGGAATGTGAATGTGGTCACAGACATACAATCGGTAGCATTGCCGAGCTTAAGGAAATGTCTCCTGACTGTCCTGATGAAATTGAATTGCACAAACCTTTTATCGACAAAGTACATCTCAACTGTCCAAAATGTAACAAAACGGGTGGTATGACTCGTGTTGAAGAAGTCATCGACTGTTGGTTTGATAGTGGGGCGATGCCATTTGCACAATTGCACTATCCATTTGAAAATAAAGAAGTATTCGATCAAAGTTTCCCTGCCGATTTCATCAGTGAAGCTGTCGACCAAACGAGAGGGTGGTTCTACACTTTGATGGCAATCAGCACGTTGTTATTCGACAAATCTTCTTTCAAAAATTGTATCGTTTTGGGGCATGTACAAGACAAAAACGGACAAAAAATGAGCAAGCACAAGGGCAATGTTGTCGATCCTTGGGATGCTCTCAATAAACAAGGTGCGGACGCTGTGCGTTGGTATTTCTACGCAAATTCTGCTCCTTGGTTGCCTAGCCGTTATTATGATGACGCTGTGAGCGAACTCCAAAGAAAATATATGGGTACGTTCTGGAATACGTATGCATTTTATGTGTTGTATGCAAATATCGACTCGTTTGATCCAAGCAAACATGAACTCGATTACGATGAACTCTCACCAATGGATCAATGGATTTTGTCGAAATTGCAAACACTCAATAAATTCGTTGACGACTCTTTGAATGCGTATAAATTGACTGAACCTGCAAGAGCAATGGCTGATTTTGTAGACGATTTGTCAAACTGGTACGTAAGAAGAAGCCGTGAGAGATTCTGGGCTGAAGGCATGGAGCAAGATAAAATCAACGCTTACATGACACTGTATACTGTACTTGAGGATTTGTGTAAATTGACTGCACCCTTCACTCCATTTATGGCAGAATCGATTTACGGCAATCTCGTTCGCAAACCAAATCCAAATGCCCCTGAGAGTGTGCATCTTTGTGATTGGCCAGAATATCATAGCGAATGGGTCAACAAAGAATTGGAAGTCAATATGGATTTTGTACTAAAAATTGTCGTGGAAGGGCGTTCTGCAAGAAATACAGCGGCTATGAAAAACCGCCAACCACTCGCTATGATGTATATCAAATCAGAACAACAATTGCCAGAAATGTTTGGTGATATCGTTGCAGAAGAACTCAACATCAAAGCAGTGACATTTACGGATGATGTACAAGCATTTACAGCGTATACTTTCAAACCGCAACTAAAAACACTCGGTAAAAAATATGGCAAGCTCGTGCCTGCAATTGGTAATGCTTTGAAATCAGTAGAAGATTCTTCCGCATTTATGGCGACACTCAAAAATGATGGCAAAATCACAATCGCAGTGGACGGACAAGACGTCGTACTCGAACTTGATGATGTGTTAGTAGAAACTGCACAAAAAGATGGTTATATTTCTTCAGCAAATGCCACAACGACAGTCGTACTCGATACGAATTTGACTCCTGAATTAATCGAAGAAGGGTTTGTCCGTGAAATTGTGAGCAAAATCCAAACCATGAGAAAAGAAGCTGATTTCCTAGTGACTGACCACATCAACATTTTCCATAGCGGAAATGCACGCATTGCCGAAGTATTGAAAAACAACGACATTGCAACTGATGTCCTTGCAGACTCTGTGACAGAAGGTAGTGGTGGCACACTTTCTAAAGAATGGAATATCAATGGTGAAAAAGTGACGCTTGGTGTCGCAAAAGCATAAGAACTATATCACAATCGGAAGTATGACAATCCACGTGTTTTAGTTTATCATACTTCTGGTTGTGGTGATTATGTGTAAAAACCGCTCTCTATTTTTGTTGATTTTTTACAAAAACAGTTGTTTTTTTATTTCCGTTTCCAACAAATCGATTCGTTTTTCATGCAATTTGGATACAATACGCTCTTCTCATTGTCAAAATCCTATGAAAAAAATTTTTTAGTGATTTATTTCGAAAATTTAGTAGACATCTCTGTTATTTTTTGGTATGATGTATTAGAGATGTCAACCATGTAGATTGGTTGATTGAAAATTTTGATATACAGTTAGCGAGGTGTAATTGCTTATCTGCTTACGTATTGTCTTAGTTTTCTATGACACAGGATGAAAGGAGATACTAATTATGTTTTTATTCGGTAGTAAGAAAAAAGAAAAATTACCACCACCATCCATGGAACGAGGACGGTTGTTAAAATTGAAAACAGGCACTTTAGTGGATATCTTTCCAGTTGAAAAAGATGCGGCAGCACATCGTCACCACGACGAAAAAAATTCATACATCACTTTGTTGAGTGAATTTACAGCAACGAATATGGCTGTGTTATTTGTGAATCCAATTTCTACGGTAAAACTTGACCCTGAAACACCGTATAATATTGTTTTCAAAAACAAAAATGGGATTTTCAAAGATACAATTGAGGTATCGAAATTTTTCACAAAAGGAGATATTGGCTATATAGAAGTTAATCTTGTAGGACAAACGTTGCAACAACAACGTAGAAAACATGCTCGGGTAGAAGATATCTTGCGTTTTGACTACGAAATTATCGATAGTGGTGTTGTCTCACGTGAAGATACAGGTGAGTACAATAACTTAGTTGACGAATTTGTAAGTAACCAAAAGAAAAAAGAATTAGACGCTGCACGTATGGAAAAATATATGCAAATTTTCTCGGATCGTATGCACAACAAAGCGGAAGATGAAGAATTGCCTCATACAGCTGATACATTTGATATCGGGGCAGGGGGTATGTGTTTCTATTCCGATTTGAAGTTGAATTTCGACTCCGTAATTGGTATGGTGTTGCATGTCAATCGAAAAAAAGTATTGCTTGTGACTCGTATTCACCATATGGAAGATCTCAAACCGAATGAGCCTGAACCAGACCCATCAGCTCCTCCTGTAGAAAAAGCACCTACTGCCGGTGAGGGATACGACTCTGTTGTTGAATATCGCTACGTATACAAATGTGTATTTGAAACAGTTGAAAAGGGCGGTAGAGGATTCATCGATCGCTACGTTATTGACCGCTCCAAAGATAAAGTATTGGGCAGTCTATAAATACATACAAATAAAAACCTTTTTAGGGTTAAATGAAAAATTAGGAGGTGGAGAAATCCATCTTCTATTTTTTGTGGCTTATTGTTAAATGTTGGGGAGGAATTTGTAGGGGAGAGTCAACTCACTTTGCTTCCCCACCACTATATTCTCTAAGGTGAGGAATTCCCTCCTCCTGATAAGTATCCCTCTAGTAAAATTTACAACCGTAATTACAAAGAATCTTCCCAATGACACGCAAAAAAGCGACAACTATAGAGAATTGTCGCTTTTTATATGTGATTTGAAATAGGGTAGTCGCATAAAAAGGAATTATACCATAAGACACGTACCTATTTTTATGCAGACACCCAAATTATAAAATCAATCTCAATCGTAGATATGTTTCATTGCGATATCAATTTTTTGTCTGCCTGGTTTCCATTTCACTTCGCCTGGCGTAATGCAATTTGCCACAGGACATACATTCAAACAAAGGTGACAACCCACACAATTGTCATTTAGGATTGGACGACGGTTGATTGGATCCCAATCGATTGCTTGGTGAGCCGCATCGTAACATGATACGTAACATCTACCACAACCCAAACATTTGTCATTATTGAATTCAGGAAGAATTTTGAAATCACGGTTCAAATCTTCAGCTGGTACGATATTACCAAGTGCCAAACCAATGAAATCATCTAATTTATCGTATCCATGCTCTGCCATCCAGTGCATCAAACCGTTTGACATATCTTCCACAACACGATATCCATATTGCATAACTGAAGTTGTGACTTGAATATTGCGACATCCTAGAAGTAAAAATTCCAAAACATCTACCCAAGTTTCAATACCACCAATACCACTCATTGGGATATCTTTTAATTTTTCATTTTGCAACATTTGTGCGATGAAACGAAGTGCAATTGGTTTTACTGCTGCTCCAGAATATCCAGAAATCGAGGATTTTCCATTGACAACAGGCATAGCTGTCATATTTTCTACATCAATATTTGTGATGGATTTGATGGTATTAATCGCTGCGATTCCTTTTGCTCCACCTTCGACAGCGGCAATTGCAGGCACTTCCATTACTGTGATGTTTGGTGTCATTTTTGCAATGACAGGAATTTTCGTTGCACTCGATACTGCTTTTGAGTACTCACGCACAAGTTCTTCGTTCGATCCAACGTCAGAACCCATCGCATGGCTTGTCATTTGTGGACATGAAAAGTTACATTCAATTAAGTCAGCACCTGCTTGTTCTGACATTTTCGCAAGTTCTTTCCATTCTTCAACAGTACTTCCCATAATGGAAGAAACCATGATTTTTGTTGGGTAATCTCTTTTCAATTTTGCCATATTATTGAAGTTGACTTCCGTTGGTTTGTCTGAAATTTGCTCCATATTTTTGAAGCCCAACCAAGGTGTACCTTCTTTTTTATGGTGGTCAAAACGTGGAGAACACTCGTCAGCAACGAAAATACCAACCGTTTTGTAAAATACGCCACCCCAACCTTCTTCATACGCTTTTGCGACCATTTCATAATTGCTTCCAACAGGAGAGGAAGATAAGAAAAATGGGTTTTCGCACTCAACACCTAAATAATTAATGGATAAATCTTTTTTAATCGCCATATCTCTCACGCTCCTTATTTGCTCTCTAAGTATTCAACAATTTTTGTAGCAGCAGCTTTTCCGCCAGCAACAGCTTCTACAACTGTTTTTCCGCCATTTACGATATCACCTGCAGCAAAGATGCCTTCACTATCTGTTTTTCCTGACTCATCAGCAATGAGACAACCTTTTTCATTCATTTTGAGTGAAGCGATTTCGCCCATATCTTCAGGTGCTTGACCGATAGCAAATACAACTGTGTCAACTTGGACTTTTGCAGTAGAAATGCCGTCACGCCCCTTGAAGTTCATAAACTCAACTTTTCCGTTGCCTTCAATAGAATCGGGTGCAAAATTTGTTGTCATAGGAATGCCAACAGAGAGGATATGCTCGATTTCTGCCATATCTGCTGGTGCTTCTTCTATCGTTCTACGGTACCAAATTGCAACGTGTTCTGCTCCCATTAATTTCGCTGACAATGCACAATCCATTGCCACATTTCCGCCACCGATGACGATGACTTTTTTGCCCATGTCCGCTTTTCCGCCAGACACTCTTGCATCTTTTAAGAAATCAACCGCAGTTTTTACGCCAGGCAAATCACTACCTGTGATGTCAGGCAATTTCGCAGCCCAAAGACCTGTACCGAAGAAAAACGCTTTGTATCCATCGGATTTCAATTTGTCAATTGTGATATCTTTTCCAACTTTACAGTTGTAAACGAATTTCACACCTAGATTTTCAACCATTTTAATGTCGTGATCCACGATTTCTTGAGGCAATCTCGATGGGCTAATGCCATACGTCAAGACACCACCAGCTTTTTCCATCGCTTCATAGATAGTCACTTCGTAGCCCACTTTTGCAAGTTCAGCTGCACAAGCAAGAGAAGCAGGTCCTGAACCAATACAAGCCACTTTTCCAGATTTTTTTTCAGTAGGGGCAACAAGAATTTTCATGCCAAGTTGTGCTTCTTGCTCTATTGCATAGCGTTGCAATCTACCAATTTCAATCGGTCTGTCGATTCCGCAACGACTACAAGCTTCTTCACAAAGTCTATCATAAGGACAGACCATCGCACAGCTTCCGCCGAGTGCATTGTTTTCTCGAATCGTTTCAGCAGCTCCTTTTACGTTACGGAAACGAATGGAACGGATGAATTTTCCAGGGTCTGTGCCAGCTGGACATCCTTTACTACAAGGGGAATCATGGCATAACAAACATCTTGACGCCTCTTCCATTGCAGTTCTTGGGGTAAACCCACGTTGTGCTTCTTCATGATAAGTACTTTTTCTCACTTTACTCAAATCGTCACTCCCTCTCTAACATTACAAGTTTTTGCTTGCGTATGCAGTTGCCGATGTATTTCATTAGTTAGAAATTACTCAGACAAGATGTCATACAAGCAATACAAACAATTTTCAGTAGAAATCTGAATGCATTTCTACTGTGTTGTCATTGTATCACTTGAAGTACAAGAGTGTCAATCAAAAATTGTTAAATTAATCACTAAATCTAAGGTGTATTTTTTGTGACTATTCTCTAAATGAGATTCGACTAGAACGTATTTTATGTTGAAAAAGTAAACAGTAGAGAATGAACGAGTCCTTTGCGGTCACATATAATATTCTATGTAATATGTACATAAGTAATAATTATCAGAAGAAAACAACTAAATATTTCAATTTCTTTTGTTTATAATTTATATTTTTGTCGACATACAAATTGAATAAAAATACAAGAATAAAGTATCTTTTATTGTATAAATTGCAGAACGTATTTATTTAAGATAAATATGCGGATGAAAAATAAATAAAATCTCCCCAAATTTTATACTGTTTTGCACGATTTTTATAAAAAATAGAGTTTCATATCGAAATTCAAAAGAAAAAGATGGATTTGTTGACGTTAAATGATAGCAAAAAATGTCTCTTAGTGATTGATATAATGATTTTTCTATAAAAAATTCATAAAAAATATGAGTTTCTACCTATTATATAGTGTGTGATTTAATAATATTTTTTATAGCAAGGCAAAAAATGATAAATGAAATGAAGGGTTGTTCCCAAACCGTACAGTTAGAGTATAGTTTTCGCAAAGCTTGAAAGAACTTTTTTTATAAATTTTAAAAAACCACTTGACTTTCCACTAACTGTATGAAATAAACTGTAGTTAAGGTTAAGAAATTTAACCAGATACATTTCGTTACTATCCAATATCAAAGGAGGATTTTATTATGGTAGGTAAAAAAGTTGTGCATCACGTAATGATGAGTGCAAAAGATGGTCACTATACTGGCGATTTGGTAAACGGTGCTAGAATCGTAAACCAATGGGGTGACGTTGGAACTGAATTAATGGTTTATGTAGATGGAGATATCAGCTTATTCTTAGGATACAAAGATATCGAATTCACAGCTCCTGTTTACGTTGGTGACTTTATGGAATACCACGGTTGGATTGAAAAAGTAGGAAATCAATCTTACACTTGTAAATTTGAAGCTTACAAAGTTGCTGGTATGTTAAACAGAGTCAAAGGTGCTGACATGACTGGCATCAATGATACTGCTGCTACTGGTTTTGAACCTCCGATTCTTTGTGGAACTGCTACTGGTAGCTTGTTCATTGCAAAAGCTGACCAAAGAGGACCTCAAATCGAAGTATTCAAAGATGCGGTTCACCCAAACTAATATTTTAAAAAATACATAAAGATAAAAAAGAAAAGAGTAGATTTCGATCTACTCTTTTCTAAAATAATAAACAATATTATAGAGAAAAGAGGGAATATTATGGAAAGACCATTGGAAGGAATTCGAGTTTTAGATCTTACACAAGCGTACAGCGGTCCTTTTTGTACAATGAATTTGGCTGACCACGGTGCAGAAGTTATTAAAATTGAACGCCCAGAAACTGGCGATCAAACTCGTGGTTGGGGACCTATGGAAAACAACTACAGCGGATACTATGCGTATATCAATAGAAATAAAAAAGGGGTAACACTCAACTTGGCATCAGAAGAAGGTAAGAAAATCTTCACTGAACTCGTAAAAACTGCTGACGTTGTCTGCGAAAATTACAAAGTAGGCGTTTTGGAAAAACTCGGATTTTCTTATGAAAATTTGAAAAAAATCAATCCTAGAATCATCTACGGTTCAATCAGCGGATTCGGTTTGACTGGAGATTTGGCAGCTCGTCCATGTTACGATATCGTTGCACAAGCAATGAGTGGTATGATGAGTGTGACTGGATTCGCAGATGGCCCTCCTTGTAAAATTGGTCCTTCTGTTGGGGACAACTATTCAGGTGCATACCTCTGTATGGGTGTTTTGATGGCTCTTTATGAAAGAGAAAAAACAGGCGTTGGTCGTCGCATCGACGTTTCTATGGTGGACACGCTATTTTCAGTTATGGAAAACTTCGTTGTGGAATACACAATTGCAGGAAAACATCCACATAGAGCAGGAAATCAAGATCCAAGTATCGCTCCATTTGACTCTTTTAGAGCAAAAGATGCTGATTTCGTAATGGGTTGTGGTACAAATAAAATGTTTGCTGGCCTTTGTACTGCAATGGGCAAACCTGAATTGATTGAAAATCCAAAATATGCAACGAATTTAGATCGTTGTGACAATTACTTGGGCGATCTCAAACCAATCATCGAAGAATGGACAATGACAAAAACTGTTGCTGAACTCGAAGAAATCATTACTGGAATGTCAATTCCTTTCGGTCCAATCATGACAATTCCTGAAGTGGCAGAACATCCACAAACAAAAGAAAGAAATATGCTCTGGGATGTATTCCAACCTGGTATGGAAAGAGAAATCAAAATTCCTGGTACACCAATTAAAATTCATGGTGAAGAAGACAAAGTCATCAAAGCAGCACCATTGCTTGGAGAAGATAATGTTGCAATTTACTCTGAATTGTTGGGAATTTCCGAAGCAGAAGTGCTTGAATTAGTAAAAAAAGATGTAATTTAATTTATAAAATAAACAAAAGGGCTGTAACCAATGAATTTGGTTGCAGCCCCTTTACTTGCAATTTTTTTGAAAGGTCTATAATTTTCTTGAATTAATGTCGATTAAATTGATGTAGAGTATATAAAAACGTTAATATGACGAATGAAGGGAATCTATTATGGCAAAAAAGAAGAAAAAGAAAAAACACAAACATTTACAACCACAAGAATTGATACAAAAAAAACTCATAGAAAAAAATAAAAAGACAAGTACTACGCTAGAAGGTCGTTGCGAATTGAGTGTGGGTATGATTGTAAAAAATGAAGAAAAATATTTAGAACGTTGTTTGCAAGCACTTCAACCTCTGAGAGATCTGATAGACATGGAGCTGATTATCACAGACACAGGCTCTACCGACAGAACGATTGAGATTGCAAAAAAATATGCCGATGTATTTCTTGAATTTGAATGGTGCGATGATTTTTCAGCAGCTAGGAATACGGGTGTTGAGGTGGCAAGGGGTCTTTGGTTTATGTACGTAGATGCCGACGAAATTTTTGATGAATCAATCAAATGGGTTGCCGAGTTCATTAAACATAAAGATAGAGATACATGTGCCTCAGCCATTATTAATCTAATTGATTATGCAGACGAACAAGGAACCGTTAATTATATTTTAAAACTTCCACGTTTGGTCAATATGGTAAAGGAAAAATTCTTTTTTTATGGTGCAATACACGAAAAAATAAAAACACACTCTAACGATGCAGCTTCGATCGATGTCAATTTGCATCACTATGGTTCAATTGCTAGTGCACTAAAACAGAAATCTGGTCGAAACGAAAAAATTTTAAATGAGATGATCGAAAAAAATACTTTCGATATACAGGTTCGTAAAGAAATTATATACGGCACTGGAGATTTATTTTTGAAAGCAAAACTTTGTGAGGAAGCACTTGCAATCATTGAAAATTCTAAAGTTGAAGAAGTTCAAATTCCTTTTTTAATTTTGGAATTGTGCAAGACTTACCCGCTGATTGGCCGTTTTGATGATTTTGAACGTGTATCTGAAGAGTATTTAAAAAAACAAACGGAATCTCATTTGCCGAATTTGGAAATTTTGTATGTATGTGCAGTGCAATATTACGACAATAATTTGCAAGAAAAAGGAATTGCTTTCTTTGAAGTGTATTTAAAAATGTTTCTTGAAATCGAACAGACAAAAGAAACTAGATATATCACAGCGTATATGTATGCTTATAATACAAAAACATCATACATCACCACAAGTTTGACAGTTGCTAATTATTATTTTAAACAAAAAAATTATGTACGTGTTTGTGAACTTTTAAAGGATGCAAATTTGGAGACATATAAGGATATATTTAATAAATCTTATTATTTGTTTGAATATATTAGCTTACTCGTTCGTAGTGAGGGAGCAATTCAACTCGTTCCATTATATAAGAAAATAAAAAAAATCGCAACGGAGAATCAATTAGAAATATTTAAAAGGGAGTTGGTTGGTGTATTCAAAGGTTTGCCCGAAAAAGATGAGCAACCTCTAATCGACGCATTGCAAAGTGATCCTGCAACACGTGGACTTGCAGATCTTCTTTTGTAGGTTTCACGAAAAGAATGCCTATTTTTTGATTCTTCATAATCCAAGCACTAAATATTGATCCCCAAATCAAAATTGCCAAAAAATATAAGGCTTTTCAAACATTACGATTGGCAAAAATAAAGTTTTGCTCTAGCTTTTTTAAAAAGCTGCGGAGTATGAGGCAGAGCTACAAGGTCTTTTCTTTTTTAAAATAACAATAATTTTATAAATATTTCAAAATACTTGCAATTTCGATAAAAATTTAGTATACTAAATTAGAATATGTATTTAACTAAAATAATGGTACGATAAAATTTGAAAATGAAGGTCTATTAAGGAGGATTCTCATCATGCAACCATTTCATGCAAACGCACTACTCACTGACCTATACCAACTCACTATGATGCAAGGGTATTTTAAAACAGGCAATCACGAAAAAAAAGCTGTATTTGATCTGTTTTACCGTGTCAATCCAAGTGGCAATGGTTTTGCAATCGTTGCAGGTATGGAGCAAGCCATTGAATATTTGAGAGAACTTCATTTTTCAGAAAGCGACTTAAACTACTTAAGTACACTCGGTATTTTTACTGAGGATTTCATTGCTTTTTTGAAAGATTTCCGTTTTACAGGTGATATGTATGGCATTCCCGAAGGGACAGTTGTATTCCCGAGAGAACCTCTCATTCGCATTACGGCATCGATTTTTGAGGCACAACTTATAGAAACTGCACTCCTAAATATCATCAATCATCAAAGTTTGATTGCCACAAAAGCATCTCGTGTTGCATGGGCGGCACAAGGCGATGCCGTTTTGGAATTTGGCTTGCGACGGGCCCAAGGTCCTGATTCTGGTGTATTTGGAGCAAGGGCTGCCATCATAGGTGGTTGCGTGGCGACGAGTAACGTGTTGACTGGAAAATTATTTGATGTACCAGTCAAAGGGACGCACGCACATAGTTGGGTTATGAGTTTTCCTGATGAATTGACGGCATTTCGTGAGTACGCAAAGTCATTTCCGACGAATTGTTTGTTGCTTGTCGATACATACAATACGATTGAAAGCGGTGTACCAAATGCAATTAAAGTCTTCCAAGAGATGAAAACACAAGGGATTCCACTTAAAAATTATGGCATTCGCCTCGATAGTGGCGACCTTGCCTACCTTTCAAAAAAAGCCATGGAACTCCTAGAAGAAGCAGGTTTTGGCGATGCTATCATCAGTGCTTCTAGTGATTTAGATGAAAATCTCATTGCGAGTTTGAAACTGCAAGGTGCAAGAATTACATTGTGGGGTGTTGGCACGAAAATGATTACGTGTGATGATTGCCCAGCCTTTGGCGGTGTCTATAAATTGGCGGCTGAAGAAGGGGACGACGGCGAATTTATACCTAAAATCAAATTGTCAAACAATCCAATCAAAGTGACCAATCCCGGTGTGAAAAAAATATTCAGAATTTACGATAAGGAAACAGGAAAAATCAAAGCCGATTTGATTGGTTTGGACAACGAAACGATTGATGAAACGAAACCACTTCGCATTTGTGACCATTTTGCAAAATGGAAACATATGACGCTAGAAGCAAATTCCTACGTTGTCAGAGAATTATTAAAACCGATGATTGTACAAGGAAAAGTCGTTTACGAATCACCGAAAGTTATGGACATCAAAGCGTATTGTGATGCAGAAAAAAATACGTTGTGGGACGAACATCGCAGACTCAACAATCCGCATATTGTACCTGTGGAATTGACGGAATCACTTTCTAAAATGAAAGCGAAAGTCATTGATGATTTGAGTAATATTAATTTGTAAAATAACTACAAAATACCAAGCGATTCAGGTGAAATTTTTATGAATTACTTGGTATTTTTATTTAATTATTATAACTTGTTAAAAAAGTCTTTATTTTTCTGGGATTTTGTGGTACCATAGTATAATAATTATTTTGAAAACTATGGAGGCGACAAAGTGAAAAAGTTACTTTTGGGAATATTGATTGGTCTATTGTTATTATTTGGCACAGTTTCAGGTGTGTATGCGTACGAAACGCCAATACCCGATTTGTTATATGTAGGGCTTGAAAGCGTAGGGAAGAATGTTTCTTCAATGAAAATCAATGAAACGACTTTGAGAGTGGGTGTTGTGAAAGATGACACCTTTATTTCGCATGGAGAATTGACCTCAAACAGTGCATTTCAAGCAACAGTAGGGACAAATACATACGTTGGTTTGGACGGTACATACGCACACGCAGAAGCCCAAACGCTCACAAACCAACTCA
>JAWXUZ010000041.1:0-21540 GCA_044425835.1 Bacillota bacterium | reverse complement strand
CACGACAACTGCCACGATAACACCCATTAACAATGGCTCAAGTTCAGTCGATACATTGATGATTGTACCGATGCTTGTCATGATGCTAGAAACGAAAGGCCCAGTTACATTTGCAACCAATACCCCGATGATGATCGTCACAGTTGGTGTCACGATGATATCGATTTTCGTTTCTTTCGATACGAGTTTGCCGACTTCGACTGCCACAATACTTGCGATGAAGGCACCGACGGGACCACCGAGCGAATTGCCGGCAAATCCAACGGTAATTGCTGAAAACATAACGAGTGGCGGAGCCACCAAAGCCGTAGCAATCGAGGCACCCATAGCCGCACCAACAGAGGCTTTTGCAAAATTTGCGATTTCAACGAGCCATTCTTGGGAAAGTTCTGTCCCGATTGTGCCTAAAATTGTACCAATGAGCAAGGAGGCAAATAAACCAAATGCCATACTCCCCATTGCATCAATAAAGTACGCTTTGAATGTGATATTTACGTTTTTTCTGACTAAAAAATTAGCGTTTGCTGTTGCTTCCATTTTGTAATCCTCCTAAAATTACTTGCGAAGACGTAAGACAATTATATTTATTGTTCTTTACGCTTCTGGTACGTTTGCCCTTGAAAAATACTCTCTTTTTTAATTTTTTTATGGAATCCATTCAAAACATTAATTTTTTTGAGACTCCAAAGAGGTGCCAAAAGTGTATCTTCTTTCCCATCACCAGTAAATCTATGTACGATCATATCGGGGCGAAGACGTGCCACAGCCTCACATAAAAGTAAGAGGTATTCCTCGAGTGTCAAAGGAGCGTAGGCCCCTTTTTTGTAGAGTTCTGCCAATTTTGTACCCTCGATGACGTGTAATAATTGTAACTTTACACCGTGGATTGGTAAATTATTGATGAAGTCTATCGATTTCAGTATATCACACGACGTTTCATTTGTCAAGCCCAAAATCAAATGAACGACGACAGGAATATTTCTTTTGTGCAAAGCATTGACAGCCGTTACAAATACGTCGTTTGCGTAACCACGTTCAATGAATACCGCAGTTTCTTCATTTGCAGTTTGGAGACCAAGCTCCACATAAAGGGCTGTTTTTTTGCTAATCTCTTCGAGCAAATCGAGAACGTCTTCGCCCAAACAATCGGGACGAGTGGCAATCGATACCCCAACGACATCAGGTTGGGTGAGTGCCTCATTGTATATTTTTTCCAAAACAGAAACAGGTGCATACGTATTTGTAAAGGCCTGAAAATAAGCGATGTAACCGACATCTTTCCACTTTTTTTCGATCATCTCTTTTCCTTTTTCAATTTGTTCAGAAATGGAAAGTGTACGGCTTTGTGCGTAATCTCCAGAACCATATGCACTACAAAAAATGCAGCCCTCTGTCCCTAGAGTGCCATCACGGTTTGGGCAAGTAAAGCCTGCATCTAAGGCGATTTTTGCGATTTTTTTACCGAATCGCTCTCGGTAATATTCATTTAATGTCAAGTATGGGTATTGTGACATAATGACCTCTTTTCATATACTAAATTATGATATTGTTTTTCACAATCATATATTGCAAACATTAAGGCTAGTAAATATAAAGTTTTGGTCTCTCAAAGCCTAGCTTCAGCTTTTTCAAAAGCTGGTGGGGTTTGGGGCAAAGCACCAAGGTCTTTTATTAATATTGCAAAAAATAAGGCTAGCAAAGATAAAGTTTTGCTTCAGCTTTTTCAAAAGCTGGCAGAGTTTGAGACAGCGTCTCAAGGTCTTTCTTTTTTCTTTCTCTTTCTCACTATAAAAATTCTAATTTCTTCCGCAAACTCTCACACATCAACGACACATCAGCAAACGCCTCCTTGTCATTCTTCGTATACGCAATCACTTGCAAAAAATCTTCCTTTGCCATTTGGAAAAAAGCATTGAGCTTCTGCTTCTTATCTACTCCCTGACTCGACTCCAAAAATACTTCGAGACTTTTCTGTGTCAATGCCAAGGGAATACAATGCTCCATGTGATTTAAGATATCCTCGATGGACTCCCCATTTTCACATATTGCACTCTTATAATGTAAATAAAAACTATGCGTATCGAAAAAAGCGATTTCCTCCGCCAATTTTTTTTCTGCTCTCACCATGGCTTGCTGTAGTAAAAATAAGTAATATTGTAATTTCTTCTCACTGATTTGCTCTGACATAAAATCACCTCAAGTATAATATGGCGAAAACTATGAAAATTATTGCTGACAATTTCAACCGTCAATCAGTGTATGTAATATCGCAAGCAATTCATCGTTTTGCTGTTCTTCTAATATACAAAAACGCAGATACGAATCGTCGAGTGTCTCAAAACTTTCTGCATTGCGAATGACCATTTGTCGCTCCAAGCAAACTTCATAAATCATGTTTGAAGTGATTTTTTTCGACAGCAACCGAATCAAAACGAAATTCCCATGTGAGGGATAAATCTCACAATTCCGCCATTTTGAGATGGTGTCGATGATTTTTTTTCGCTCTGTGGCAATCAATTGCTTCGTTTTATTTTGAAATTCGCTTTCAGAAAATAAATGAACCCCGACAAACTCCGCAATGGAATTGACTGACCAAGGATTTTGGTGCGTTTCCCAATGCGTCAAAAATGCTTCGTTACTCGAAATGCCATACCCCAAACGCAGCCCAGGACAAGCGAAAAATTTCGACGTGCCACGAATGACAAATAAATTGTCGTATTCTTTCGTCAGAGGAATTGCCGTCAGACGTGCCATCTCATCAGCAAATTCAATGTACGTTTCATCAATCATGAGGGCAGTTTTCGTCGATTGGCAATGGTCAAGTATGCGTTTCAATTCACTTTGCGAAATGACAGAACCTGTGGGATTGTTCGGATTGCACAAAACCAAAAGCCCCACTTCCTCTGTAATGACACTACATAATTTCTGTACATCGAGCAGAAAATTTTCCTCAGGCAATAACGGGAAATACGTGTACGCACACGCACGCAAAGACAATTCCCTTTCGTATTCTGAGTATGAGGGTGCGACAATGACGGCTGATTTTTTTTCGATTAAGCCGATAAACGTTGAAATCAGCTCCGTTGCTCCATTGCCAACGACAATATGTCCCCTATCTGCCCCTGTGTAATTTGCAATGGATTCTTTCAATGCAATGTAGGATTTGTCGGGGTATTTCGTCACGATATCTAAATGATTTTGCAAAAGTTTCTTGACTGAATCAGGAAACCCCAAAGGATTGATATTACTACTAAAATCAAGGAGTGCCTCTTTGTCTATATTTCTTGTGCGTTGCAATTCGTCCAAATCACCGCCGTGGGCATGGGAATTCATTCGTATTTCACCTCTTTTTTATTCGGAAATTCTTGGATAGAGTCGATTCACCGCTGAAGTTTTGACTGCTACAAGTTCGAGTTTGAGTGGTGGTACAACACCGACTTCTTTCGGTGATAAAGTCAAATGTGGGTTTTTCAAGGAAAATGGCAACTCCACCAACTGCTTTTCGTCAATGAAATTAATGCTTTTTTTCGTGTATGACGGTGCAAAAATCATCGGGAACGCATTTTCATCTAACAGTTCAAGCGTGTATGCGTCGACATCGAATTCGTAAAATGCATTGCAAACGTCTTGGCAAAATTCATCTGCTAACATTGTGGTGTCGACTTCTAATATTTTTTTCTCTTCTATCTCATCTTCTCGATAAATGGCAAATCGGAAAATATCACTTTGAAATAATGGCAAATCAATAAACGGATCGTTATAATAAATTTGTGTATCTTTGATGTCTTGGTAAAACTCTTCATAATCAAAGAATGGCAGTGATTCAAATGGTTGTTCTTCACTATTTTTCCCACCGAATAATGTTTTAGCCACAACAGTCAATTCCAGATACGATGGTGGCGAAAAAATTTCCAAATCGAGTTCTCGCCCTAGAATGACAGTGTTTGCCAAGTAGTTGACAGAAATCAAAAAGTCGATTGCAATGAAAGAAATCGGACGGAGAAAATGAAGGAAATTCGTCATAGGAAATACGAACCACTCATCGAGCAAAATACCAGTAAATAAAAATGAGGAAGCAACCATTTGTTCTTCTTCATCGAGTTCGTCTGGTGAAAGCTCCCATAATTTTGAAATATCAAAATCGAGCAACTGGTAAAAATCGACGAAAATTTGCTCAACAGAAAAAGACGATTGCAAATACTTCAAGAAAAAATCTCGATTGATTGTGCCAACCTCCAAATCCATATGAGTGAAAAATCGATTCGCAGCCAAAGCACACCCCGCCACACCACATTTTCGCAACATTTCTTCTGTCGTATGTTTGAAGAAATACTCTGCATTTTTAGAAGCCGTTGCCATCGATGTATGAATTGAAGGAAATACTTCTAATAAATCGAGTTGCCACGCAATCGCCGTGAGATATTCCACGTAAAAATCGGTGGTTTGCGAAAGTGATTTTTTCAATTCTTCGACTTCTTCTTCCATTAAAAAATACGTGTTTTTCGTATTTTGAGACGGTGTAAATGCCTCCACAAGCAAAGCCAAGTCTTTCACAAATGGATGTTTCTTGGTCGAATACGATTCCAAAGTGATGGCATATTTTTTGCGTGGAGATGGGTTTGCTTTCATAACAAAAGCGTATTCTTTTGTGTCGTCATTTTCGATATCGTTGACGATATTTGTAGGTGTCAACGAGCTGTCTGTCAAAAGTGAAGTATAACACCACTTTTGGAACAACAACGGGGCTGTTTTATAAATCGTTTTGTGGCTTCCTTTTTCCATGGAAGTGGTAATTGTATAAAAAGGTTCTGTGAATAGTCCGAGTAAATTTTTATAATCTTTTTTCTTTTTCGCCATAAGTATTCCTCCTTTGGCTACTTTCGTTGTTTTTATGCGAAACGTGTAGCCAAATCTATTGTACCAAAAAAAATCAAAAAAGGAAAGAGGAATTTCACATAATTATTTATTGGCTTTTTGTAGGAAGAACTGACCCTGTGGTCGCCTGCTACGAGACTGTTGCAATTTACAAAATTAGATTTTTTTAAGAATAAGCTTGATTTTGGTAAAAAATGGTGGTATGATTAAAAGAGCAAGTTTGAGTGCCAAAAGGTATACCTTTTTATACAAGTAATTTTAGGACGTAAAGACACTATATGACACAATATGTAGTGTCTTTTTTGTGTTTTCAGCCCTATTTTTGCCGTGTCAAAAAGGTATACCTTTTTGAACAGATAATTTTAGTCAACTATAGTGATAATGCGAAAGGAATGGTGGATTTTAGTGAAGTACAAATTAAGGAAAAAAATGGTGGCAGTTATGGTAGGGAGCATGATGGTAGGGTCGAGCGTACCAGTACATGCAACGCAATCTGTCGCACAAAATGAAGAAATTGAGCTTGGACTATCTGAGGAAACTGAAGCTGAAACTGAAGCTGAAACAGAAGCTGAAACAGAAACTGAAGCTGAAACAGAAACTGAAACAGAAGCTGAAACAGAAATCGAAGTTGAAACAGAAGCAGAAGTTGATACTGAAGCTGAAGCAAGCGATCTCGTAGAAGATGTGCCAATTACAATTGTAGAAACTGCGGAAGGTGACATTCTTCCAATTGAAGAACTTTCTGCAGATGTTGAAGCGACATTGCCTGCAACGTATAAATACAGTAATTTTTGGATCACAACTGATGCAGTGTACGGCACAGATTTTAGTGTGTCAACGAATCGAATTACGATTTTAGAAAACGATGTTACGATGAGTATTACAATGGACGAAGCAGACAAGGATAAAACGTTAGAAGTTTGGATTGATAATGTTGATGGTGCTGATCTTACTTTTAAGGATTTTGAGTGTAACGATGCGTGGATTGCTGCAAAATCATCGGCAAGTGATGTGACATTGAATTTAGAGAATGTGACATTGACTACGAGTTACAAGTATGATGAGTATGTGATATTGACAGAAACTGATATGACTATCAATTTTGAAGGATGTAATACGATTGAAAACAATGCGGATGGCGTTTCTACAGGGGCTGGTATCGGGGTATCAGGCATGCCGACATCATCTAGTAGTTATCACCAAGGTGTGCTTATATTAAAAGGCAAAACGAATGATGATATTTTGAATGTAATGTCTACCAAACTAGGTTCAGCCATAGGAAATGATAATTATTTCATGACGGGTAATAGTGGGCAGTATTGTGGTAAAATCATAATCGAACAAGGGACTATAAATGCCTTTGCTATCAACCCTCTATATGATGGTCATTTTAGAGGTGCTGGTATTGGTGGTGTGAATGCTGAAATTGAAATCAAAGGTGGCATTGTGAACGCTGTAGCTGGCACTGGGGCTGGTATTGGTGGTATTGGTGGTATCTATGGTGGATCGCCTACATATGTAAAAATTAGTGGCGATGCAATTGTCAATGCACATTCAATAGAGGGGGCTGGTATTGGTGGTGGTGCTAGTGCTGTAAACGGTTCACCAGCGGAAATTACAATTTCTGGTAATGCAAAAGTAACAGCCACCAGTATCGCTGGTTCAGGCATTGGTACAAGCGGGTATAGATACGATTATAATAGCAATCAAGTAGCAAAAGAAAGCGACAGTCAATACAATATTTCGATAGGTGACAATGCCATTGTTGAAGCGTATGGTGGTGGTGTACTAGACGATGGCACTATATTAGGAGCAGCGATTGGCATTAATAATGATTATATCGGTGTTGAATTTGATCGTCCTGGGATTGGTGGTTTAAATCAAAAAACAACGATTTCTGACAATGCATCTGTGATTACAAATGGCATCGTAGAGAATTTGTATTCTACAGATGCAGATGAACTTATGAATCACATTTTGCCTGAAAATAAATGGTATGGTTTTATGGTCAATGGCAATGTCGGTGGATTTTACGGTGGTGTCACCTCTGCAACGATTGCAAAAGACATTACCATTCCTGATGGTGCTGTCGTTGTGATTGATTCAGAAGAAACGTTGACAATTGCTGATGGTGTGACTGTGACGAACAAGGGTACAATCCTCAACAAGGGTACAATTGATGGCAATGGAGCAATCATCGGCAATCCAGCAGAAACGGATACGACTGCATATGATAATGAGTTATCAATTGCTGTCAAAAGAAATCAAAATCATGAAGTAGCGAATCTACATTTTACATACAGCGATTACATACAAGTGTTCGTATCAGAAAGTATACCATCTACTGCAACGAAGGCTGTATTTAAGGCGACACTTGAGGATTTGGATGTTTCAGGGGAAAAGAATAGTGATTATATATTCAAAGATTTGGACATGGGTGAGATTGCAATTGAAAACGGGACAGCAATGAGCCGATCGTTTGACTTAAGTTCAAGTGATGTACATGCTTCAAATTCTCTTAAAAGTTTGCTTTCCTATTGGGTGGCACTGGAGTATGGTGATACACGCAATGTGACGATTGATGTGGAATATCAAGATGATTCTGACACGGTGATTAAAAGTGATTCCGTAGTATTGGAAGTGGGACGATACTATAGTAACGGTGCATATGCTGCGACGACGAATCCTGACAAGGTATTACACCCTGTGGCAATTGCAACACCTGACTCTGTGAAAACTGAATGGGTACTCAAAACAGATTCTGTGACGGCGACAGCTCCTACGAAAACGATTGATGGAAAATATGAATTTGACAAATGGACAGTAACTCCTGATGGTGGTTCATCCACTATAAGTGGAGCAAATATTTCGATTTCACCGGTGGCTGATCCGTTTTATGTGGCAGGGATTGCAGAGTATAAAGCAATCGATGAATACACAGTTACTTTTGTTATGAATGATAATGACCTTGTGGCGAAACCGACAGCTGTTCCTACGCAAACAATTGCCTATAAAGACACAGTTGAGAAGCCTGCAACACCTACGAGAGTCATTTCTGCTGGTTCAGATGCATATACCTTCGCTGGTTGGTTCATGGACGAGGAATTGACAAAACCTTGGAATTTCCAATACGCTGAAGTGACTGAAAACGTGACTCTGTATGCAAAATGGGTCGATCCAGGCGAAAGAACTGTGATTTTAGAAACGAATTCGACAGTAGATGCCGATGGTGTATTTACAGTGGAAAATAATTCGTATGTAGATTCGGAAATGCTTCCTGAAAATTTACTACAAAGTAGCAAAAAATTTACAGGTTGGTATGTGGATTCTGCTTGTACAGAAGCATTTGATCCAGACACGATGCCAATTACAAACAATACAATGTTATATGCTGGGTGGGAAAGTGCAACGACTCGTTCCGTCCGATTCTATTATCACGGTGCTTCCTCTACTAGCTATACAACGGTGAGCGGTGTGGTAGTTGGCACTGCGGTCGCACAAATAGAAACACCTACCCCACCTACAGGCAAAGAAACTTATGTATTGGAGGGTTGGTATTTAGATAAAGATTACACATCAAAATATGATTTTGATACACTAGCGACCAATACAGGTACTTTGTATCTATATGCAAATTGGGTAGATTCAACAGCAGGGATTTATATTACATTCGATACAAATGGAGCAACGAGTGGTGGCATCGCCACACAAACGCTAACAGTAAGTGGAACTGCAACTGCACCGACTGATCCAGTCAAAACGGGATATACTTTTGATGGTTGGTATTCAGATGCAGAATGTACATCTCAGTTTGAATTTACAACAACAATCAGTGCAAGTATGACATTGTATGCAAAATGGACTGCACTCAGCGAGGGCGGAAGTGTCGCTCCTGATGTGACTTTGAGCCATGCAGTGACCTTCTTGGCAGAAGATAGTGACGATCATTTTAGTGAAACAATTACTGTCGGCGATGACAATACATTGAGTGCTTTGCCTGAAACAGATCCTGTGCGTGAGGGCTATACGTTTGACGGTTGGTATACTTTATCTTCGGGTGGTGTCAAAGTGACAACGAGTACCACTTTTGAAGCGGATACAATTGTTTATGCACAATGGACAGAAAGTGGAGTACTCCCAAATACTGAAACGTATACAATTGCATTCGATGCGAACGGCGGAGAAGCTTCTGCTACAACAGCTGAAACAGGCACAAATGGAAAATTGACTGCTTTGCCTACGGCGACAAGAGAAGGATATGTGTTAGATGGATGGTATACTTCACCTTTGACTGGTGAAAAAGTGACTACATCAATGGTCTTTGGAGCAAGTACAACTGTATATGCAAGATGGACAGAAGACGATGGCAGTGGTGATTCTGAAGTAGGATTTACAATTACTTTCGATGCAAATGGCGGAACGACTTCAACTGCAACTGCTACGACAGATGAAGAAGGAAAATTGGCTACATTGCCTACACCTACAAGAAGTTCTTATACTTTCAAAGGTTGGTTTACTGAGGTGACTGGTGGAGAGCAAGTGACACCAGATACAGTGTTCGATGCAAGCACAACTGTATATGCACAATGGACGTACAGCGGTGGAACAGGCGGAACAACAGGCGGAACAACAAGTGGAAGTAACTCAGGCGGAAGCAGTTCAAGCAGTAGCTCAAGCAGCAGCAACTCCACAACGACTGACACTGATACAGATACAGATTCTACTTTCGTACCTACAATTACGCCAAGCACAAGCACAGATTCAGGTACAAGTACCACTGCACCTACAACAGTAACGAATACACCAATCGTTGCACCTGCTGTGGCTACAACTGTAGTCGATACGGTCGTTTCTGTCGATGAAGCAACTGGAAATACAGTGAAAACAACGTCGTATTCTAGCGGAGCGGAAGTCGTGCAAACGGTCACTCCATCTGGCAGTGTTTCTGCTACAATTTCTGGTGTGACAACAAAAACTGAAATGACAATTCCTCTCGATACTACACCGACAATTACTGAAGTTGTGGTGATTGTCCATGAAGATGGCACTCGTGAAATCGTAAAAGATACAGCGATTGTTTCTGATGGTCTTCGTATTGTACTCGATTCTGATGCTACAATTGAAATTGTAGACAATGCAAAAACATTTAATGATGTTGTTGCTGATTCTTGGTATGCAGATTCTGTTGCGTTTGCAACTTCAAGAGAACTATTTCTTGGCATGGGCGACGGCGTATTTGCTCCGACTGGCACGATGACGAGAGCCATGATTTGGCAAGTACTCTATAACTACCAAGGTAGTGATGTTGCGACTTCTGGCACAGAATGGTACGCAGCGGCACAAGCTTGGGCAATTGATTTTGGTGTGTCTGATGGCACTAATCCAAATAGCGAAATGACAAGAGAACAACTCGTGACGTTGCTTTATAGAATGGGTAGCACTGGTGCGACTTCTGGAAAAATCGATAGTTTCGGTGATGGTGGCAATGTGAGTGACTGGGCAGTCGATGCGATGAATTGGGCTGTGGCGGAAGGCATTATTGCTGGAACAAATGGCAACTTGAATCCGAAATCGAGTGCAACTCGTGCGGAAGTGGCTGCGATTATGATGCGATTCATTTCTCTATAATTGATAAGACAGTACATTTTAAAATAACAAACGGACTACTGGTCGATACGGCTCATACATTATGGGTGTTGTCGGTCAGTAGTTTTTTTATAAATATTGCCAAGAGTATCTTTTTATCGAGAGCGGGCGACCACAGGTCGCCCCTACATCTTGAAATTTCAGGATTTTTGTAGGAAGAACGGACCTTGTGGTCGTCTGTTATGAGACTATTACAATTTGACAATATTTGATTGTGAGGAATGCCTACTGGCAAGCAATGGAAAAAGACTTGCCAAAATGTAGTTTATTAGATATAATGTGACTAGAAGAGGTATTTTACTATTTTTCAAAAATAAAAATCATCAGAAAATCCACGAATCACATGGACAGCAAAGGGTTTGCACAGGGTAGGTGATTGCGTGGTTTGGGTATCGATTCAGAGAACCGTTATAAAAAAGTAGATTGGGCGAGGTGAATTATAGTGACAAAGCGTATTTTTGTTTCTATTTGTACAATCAGTGTGGCGTTGGTTGTGCTTGTGGCAAGTGTGAGTTTTACTATGAGTTATCATTTCTTTTTTCAAGAAAATGAGCAAAGACTCGAAAAAGGGGCGACAGCACTTGCAAAAGGCACGACTGAAAATGGCATTTCCTACTTGCAAAATATGGTCGTGATGGAAGATCGTGTGACGTGGGTGGCGGCAGATGGACGGGTACTTTTTGACTCGGAAGCGGATGTGGCAACGCTCAATAACCATGCCAATCGCCAAGAAATTTTAGAAGCCGTCGAACGTGGCGAGGGGGCAAGTGTCCGCCATTCTGATACGCTCGACAAAAAGATTATGTACTACGCAGTACTACTCGACAATCAAACGATACTGCGTGTGTCGAGTGAATTTTCGAGTATCCTTTCGCTGTTTTTCATAGCGTTAGGCCCGACTTTACTTTGCTTGTTATGTATGTTGATACTGTCGTTTTTTATTGCCATGCGAATTGCAAAAAGTATCACAAACCCCATCAATGAAATTGATATCGAACACCCTGAAGTTTCTTTGGTGTATGAGGAATTGTCGCCACTCATTTTGCGGATTTCGGCACAAAATCAACAAATTAAGGCACATATTGAAGAGTTGGAAGTGCAACAAAAAAACTTTCATGCCATCACTTCCAATATGAAAGAGGGGCTGTTTTTACTCAATAGTGGTAGTGAAATTTTGTCGTTCAATGAAGGGGCATTGTCACTTTTGCAAGTCGAAGCACCGAATTTGGGCGATTCGATTTTTTGCTGTTATCGTGGGGAAGGGCTTAGAATTTGCGTAGATAAGGCGATAAAAGGGGAACACCACGAAGAAAATATGATCATCGGTGGTCGAGTGTGTTCTTTTTTGGCAAACCCTGTCAAAGATGGGGAAGAAGTA
Source organism: Bacillota bacterium (assembly GCA_044425835.1). GTDB lineage: Bacteria > Bacillota > Clostridia > Lachnospirales > Anaerotignaceae > Chakrabartyella. The sequence goes on along the minus strand of JAWXUZ010000041.1, from coordinate 9,641 downwards.
ATCGGTGTCGTACTGATGATTTTTGATGTCACGGAAAAGGAAGAAAGAGAACATATGCGACGTGAATTTACAGCCAATGTATCGCACGAGTTGAAAACACCGCTGACTTCGATTTTAGGCTTTGCCGAACTCATGAAAAATGGCATGGTCAAGCCAGAGGATACAGAGGTATTTGCAGGCAAAATTTATAAAGAAACGCAACATTTGATAGAAATGATAAAAGACATTTTGAAACTCTCTCGACTAGATGAAAAAAGCGAAGACTTTGTACATGAAACTGTCGATGTTTATGAAACAGCAAAAGAAGTACTTGCTCGATTGCAATTGAGTGCAGACCAACACGAAGTTGATTTGACGATTGCGGGGGAATCGGCGGAGATGATGGGTGTCAAACAAGTCATACAAGAACTCATATTCAACTTATGTGAAAATGGAATCCGCTACAATATGAAAGGTGGTTGTGTGTCTGTTTCTGTGAAAAAGAAAAATAAATCTGTGACGGTGACAGTTGTCGATACGGGCATTGGCATTGAAAAAAGTGAACAATTGCGAGTGTTTGAACGTTTTTACCGTGTCAGCAAAAGCCGTGACAAAGCAGACGGTGGGACAGGGCTTGGTTTGGCGATTGTCAAACATGGTGTCGCTTTGCACAATGGAGAAATTCAAATTGATAGCACTCCAGGAGAAGGCACGACAGTATTCCTCGAATTTCCTCGGGGGGGGGGTGAATAATTTACTTTTTGATTCGTAAGGAATTACGGATTTTGTTGGGGAATTATTCGTCTGAATTTATAAAAATGAGTCGTGTTTTCGGTGGTGAAAAAAAAAGAGATTCGTTCAAGGGTAACGAATCTACCATAAAAACGTAGTACACTATAAAACAAAATATTGTATACTATCCAATATACATAAAGTCGTATTGATTTTATGTATATTTTTTTGTGTATAAAGGCAAAAAAATAAAATTTGATGTAGAAAATCTGAAAACCTATTGACAAAGGGGTGTTGATTTCATAAAATAATTTATAATACTATATAGTACAAAAGTGTATTTGTAAACGTCTACATTAATGATACTATTTTATTCTAAAAAGACAAGTTATAGTACACTATATTTTGTCGATAAGATGTAGTATAAAAGTATAATTACGATTTCGCATTGGAAGATATTAAAAAGTAACGATGTAAATTCTGAAGAAATTACAAGTGGGGAGGTACATACGAAATGGCAGAAAAAACTCCGATTTTATCAATAAGAAATTTGCAAAAAACATTTGGAACGAAAACTGTAGTTGACGATCTTTCCTTTGATGTATATCCAGGGGAAGTCATTGCCCTTGTTGGCGAAAATGGTGCCGGCAAATCGACTACGAAAAATATGCTCTGTGGTTTGCTTGAGCCAACGGCTGGGAAAATCATTGTCGACGGCAAGGAATTTTCTAAAATCAATGGGTATGAGCATGGGATTTCTGCGGTGCATCAAGAACTCAGTTTGTTCCAAAGTTTATCTGTGGCGGCGAATATTTGTATCTCGCAATTGCCGGGGCATTCTGCTCGCATCAATTGGAAAGAAGTCGATGTCATTGCAAAACAGCAACTCGATTTTTTGGGGGCAGACATTGAACCATCTGCGATTGTAAAAAATCTCGGTATGGGGAAACAGCAAATGGTTGAAATCTCAAAGGCTCTTTTGTATTCAGATCGACTCTTGATTTTAGATGAACCAACGACATCTTTGACGGTGCCTGAACGTGAAAAATTATTTGCAATCATGGAACGTTTGAAAGAGAGAGGTGTGGCGATCTTATTCATTTCTCATTTCATGGACGAGATTTTCCGTGCGAGTGACAAATACTTATGCCTAAGAGATGGCAAGCAAGTCGGGTTTGGCAACATTGCCGATGTGGAGCAACACGAACTCGAAACGATGATGGTCGGCCGTACAATCAGCGAATTGGCAATCGATATTGGCACACCTACAGAAGAAGAAGTCTTAAAAGTTGAGAAGTTGTCGTCTTACGATTTTGATGATGTATCCTTTACTGCTCACAAAGGGGAGATTTTAGGATTGCAAGGCTTGGTCGGTGCAGGGCGGACAGAAGTCGTCGAATCGATTTTTGGCATTCGCAAATCAGAGGGGACGATTACAATGCATGGCAATGTGATGAATCCACCAATGATTCGCAAAATGATGGAGGCGGGTATGTGTTTGGTGACAGAAGATCGTCGTGCCAATGGATTGTTTGGCATTCGGTCGGTGCGTGAAAATATTACGGCTGCGGGCATACATAAATTTGTAGAACGAAAAATAAAAGGCTTTGGCTTCAAAAAGGAATCGGAAAATGCCGATGTGGTTTCAAAAGATATGAACGTGGCTTTGCCGCATATCGAGGCGAAAATTGCAAGTCTTTCTGGTGGAAATCAGCAAAAAGTCATTATCGGTCGTTGGCTTTCTATGCAACCGAATGTCATCATATTAGATGAACCGACAAAAGGTGTCGATATTGGTGCGAAATTTGAAATCCATAGTAAAATTGCAGCTCTTGCCAAAGAGGGGAATACGGTCATTTTGGTTTCGTCTGACTTGCCTGAGTTGTTGTCACTTTCTCATAGAATTATGGTCATGCGTGCCGGACATTTGGTGGGCGAATTGCAACGAGATGAGTTCGATTCTGTAAAAATCATCTCCATGGCAGCGAGTTCTAGCATGGCACAAGAGTAATCGAGGGAGGGAGATGAGACGATGGAAAAATTAAAAGAAACGATGGCGAAAGAAAGTTGGGTTTCAGTTGCGATTGCAACGGTATTGCTTGCAGTTGTGTTGTCCTTTATGTCGCCGGCATTTTTACAAATTTCAAACTTTAAGAATATCATTGTACAGTCGAGCATTACAGGAATTATGGCTGTTGGTATGTCATTTATCATTATGACGGCGGGGATTGACATTTCCGTTGGGGCGATTTTATTTTTTACAGGTTCGCTATTTGCACAAATGCTCCAAGCGGGAATTGGTGCAGTACCAGCGATGCTTTTGACGTTGCTTGCAGCGACAGCTCTCGGTGCATTGAATGGCATCTTGATTGTAAAAATGAAGATGACACCGTTCATTACGACATTGGCAACGTACAATGTATACCGTGGGGCGGCACTACATATTACAAAAGCAGGAAATATTCCAGTGGCAAAAGAAGTGCGTTTTTTGGGAACAGGTGAAATTGCGGGCATTCCAGTACCGATTTTGCTGTTCATTGTGATTGTTTTGATTGGAGCGTATTTGTTGAAATATACGAAGTTTGGTACGTATGCAAAAGCACTTGGAAATTCTGAAAAATCGGCGACAGAAACGGGCTTGCCTGTAGGGAAAGTGACGATTGCAGTTTATATGCTTGGCGGACTGACAGCGGGGCTTTCTGGGTTGATTTTGATTAGTCGTATTGGCGGTTTGCAATCGGGTATGGGCATTGGTATGGAGTTTTCTGTCATTGCTGCGGTAGTCCTTGGTGGTACGAAATTATCTGGGGGCGAAGGTTCTATGCTTGGGAGCGTACTGGGTGCGATTTTCCTTGTACTCATTGAAAATGGGTTGAATTTGATCCAAGCGTCTTCTTTCATATACGATGTGGTCAAAGGTGTAGTACTGTTGATTGCAGTATTCGTTGACCGTGTTTCTTTGGAACGTCAGGTGAAATCTTTGCAAGAGCAAAAGAGGAAACGGATTCGAGGGAATGCGTAAGGGGTTGGCTTTACGATTCAATATTATCAAAAAGAATAAAGCGTTTTAAATACTAAGGTAAGCGAAATTAAAGTTTTTGTCCACTTTTTTCAAAAAGTGGTGGGGTTTGGGGCAAAGCCCCAAGGTCTTTTCTTTTTAAAAAGCCGATGTATTAATTAGTAGAAACACAAATTTATGTTAAGTATTTTTGCTCTAAATAAAAAAAGAGCGAAATTCTTATAGAGGAGCAAATCTCCTCAAAATTACATTACTTTTCATTTATAACAAAGGGAGGAAACAAAATGAAAAAAATTTTTAGCATGGTAATGGTAGGCGTTATGGCAATGGCAATGGCGGGTTGTGGTAGTAGCAGTACTCCAACAGCAGAAGCTCCAGCAGCGGAAGCTCCAGCAGCGGAAGCACCAGCAGCGGAAGCACCAGCGGAAGCTCCAGCAACTGAAGAAGCACCTGCAGCAGGCGACATCGTACTCGGACTTTCAGTGGATCAACAATTTGAAAGCCGTGTTGGTGTAACAGATGCAATCAAAGAAGAAGCAGCAGCAAGAGGATATTCTGTAGATGAAGTCATCGCTGACGGTGATGCTCAAACTCAAAATTCACAAATTGAAACATTGATCAACAAACAAGTAGATGCACTTTTGGTTTGTGCAGTTGACCAAAACACAATCGAAACTGCTTTATTGAAAGCAAAACAAGCAGGCATTCCTGTTGTGGCCTTCGATAGAGATTTGCCTGATAGTGTAGCTCTTGATGCATTCATCGGTCCTGACTCACTTTCAGATGGTAGAGAATGTGGAAAAGCAATGGCAGAAGCGTTGGCAGGTATGGACGCTCCAATTAAAGTACTTGACTTGATTGGTGCATTGAATGACCAAAATGGTATCGACAGAAGTGCTGGTTGGACAGAAGAAATTTCTAAATTAGAAGGCGTTGAAATTATCCAAATGCCTACAGATTGGGATTCTCAAAAAGCATTGTCTGCAACTCAAAATGCATTCCAAGCAAACCCTGATATCAAAGGTGTGTACTGTGGTACTGACTCTTTCATTCCTGGTGTAGAAACTGTACTTACTGACTTGGGACTCAATGCATTGGTTGGTGAAGAAGGTCATATTTTTGTTAATGGTGTCAATGGTTCAAACGATGGTTACGTAGCAACTGTTGAAGGTGTTGCTGATGGGTTCTTAGTTATGGACTTGGCAGGTACTGGCATCAAATCTGTTGAAGTTGCAGAAGCTTTGATCAATGGCGAAAGCGTTGAAAAAGTATATCTTGTACCTGGAATTTACTACACACACGAAAATACTGAAGCAAATAAAGACAAAATCTGGGGTGCGAGCTAATTATTCAAAAATATAATTTTTGTAACTGTTCAGAGGCTTATTTTTAAGACCGTGAGACGCTGTCTCATACTCTGCAATTTTTGAAAAAATTGAGTAAACTTTTATTTTTCCAGTCATTAGCGTACTGAAAAACTTCTGAAATGGAATATTTCAACATTATCTGTTAGGGTACTGAATAGTTACCAATTTTTTAATGTATATTAAGAAGAAACTTCCAAAAAAGGCATAGAAACAGGTCGATAAAGGAGAAAGATTGCGTATGAATCAAGAACAAAATCAACTAAATAGCAAACAAAAATTTATAAATTTTTCTAGGAGATATCCAGCTGTATTCATTACCCTTGCGGTGTTTCTCTCGTTTTCTGTGATATCGCCTTACTTTTTAAACATGAACAACATGGGGACGATTATGTCGGGCAATGCAGTCGTTATGATTGCCGCCATTGGTGAAACAATGGTGCTACTCACAGGGGGCATTGACTTGTCTGTTGCAACGATCATCAGTGCAAGTGCAGTCATTTCAGGGCAAGCCATGAGTATGACAGGAAGCATTGCCGTCGGCGTTCTTGTTGCCATATTGGTCGGAATTGCCTTTGGACTTTTGAACGGATTCATGATTGGCTATTGCAAAATGTCGCCGTTCATTACGACAATGGGCACACAACTTGTGGCAAGAGGGATTGCGTTTATCGTCTCTCAAGGCATTGCTGTCAAAGGCACGCCAATCGAATTGGTTTATTTTGGATTTTCCAAAGTGGCAGGCATTCCAAGTATTTTCTTAATTAGCGTGGTGCTACTGATACTCAGTGGCATTGCAGTTGGGAAAACAACGTGGGGACGACAAGTCATTTTGTTTGGTGCAAATGCAAAAACGGCACAGTATACAGGTGTTGATGTTAGAAAAATCGAAGCGAGTACATATGTATTTTCTGGATTGTTCGCAGGGATTGCAGGGTTCATAAGCATTGCAAACCTTGGCAATGGCATTCCTGGAGTTGGCGATACTTTGCTCCTGATTATACTCGGTGGTGTCGTTTTGGGCGGTACGAGTATGAGTGGTGGCGAAGGCTCAATCACTCGTACAGTGATTGGTATTGCTCTGCTTGCGATTTTGACGAATGGCCTAAGCTCCATCGGTGTGCCATTTTATGACCAGTTGATGGTGCAAGGTGTTTTGATTTTCATTGGCAATGGCTTGGCAATTAAGATGAGTAAAAAATCTGAATTTGCCATGTAGTAGTAGAAATTGTAATAGTGTAAACAATATCCTACGGGAGGGAGTTCGGCTTCCGCTCGTAGGATTTACAATTTTAAATAATATCATTGATTCCTAATTAAATATTGTCAAAGATAAAGTTTTGCTGCAGCTTTTACAAGGTTGAGGCAGAGTCTCAAGGACTTTTCTTTTTTGAAAAATTGGCAGTATTTAATTAGTACTACAATGTTTAGTTGAACTTTAATATTTTTTATCAACGAAGGAGGATTTTCTTATGAAGGACATGGATATTTTAAAAATCGTAGAAAAGCAAGAAGAAGAATTTCAATTCGATAAATTTACGCATGAAGATGCGTGGACATTGGGCAATATTATCGTTGACTTATCGAAAAAACACGGCTTTCAAGCGGCAATTTCAATCCGTTTGATGAGTGGCTACACAGTATTCCAATACGGTTTTGATGGCACAGGACTTGACCACCACAACTGGATGATCAGAAAACAACGTTCCACTGAAGTCAAAATGATGAGTACCATGCGTTTGGAATATATCTTGAAAACGAACAATCTCGATATGAAAGAAGCATGGTTTATGGATCCTATGGAATATTCAACTTGTCCTGGGGCATTTCCAATCAAAGTCAAAGGGGCAGGAATGATTGGTACAATCATCGTTTCTGGTATTTCTGTTTTGACGGATCATGATTTGATCATCGAAGCATTGAACCAATATTTCGAAAAAGACGTAGAGAGAATTAAGGAGTAAAGAAAGCGAGAGGAGCAGAATAAAAATGAGACCATTAGAAGGAATTTTAGTTTTAGATTTTTCACAATATTTATCAGGACCATGGGCAGCAACGAAACTTGCCGACCTTGGTGCAAGAGTCATCAAAGTAGAAAAAGCAAATGGCGGAGATGCTTGTCGCAAATTGAAACTTTGTAATCTTGTGACGGAAGAAGATAGTACGCTATTTCATTCAATCAATCGAAATAAAGAAAGCTATTCAGCGAACTTCCGTGACCCTGATGATTTGGCGAAAGTGAAAAAATTAATCGAAAAAGCAGACGTTATGATTCAAAATTACCGTCCGGGTATTGTGGATAAAATGGGCATTGGCTATGAAGCAGTCAAAGCGATCAATCCTAAAATTGTATATGCTAGTATTTCTGGATATGGCAATGGTGGTGCGTTGGTGAAAAAACCGGGACAAGATTTGTTGGTGCAATCACTTTCGGGCATTCCTTGGCTCAATGGGAATCATGGGGAAGCACCTGTACCTCTTGGTTTGGCGGCGATTGATATGTGTACGACAATGAACGCTGTACAAGCCATTCTTGCAAGCTTGATCAAAAGAGGGAAAACAGGTGAAGGGGCCCACGTGGAACTTTCTTTGATGGAATCTTCCATTGACTTCCAATTTGAGAGCGTGACTACATACTTAAATAACGGTGAAGTTTTGCAAGATAGAAGTGCTGTGTCTAGTGCGAATCCGTACAACGCTGCTCCTTATGGACTTTATGAAACTTCTGATGGTTATCTTGCCCTTGCGATGGGTAGTATCCTTGAGTTGGGTGAGATTTTGAGCTGTGCACCATTGGCGGCGTATACGACTGAAAGCGATTGGTTCGACAAACGTGACGAAATCAAGTCGCATTTGACAACACATCTCAAAACGAATACAAATGCTTTCTGGTTGGAAAAATTAGAAGCGGCGGATTATTGGGCGGCAAAAGTCAATACGATTGCAGACGTTGTGCATGATGAAGAGCTTGCATATGCGGATATGATCCAAGAAGTGACAACGACAAAAGGGGCGAAAATCCGTACGACTCGTACACCGATTCGTATCAATGGCGAAAAATTATTTGCTCCGAAAGGGGCTCCTCGTTTGGGAGAAAATAATGAAGAGATTACGAAAGAGTTTGGGTTGTAATTCTAATTGGAAATAATAAAAATCAGGAGTGAATGAGATGAAACAATTAAGAGGTATGACTTGGAACCATGAGCGTGGCTTGCGTCCATTGGTTGAGGCTTCAAAAGTATACAAAGAAAAATACAACGTAGAAATCACATGGGACGCAAGAAGCTTGAGCGATTTCGAGTTGTTCCCACTCGACCAGTTGGCGAGTGAATACGATATGTTAATGATCGACCACCCACATATCGGCATTGCACACGCACAAAATTTACTGACACCACTCGAAAACGAACTGTCAGCTGAATTTTTGAAAGAACAAAAAGACGGTACAGTCGGTCAAAGTTACATGAGTTATTTTTGGGAAGGCCATCAATACGCAATTCCTTTGGACGCTGCCACGCAAGTCGGTGCGTACCATATGGACGAGATGAAAGCGTTGGGCAAAACACCGCCGAAAACTTGGGACGACGTTTTTGCACTTGCTGAGGGTTTGCCTGCGGATAAAAAAATTGCAATCCCTTTCGTACCAGTACATGCATATTCAAGCTTTTTTACGATGTGCTCGCATTTTTCAGAAGAATTATTCTGGAGCAACGGAGCGGATTTGTCAGTAGAAGTAGGCAAAAAAGCCCTCGATATTTTGACGAAAGTCCTTGCAGTGTCACATGAAAAATCAGTCGATTTCGATCCGATTCTCATGCTAGATGCAATGATGAATGGCGAAGAAATCGTGTATTCACCGTTGGTGTATGGGTATTCCAACTACGCTCGTGAGGGCTTTGGCAAGCATGTTGTGAAATTCATTGATATGCCAAAAGTCGGTGATTTGCCAAAAGGCAGTATGATCGGTGGCGTTGGACTTTGCATTTCCTCACAAAGCAAAGAAAAAGAAGAAGTGTTGCGTTTTATGAATATGGTATCTGCTCCGTCGTACCAAAAGAAAGAATTTTACGACAATGGTGGACAACCAGGGCATATTGACGCTTGGAAAGATGCACATGTCAATGCGGATTCCAATGACTTTTTCATTGGCACACTCGATACGTTGACACATTGCTCGTTGCGACCACGGTTTTCTGGATATATCGATTTTCAAGCAGAGGCAGGCAGTCGCATTCGTGAGTTCTGTAAAAATGGCGGAGGCGATGCGGAAGTGTTCGTAAATGAATTGAATGCGTTGATTCGCAAATGTAGAGACAATGGTGGATTGTCGTCTTGATAATTGAGATGTTGAGATACCGACTAAATATTGCCGAAATTATCGTTTTATCGAGAGCGGGCGACCAAAGAACACCCCTACAAAAAGCTTAAAATATCAATATGTAGGAGCGGGCGACCAAAGGTCACCCCTACAAAAAGCTTAAAATATCAATATGTAGGAGCGGGCGACCAAAGGTCACCCCTACAAAAAGCTTAAAATATCAATATGT
>JAWXUZ010000156.1:0-3908 GCA_044425835.1 Bacillota bacterium | reverse complement strand
GGAAGCAAGTTTTGGGAATGATGATTCTCTCATGAGTAATTTGTATTATATTTTCAAAAATAAAGGGGTGCAATACCATTTGATTTAGGAGTCAACTCATTTTGCTTCGCAAAACGGCTACGCCGCCCCGTTTTCTTCGGGGTGAAGAGGCGACCGCCCTTTTCTTGGGCGGTGAGGGGGAATGCACATGAAACTAAATAGCAATGTCCTACGCTTTATGAAAGATACAAACATGGCGGAATACCAAACGATAAAAGCTGAATTTCTCTATCATTCAAACAAAATCGAGGAGCCGTTGCACTTTGTTTGTTTGCGACAGCCCCTCTAATTGATTTATTTTATTCTGTGACCAAACTCGCATTTGACTCATCGAGATTGAAAATTCTAAGTTTTGCAATTCTATTTTTTTCCATTTGTTCCACAATGATTTTCATGCCGTTGACCGAAATTTCTTCGCCACCGACAGGGAAATTCCCGAGAATCATCAAAATATATCCTGCAATCGTGTCGACTTCATCTGAAGTAATTTGCTTGTCGACGAGTTTGCTCAAATCTTCTAAGCGTAAACTACCATCGACGAGAAACTCATTTTCACGAATGATATCGACTTCTTTTTCGTGGGTATCATACTCGTCTTCGATTTCGCCCATGACTTCTTCGATGATGTCCTCTGTCGTTACAAGCCCTGCTGTACCGCCGTATTCGTCTAAAACGATCGCCAAAGCCAAATGATTGACACGCAAATGGGCAAGCAATTCATCGACGGGTTTGCTTTCATACGTGAAGTATACATCTCTGATGTACTTTTCCATGGAAAATTCATCTTTGCCGATAAAAGCAATGTCTTTGACGTATAAAATCCCGACAATGTTATCGACATCTCCTTCATAGACAGGCAAACGAGAAAATCCAAGTTCCTTCATCAAAGCGACCAATTCGTCGTATGGGGCCTCGTACGGTATGGAAATCATATCGGTACGAGGTGTCATGACATCTTTTGCCCTCGACTCGCCAAAGCTGAAAATATTGTCGATCATGATGCGTTCTTCGTTTTCAAGCACGCCTTCTTCGTGGCTGACCGTTACAATGGTTTTTAGCTCTGCCTCTGTAATGACAGGTGCTTTTCCATCGGTAGATCCGCCCAAAGCACGTATGAGACCGCCTGTTACAAGGTTCAGCACCCATACAATTGGGCGTACCAAAAATACAACGACAACCAAAACATTCACGACAAACAATGCCACTTTTTCTGCTTTTTGAGAGGCAATCGTTTTCGGTGTAATTTCGCCAAAAATCAATATGATCACCGTAATGACTGCCGTGGCAATTCCTGCACCACTGCTGGCATTTCCTGCAAACATATCGATTGCAATTGTCGTCGTCAGTGCGGCTGCACCGTTATTTACCAAGTTATTACCGATAAGAATTGAACTCAAAAGCCGATTTTGATCTTCGAGCAACGCAGTAATTTTATCTGCATTTTTGACTTTTTCTTCGACCATATTCCGTAGCCGCATTCGATTGAGCGAATTGAGAGCTGTTTCGGAAGCTGAAAAAAAAGCAGATCCAAATATCAAAAGTATTAAAATTCCTATCAGGTAGGGACTGGCACTGTCCACAAAAACCACACTCCTTGTACACATTATATTTCGTTTTCAATTTACAATACCAAAATAACATAAATCTTACAATTTGTCTATAGTAAAATAGATAAAAAAATGATTAAAAAATTTTCATCATTTGGCTTGTTCGATTTCTTCTGCTAGGTCTGTCAATTCCACCCAACGCTCCATGCGTTCATCGAGGTGCAAAGCGAGGGCTTCTTTTTTTTCAGAGAGTGTTTGCAATTTCGTGTAATCGGTTTGTGACTGCTTCATTTCTTCGTCTATTTTTTCGAGGTCTCGTTCGATTTTCTCGATTTCACCGCCGATGGTTTCAAACTCTCTTTGGTCTTTGTAACTCATTTTTTTGGCTTTTTGTTTTTCAGGTTTTTGCGATTTTTCTTCTGCCTTTTTCGTTGGCAAAGCTTCTATATCAGAAACATCGCCACGAGCCAATTTGAAATCGCTATAACCACCCTCATATTGGCGAATTTCTCCACCAGTATGGAACGCAAACATACGAGTGACCACACGGTCTAGGAAGTATCTATCATGAGAAACGACGATGACCGCCCCTTGGAAGCTGTCGAGATATTCCTCTAAAATTCGGAGCGTTTCAATGTCGAGGTCGTTCGTTGGCTCATCTAAGAATAAAATATTCGGTGCATTGAGTAAGACTTTTGCTAGGTATAATCTGCGTCTTTCCCCACCTGAAAGCATGGAGACTGGGCCTCTTTGCATATCGGCTGGGAATAAGAATTTCTCAAGCATTTTCGAGGCTGTAATTTGTCCAGTTGCTGTAGTCAGTACTTCGGCTTTTTCACGCATATAATCGAGGACGGAAATTGACAAATCCGAAAAATCATTTTCTTGAGCAAATACACCAATTTGCACCGTCTCACCGAGTTCCACCTCGCCTGAATCGGGAGCGATTTCCCCAATGATCATTTTGACCAAAGTTGATTTCCCACAGCCATTTTTTCCAGTAATGCCCAAGCGGTCGCCACGCAAAATGATGTAGCTAAAGTCGTTGATATACGTAGTGTTTCCAAAACTTTTTGAAATATTTTTGATTTCCACAGTTTTTTTGCCAAGCCTTGTATTCACTGAGGAAAACTCGATATTTTCTTTTTCGAGCAGACCATCTTGCCCAGAGATTTCAGCGTATCTGTCGAGACGTGCTTTTTGTTTTGTCGTACGTGCTTTTGCTCCACGTCGCACCCATTCGAGTTCTGTCCGCAAGAAATTTTGTCTTTTTTGTTCTCCTTTTTTCTCAAGTTCTTCTCGTTCTGCTTTTTGCTCTAAAAATTTCGTGTAGTTGCCTTCGTAAGAATAGAGATTGCCATGTTCAAGTTCGATGATGGTATTGGCAACACGGTCGAGGAAATAACGGTCATGCGTGACCATCAGTAGTGCCTTGCTGTATTTTTCGAGATGTTCTTCGAGCCATTCCACGGTGTCATGGTCGATGTGGTTTGTCGGCTCATCGAGGATCAAAAGGTCGACGGGGGCAATCAAGGCCGTAGCGAGTGCGACACGTTTTTGCTGACCGCCCGATAGCGTTTTCACTTTTTTCTGAAAGTCAGTAATGCCGAGTTGAGTCAGTATGTTTTTGGCTTCACTTTGCAAAGACCAACCTTGTATTTTGTCCATTTCTTCTGCAAGTTCAGCTACTTTTTTCGTCAGAGACTCGTCTTCTGGTGTCAATTCTAGTTGATGAATTGCCTTTTCGTATGCCCCCACGAGTTTGAGTTCTGTATTTTCGCTCACAAAGACTTGCTCGAGGACAGTATTTTCCGAATCAAAGTCATTATTTTGAGAGAGATATGCCATCTGCATGCGGTTTGCAGTGATGATTTCGCCGCCATCTGCTTCGCCCACACCTGCCACAATGCGGAGGAGTGTTGATTTTCCGGAGCCATTCACACCAATGACACCGATTTTATCGCCCTCATGGATACTGAACGAGATGTCGCCCAATATGATTCTCGTGCCATAACTTTTTTTGATATTTTCACCTGTCAGCAGTACCATAGTTCCCTCCGATGTTACGATTCATTTTTTGTAGTTTTTTCAGTATTCGTAGTATTGCTCCCCAATTAAATATTTCTTAAAATAAGGTGGCGTACATGTAAGCGGGCGACCAAAGGTACGCCCCTGCATATTGATATTTCAAGCTCTTTGCAGGGGCGACCAAAGGTATGCCCCTGCATATTGATAATTCAGGCTCTTTGTAGGGGCGACCAAAGGTATGCCCCTGCATATTGATATTTCAGGCTCTTTGTAGGGGCGCCCTGTGGTCGCCCG
>JAWXUZ010000040.1:0-21636 GCA_044425835.1 Bacillota bacterium | reverse complement strand
ATCTTTTTAAGATTCAAAGACGGATACTTTTTGCTCTTTTGTGGTTGCTCAAGGTTTTTGGAATTTTCGAGCAATTGTCTGAGCAAAACGAGGTAATAACCTGTTAATCAGTAGACACTAATAAAGTATTTAATCCGCGACTGTAAAACGACTAGCGACATTCAAACAAAGCTGAAATATCTCTTTTCAAACACCATAGAACAAATGTTAGAAGCGGAAATAGAAGAGCATTTAGGCTACGAAAAATACTAAATGGCAAATCAGCCAATATGATGGTGGAATATGCATAAAAAAACTTGGTTTTATATCAGAGATTTCTGCGACATTTAATATTGCAATTTATAATTTCTGCAAAACTTCTTTGTAATTCTTGCCTTTTTGGGCAAACTATAGTATAATGAAATGTATTGAAAAAAATAAGCTGTGGAAATAGGAGGAAATAACGTTATGGCTGAAGAAAATAATAAAGAAAATACAAATATCGAAAAAACAGGATTGAGTGGTACAGGGAATTTCATACACAACTATATCCGTGAAGATTTGGGCGACAATTTGACGTCGCTGCATACGAGATTTCCGCCAGAACCGAATGGTTATTTGCACATCGGACACGCAAAATCAATTTGCCTCAACTTCGGTTTGGCAAATTTATACAAAGGCAAATGCAACTTGCGTTTTGATGACACCAATCCCGCAAAAGAAGATGTTGAGTACGTCAATTCCATTAAAGAAGATGTGCAATGGTTGGGTTTTGATTGGGAAGACCGTCTCTATTTTGCCTCGAGTTATTTTCAAAAATATTACGATATCGCTGTCGATTTGATCCAAAAAGGCAAAGCGTATGTCTGCGACTTGAATGCTGAAGAAATGCGTGAATACCGTGGTTCGCTGAACGCTCCGGGGAAAGAAAGTCCGTATAGAAACCGCTCTGTTGCAGAAAATATGGACTTATTTACAAGAATGAAAGCGGGCGAATTTCCTGATGGAACAAGAACTTTGCGTGCAAAAATCGACATGGCTTCACCCAATATCAACATGCGTGATCCAGTCATTTATCGCATTGCCCATGCCACGCACCATACGACAAAAGATGAATGGTGTATCTACCCGATGTACGATTATGCACATCCGCTAGAAGATGCAATTGAGGGCATTACACATTCCATTTGCACGATGGAATTTGAAGACCATAGACCGCTTTACGATTGGGTCATTCATGAAGCTGGATATACAAAAAATCCACCTCGTCAAATTGAATTTGCCCGTTTGGGTATGACAAATACAGTGATGAGCAAAAGAAATTTACGTGCCTTAGTAGAAGATGGTGTCGTGGATGGTTGGGACGATCCTCGTATGCCAACGATTAGTGGGTTGCGTCGCAGAGGGGTTACTCCAGAAGCGATTCGTGATTTCTGCGAACGTATTGGTGTGGCAAAAGCCAATAGTGTTGTCGATGGCACGCTCCTTGATTACTGTGTGCGTGACGATTTGCAAGAAAAAGTCCATGGCATTATGGCGGTAATGGATCCGATCAAAGTCGTGATTACGAATTATCCAGAAGGCGAAGTTGAATATTTGCCAATGCACAACAACGCAAAAAATCCAGAGCTAGGCAACCATGAAATGCCATTCACGAGAGAAATTTACATCGATGGCGACGACTTTATGGAAGTGCCAGTGAAGAAATTTTTCCGTCTTGCACCTGATGCAGAAGTGCGTTTGATGGGTGCATACTTCATTCGTTGCAATGAAATTATCAAAGATGAAAATGGCGGAATCGTAGAATTGCACTGTACGTACGATCCAGAAACGAAAAGTGGTAGTGGATTTAGCGGACGTAAAGTCAAAGGCACTCTGCATTGGGTCAGTGCCACTGAACACGTCAAAGCGACAGCGAGATTGTACGATCATATGATGCTCGATACGGAAGCAGGAGAAATGGAAATGAATCCAAACTCTTTGGAAGTGAAGGCGTGTTTCCTTGAGCCTTGTATCAAAGATGCAAAATCGGGCGAGCGGTTCCAATTTGTCAGAAATGGGTATTATATAGTAGATACGCAAGAATCGACTGCGGAAAATCTTGTGTTTAACCGCATTGTCTCACTCAAAAGTTCGTTCAAGGCGAAGTAATCAACCAAGACTAGGAGGCACACTTTGAGAGAAAATTTAAAGGACTGTCAACGCATTATAATTAAGGTGGGGACGTCGACTATCACATATGAAAATGGGCAACTCAACTTGAAACGCTTGGAAGAATTGGCTTGCGTATTGTCGGATCTTAGGAATCGTGGCAAAGACGTTGTGCTGGTAACGAGTGGGGCGATCGGTGTCGGCTCGGTGCGTATGGGGATGGAAACCCGTCCAACGATTACGCAAGAAAAACAAGCAGCAGCGGCTGTCGGTCAGGCCATGCTCATGCAAATTTACCATAACTTTTTCGGGCATTACAACCAAGTCATTGCCCAAATTCTGATGACGAAAGAAGAAATTGCAACGAAAGAGCGGTACGACAATATCAAAAATACGATGGAAACTTTGCTGGGTATGGGCATCATTCCTATTGTCAATGCAAATGACACCATCTCTACATATGAGATTGAAATTTCCGATAATGATAGCCTTTCTGCAATCGTTGGGGAAGTCGTACAAGGGGATCTTTTGATTTTATTGACAGACATTGACGGGCTATATACGGCAAATCCAAAAAATGATCCTGAGGCAAAACGCATTTCTCATGTGGAAAAAATTACCGAGGAGATTGAGGCTATGGCGGGTGACAACGGCTCAACCTTTAGCGTTGGGGGCATGAAAACGAAGTTAGAAGCTGGAAAATTTGCCCATAATGTTGGTATGCATATGGTCATTGCCCAAGGTGAAGATCCAAAAATCATTTACGATATCGTAGATGGTGAAGATGTTGGTACGCTGTTTTCAGTACCAAAATAAAAATTGAACAAGGAGTTGTTTGTGTGGAAGAAGAAAAAGTCTCATTAAAAAAAGGAAATATAGAAGTACTAGAACCGATTGTAGAAGAAACGGAACCGATTGCAGTCGAAGCCGTAGACTCATTCATTGTAGAAGACGGACAAGGCACACACCAAGAATTTAAGCACAGTATGTCAGATGCAATGGGTGAAGAATTTGTACCAGTCCATGACAAAAGTGTCCACATAGGAATCAAGTGGTTGATTGGTTTGGGTGTGGTGTTTTCGGGGTATATCGGTGTTGTGACAGGCATGATATTGGGGGTTTGTTTCACGAAAAGTCCGTATCCTGCTACTGTACGATATGGAAGAAATCTCATCATCGGTTGTACGATTTATTTGATTATATGCATTATACTGAGTCTTCTTGGTGGAATATTGCATTGGGTATTTTACTTATTCGGGGTACTGATGGAACTGATTTTTTAACGATAAAATGTGATTGAGGGGGAATTGAAAAATGAAAACTTTGCAAGAAAAAGGGCAAAAGGCACAAGAAGCAAAATACGTTTTGGCAAATCTTTCAAAAACTAAAAAAAATGATGTCTTGTCTGCTTGTGCAGATGCGATGATGATCGACATTGATCGTATTTTGAAAGCCAATGAAAAAGACATGGTGGCAGCAAAAGAAAAAGAGAAGTCAGCTGCATTTTTGGATCGATTGCTGTTGACAAAAGAACGAGTGGAGGAAATGGCAAAAGGCATTTATGATGTTGCAAGATTGCCTGATCCGATAGGGAAAATGCTTTCTTATGATGTCATGGAAAATGGCATGGAGATCCGCAAAAAACGTGTGCCAATCGGTGTCATTGGCATCATTTTTGAAGCACGTCCAAACGTTTGTAGCGATGCATTTGCATTGTGTTTCAAATCAGGAAATGCCGTCATTTTGCGTGGCGGAAAGGAAGCCATTCATACGAACCAAGAGCTTGTGAGTGTATTTCGAGACACCTTGGCTCATCTTGGTGTGCCAAAAGATGCAGTACAAATTATAGAAGATACTTCGAGAGAAACGGCGAAAAAGATGATGAAACTCAATGAGTATATCGATGTTTTGATTCCTCGTGGGGGAACGGACTTAATCAAGTCTGTGGTGAAAAATAGCACGGTGCCAGTCATTGAAACAGGTGCGGGCAATTGCCATATTTACGTGGATATTTCTGCTGATTTGCAAAAAGCAGTCAACATTGTAATGAATGCAAAAGTGCAACGTCCCGGTGTTTGCAATTCTTGTGAGACACTACTCATACACAAATTTGTTTTCGATAAATTCATGCCTTTGATGGCAGAAGCTTTGACAAAAGCAGGTGTAGAAATTCGTGGTGACGACAAAGTATGTGCGACTGTAAATGAGGCTGTTTTGGCAAAAGAAAAAGATTATGAAACGGAATTCAATGATTTGATTTTGGCAGTCAAAGTCGTAGACTCGATGGAAGAGGCGGTGCTACATATTCGCAAATATTCCACAGGACATTCCGAAGCCATCGTCACTGAAAATTATTCAAAAGCACAAAAGTTTTTAAATGAAGTGGACTCCGCAGCGGTATATGTCAATGTATCGACGAGATTTACCGATGGATCTCAATTTGGCATGGGGGCTGAAATTGGCATCAGCACGCAAAAACTCCATGCAAGAGGGCCAATGGGGCTGGAAGAATTGACGAGTACGAAATACGTTATTTTAGGAACAGGACAAATCAGAGAGTGAGGAACGACGAATGAAAATTGCAATTTTAGGTTTGGGTGGTGTTGGGGCAACGGTGGCGGCTTCCTTAAAAGATGCACCGCACGAACTCATTTTCATTGTGCGTGGCAAAACGAAAGAGGCAATCAACGAAAATGGTGGACTCAAATACACTACGCCACTTGAAGGAAGCTTTCTCATAAAACCCGCTTTGGCGACAGACGATGAGACAGAAATTGGTGTTGTCGATGTGCTTTTTATTACAACGAAAAGTTATTCACTGGAGCAAGTCTGTAGCCGTTACGAAAAAATCATCGGGGAGCATACAGTGGTCATTCCACTACTCAACGGGTTTGCTGCAAGAAGAACGCTTGCAGAACAATATCTCAAAGACCGTGGCACGATTCTCGAGGGGTGCATTTATTGTTTTTCTAAAATCATTTCACCCGGTGTCGTTGAAAATTACGACCAACTTGAAAATCTCAGTGTGCATTTTGGCTTGCCTGACGGCAAAGAAATTCCAGTTGCAAAAGAGGTGGCAGACCTCATGACAAAAGGCGGTTTGCCTGCAATTTATAACCAAGGCATACTCGAAACGATTTGGAAAAAGTATATGCTGATGTGTGGCAATAGTTGTGCCTTGATTCACTTCAACTGTGACGTTGGCACGGTGCAAGACGACCCAAAAAAATTGGAGTTTTTAGTGTCGATTCAACACGATTTGCGAGGGTTGGCACTTGCTGCTGGTGTCAATGTGCCTGAAGAAACGATTGCTGAAAACATTGCGTATTTGAAGCGGGCAAACAAAACGGCGACGACATCGCTGTACCGTGATTGGCGAGATAAATTGGAACATTCCGAGCTGGAATGGTTGATGGGCAACGCTGTCCGCTTGGCAAAAGAATTGGGTATCACAATCGAATTTGTAGAGCAAGCTTACGCTTCTGCACTGGCTGGTGCATAAAATTTTTGAACGAAAGAAGGAATCGATATGACGTATATAATGATGTTTTTGGTGAGTTTCCCTGGGCTTTTGATTGCAACGACAGTGCATGAATTTACAAGGGCAGCGGTTTCTAATGCCTTGGGTGATACGTTGCCAAAAAGTCAGGGCAGACTGACACTCAATCCAATCAAACACTTTGAACCTATCGGATTTTTGTTGCTTTTTTATAGTGGCGGATTTGGTTGGGGCAAACCAGTAGAAACGAATTCCATTCGCTACAAAGACAGAAAACGTGACACGTTGCTTGTGGCAATACTGCCTTCAGTTGCGAATTTACTCGTTGCATTTGTAACAGCGGGCATCTTTGCGATGTTCCCATCGAGTACACTATTTGGGACATTTTTGTCGTATACAGCCTTGTATAATGTGGGGCTTGCAGTGTATAATATTTTACCAGTATCGCCTATGGATTGCACAAAAGTACTGTCTGTGACTTTGCCATCGAATCAATATTTTAAGTATTTGCAAAATGAGAAAATGATACAAATGGTATTTTTATTTCTCTTATTTTTTGGTATGTTCCAAGGAATTTTTGGCACAGTCATAAACTTGATTTTGACGTTATTTTCGGGATTTTTTGTCCTATTTATTTAAGGTGATGATATGGAACAGTTGACTGTACAATTAGATGCATTTGAAGGGCCGCTCGACGTACTTTACCACTTGATTGAAAAAAATAAAATCGACATTTACGACATCCCCATTGCCGAGCTTGCCGACCAATATCTGGCATATCTGGACACCATGGAAGAGCGAGACATGGAGCATATGAGTTCGTTTTTGCTCATGGCAGCGACGCTGTTAGAAATCAAAAGCAAGATGTTGTTGCCGAAATTATACGACGACGAAGACGATGGCATCGACCCACGAGAGGAATTGATGTGGCGACTTTTGGAATATAAAAAAATCAAAGACATCACGGAGGATTTTCGTGTATATGAGGAAGAAGCGGCGGTTTTTTGTTACAAAGGGGCAGACGATACGATTAAGGAAATGAAAATTGCAGACGAAGGCACGCTCGAAGATTTTTTAGAAGGTGTGACGATGTCTGTATTGTGCGATGCGTTTCGAGAAGTCATGAAGCGAAAAGAAAGTAAAATTGACACGGTGCGTAGCGGATTCAAATCTGTGGAGCGTGATTCCTTTACGATTGAGGAGCAAAGTCTCTATATTAAGGATATGATTGCACTACATACGAAAGTCAATTTTTCTGAGATATTTCGCTTGGGGGCAAGGAAAATGGAGAAAGTAGTGACCTTTCTTGCCGTACTCGAACTCATTAAAAATCATGAAATTACCATTGTGCAAGAAGATATATTTTCAGAAATTGTCATACAAAAACGAGAGGTGGCAGTATGAGATTAAAAGAAATGGAAGCGGTCATTGAATCGTTATTGTTCATATCGGGCGAAGCAGTGCCACTTTCTGTGATTGCGAAAACGATTGAGTTGGACAAGGCAACGACGAGAGCCATGGTCGTCGATTTGATATCGAAGTACGAAAAAGAAAAACGTGGACTGCGGATTTCTCAAGTCGAAGATGGATACCAAATGTCGACGGCTCCAAAATGTTTTGAATACATTCGTTCGATGTACCAATCTCCTGTGAAAACGGGATTGTCACAATCCTTGCTTGAAACTTTGGCAATCATTGCGTACAAACAGCCGATCACGAAAATGCAAATTGAAGAAATTCGAGGCGTGAGTGCAAGCCATGCCGTCATGAAGTTGATGGAGCGAAATTTGATTTATGAGGTAGGGCGAAGTGAGGTGCCGGGTCGCCCGATTTTACTTGGCACGACACAAGAATTTTTGCGACATTTTGGATTTACAACGATGGAGGAATTGCCACCACTCAAAGAAGTGAAAGTCGAAGAATTGAAAGACTTTGATGGGTTTGAAGACTTGGAAGAATTTCAAAAATTCAAGCAAGGAGAAAACGTCACTATTTTCGATCTTGAGGAAGTGGAAGCAGTAGAAGCAGTAGAAGAAGTAGAAGAAGTAGAAATAGAAGTAGAAATAGTAGAAGTAGATGAAGAAGAAGTAGTAGTAGAAGAAGAAGAGAACGAATAAAATGGATTATAGTCGATTAAAATAAAAAATATTAAATCTCAATGCTTCAAATTGGTTCGTACTTGCGTGAATGAAAATAAAAATTTTACTCGATTTTTTTAAAAAAATCGCAGAGTGTGAGACAGAGTCTCACGGTCTTTCTTTTTCTATTTTTAACTTTAATTCACTATAAAAAGGAAGTGTTTTGATGCGTGTGGCATTGCCAACGAAAAATAATATGATAGAAACACCGCTTGAGAGTGCATCTGAATTTACGATTTACGAAGTCGAAATTGAACTCGTGACGAAAAAAGAAGTCGTCGAGATTAGCCATCTCAAACAGAGTACGTGGTTTACAGATGAAAAAATCGATTGTGTGCTTTGCAATCATATCGACTCGCATATGCGGAATATGTTGCGTGTGCAACACATCGAATTGACATATGGTGTGAGTGGTGATACAGACGATGTGATGATTCGTTATCTCAGTGGGGAGCGTATCGGAAAAACTGATGAAAATGCGTATTGGACGCAAGAAAAGGAGTAGTGTCAAATGATGAAAGAGCCATTACAGAAATTATATCCGCATTTGTATATCGATGGCATTTACGATTTGCCTATAGAAAAATTGAAACAATTAGGGATTCGTGGGTTGATTTTTGACATTGACAATACGATTGTGCCATTTGACCAAGAAGATGCAGGCGAGGAGTTTTTGCAATTTGCGAAAAAATTACAAGACGATGGATTCGTACTTGCCATTCTTTCAAATAACAATCAAAAAAGAGTCGAGCGATTCAATGAAGAATTGCAACTCCATGCTGTCCACAAAGGCGGAAAACCATTTCCATTTAAAATTAGAAAAATCATGGAAACGCTCGATTTGACACCGAAAACAACGGCGATGATTGGCGACCAAATTTTTACTGATGTGTGGTGTGGTAGAAGTGCGGGGGTGTTTTCGATTTTGGCGAAGCCAATGTCTGACAAAGACCAACTGGTGACGAAAATCAAACGAGGTATGGAACGCATTGTCATTGAAAAATATATAGCTGATAAAGAAAAAAATAGTAGAAATAAATGATAAAACGAATATTAAAACAATAAATATCCAAATAAATTGTTTTTTTTATAAAATGGTATTGAAATTATTTCTATTTTAAGATACAATAATAGTTGATTAGATTGAAAAGCATTAAAAAATAAGTGTAAACGATTTTAGGAGGAAAAATTATGATTTCAGCAGGTGAATTTAGAAACGGTGTCACAATGGAATATGAAGGAGCACCGTATACAATTCTTGAATTCCAACATGTAAAACCGGGAAAAGGTGCGGCGTTTGTACGTACAAAAATCAAAAATTTGAAAACAGGTGCAGTGCTTGAAAAAACATTTCGCCCAAATGAAAAAATGCCAAAAGCACACATCGATAGAGTCGATATGCAATACCTTTATAGCGATGGTGATTTGTTCCATTTCATGAATGAAGAAACGTTTGATCAAATTGCAATCAATGCTGATGAAGTTGGCGATGCGTTGAAATTCACCAAAGAAAATGATGTCGTGAAAATTCTTTCTTACGATGGCAAAGTCTTTGGTATTGAACCACCATTGTTTGTAGAATTGGAAATTATTGAAACTGAACCTGGATTTGCAGGAAATACAGCACAAGGTGCAACAAAACCAGCAACCGTTGAAACGGGAGCAATCGTGCAAGTACCTTTATTTATCAACCAAAATGAAGTGATAAAAATTGATACAAGAACGGGTGAATATCTTGGTCGTGCAACAGGAAACTAAGCAAAATTAAGACCGAAGGAGCGTATTTGAATGGAATATTTCGAGAAAAAACTGACGTATTTGCGTGGTCTATGCGATGGAAGTGGATTTTCTAAAGAAAGCAATGAGGGAAAAATTTTTCATGGCATTATTGAAGTATTAGACGATATGGCATTTATGCTTGAGACGTATATGGAAGACGATGAATTTGACGATATGGACTTGACAAGTGGCATTTTTAATGAAGATGAACCTTTTGGCTTGTTGGCATTTCGTTGTCCATTTTGCGAAAAACAATTTGAATTTTCCGAGGAATCTCTCGATACGGAAACGGAAATTCCTTGTCCGTATTGTAAGGAATTGATTCCTATCGAAGATGGAGAAATGTCTAATTGATGAAAAACTTAAAAAGTCTGAACCCAAGGAATGAAATCCCCAAGGTTTGGGCTTTTTGTACACTATGAAGTCACTGACGACTTATGCTTATAGGAAGTGAATTATGGAAGATACAACGAAATTATTACATTTTGCATTATACGCTGGGGCAGTCATGCTATCGAGTGGGGCAGAAACGACGAGAGTCGAAGACACGATGGAGCGGATTATGTCGAAATCGAAGGCATCGATTGTGGAATGCATTTCTGTCAATACATTTTTGATTGCGAGTATCGTGCATGAAAATGAAACAATTACTTTGACTCGACGCATCAAAAACAGCTCTGTCAATTTTGAGAAAATCTGCTTGGTCAACAACATTTCAAGGGCATTTGTCTCGGGAAAAATCACACTCGACGAAGCAGAAGTACAATTGGAAAAAGCAGAGACCATACCTGAATTTGCACCGTGGTTGCGTGTGCTTGCATATAGTGTTGCGTGTGGTGCATTTACTTTGACGTATGGAGGCACGTTTCTCGATGCGTTCATTTCTTTTTGGTTTGGGACGATGCTTGGCGGGCTGCTCTTAATTTCTGAGACGAAACCCGTGCCTTACTTTTTTTTACATCTCGCTGGCGGTGCACTTGCCGGAGTGGGGTGTGAATTGCTCGTCAATATCGTGCCTGTACCAGATATGATCATCATCGGTATGATTACGCCCTTGCTCCCCGGACGGATTATGACCAATAGCATTCGTGATATGCTTGAGGGGAATTTCATTTGTGGAGCAACGAAACTTGTAGAAGCACTACTGATTGGATTTGCCATTGCCGGAGGGGTGAACATGGGTATGATCGTTGGTGAGGCTTTGATGGGAGGTGGGGTGTTATGAATTTTTCTTTGATTGTTTTTCATTCAGTGATGTCTTTTTTTGCGACAGTTTCATTTTCTTTGATATTCAATGCCCCGAGAAAAGAATTGTTTTACTGTGGAATCAATGGATTTGTCAGTTGGTTTGTGTACGACTTGATGGTGAGTATGTCAATTTCTAAGAGTATTGCAACTTTTTTTGCGACAGTTGCTTTGACTATGCTTGCACGATTTTTCTCTTACCATAGACAAGTACCGTCCACGCTGTATCATATTGCAGGGATCATGTCGTTGGTGCCGGGGATGACGATTTACCGCACGATGATGGCGGCGGCTGAAAGTCGTATCTTAGATACGTACCAGTATTTTTTTGATGTGTTCCAACTGGCAAGTGCCATAGGTGCTGGATCGATTTTGGTACTCATTTTGCCGTATGGTTGCTTTGAAATTTTCAAGAAAAAATCTGTGAAATCATGAAGGTGAGGGCAGTGGTTTTGCAAACTAAATAGGTGTTTTTTGAAAAGGAAAGTTCCGAAAATCATGGGCTTTCCTTTTTTAAAGCTGGAAATATTTAGATGAAATGTAAGTTCTATTGGTTCTAAAATTGTATCAAACCTCGATATGGCAGCATTTTTATAGTAATCAGTAACCACTATGAGATGGCAATCCTCGACAAGAACCTTAATTTATTGTGATGACTTGTCGATATAATCAAAAGATGAATGCAGTAAGATAGTTTCATACATTCAATCGACGCATATAAATGAATTTGGAAGAAAGGTGGATATGATGGGAGATTTAATTAGCGTTGTTGTGCCGATTTATAATACGGATGCTTTTTTAGAAGAATGTATTCAAAGCATACAGAACCAAACACATAAGGAACTAGAAATCATTTTGGTAAATGATGGGTCGACCGATACAAGTGGTGCGATTTGTGATAGATACGCTCAGGAGGATGATAGAATTGTTGTAATTCATACTGAGAATATGGGACGTGTGAATGCGAGAAACACAGGACTTTTGGCATCGAAAGGGGAATACATTGGGTTTATAGATTCGGATGATTGGATTGATGCGGGGATGTATCAACATATGGTTGAGAAGATGAAAGAACATGATGTTTCCATGGTGCAAGTGGGAGTGATGCGTGAATATCCAGAAAAAACAGAATACATTTTTAATAGTGATGAAGGCATCTATACAAATGTAAGTACAGATATAAATTGTCATTATAAAACTATGTTTTTACCAGTAAATAATATCAAAAATAGAGCAAAAGTGCTACCGTATTTAGTGAATAAACTATTTGAAAAAGCTGCATTGAAAGAGTTTGTGTTGGCTATACCAAAAACTATATTTTGGGGCGAGGATGCCACGATTATATATTCGTTCCTGCCTTCCCAAAAAAGAATTTACGTTTCGTCTCAATGCTTTTATCACTATAGGAGACATTTAAATTCGACAGTGTTTTCTTTAGACGAAAAGGCGTTACAAAGTATAAATTCTATGTATGAACATTTGAAAAAATCTTTGATATCACATAGTGATGCAGAATTATTGCTTGAAGGATTGAAAGTTTATTATAAAAACCTTTTTGCATATAGTTTAAAATATATCGTACATGACGATATATGGGAAGAAATAGCTGTAGACATAGTTCCGATAAAGCAGATCAAGGGAAACAAAAAAATTGCTCTTTATGGTGCAGGAACATTCGGAAAAAGGTATATTAGTAAATTTGATAAAATTTCCGGGGGGGGGGTGCTAATTGGTGTATTTGATAAAAAAGGAGAGGGTACTCTTTTGGGTTATGAAATACAACTGCCTACGCAGTTGCAAAAATTAGATTTTGATTTTCTTGTGATTGCAGTGGGATCGGAAGATGTGGCAACAGAAATCAAAAGTGAATTAATCAACGAATATGACGTTGATATGAATAAAATTATATGGGAGGAACCTATAACTTTGTGGATATGATTGCTCTATAAAATAATTATCTTAATGTGATTATTTCATAAAAAAAGAGTAGATATGTTATTTCGATTTGTAGCGAGTTGCTTTTTGAAAAATGATGTGTCGGAGGTCTACTTGTTGAGGTAACATAAAAATAGCATAACAGACAAATCAGTATCTGCTATGCTATCAAGTCTAACTGTTTAGAGGGGGAACAAAAGTGCTCACCCTCTTTTTTGATTGCAAAACTCCAAACATCTTTCAAGGAGTCATTGACAAAATTCCTTATTTTTGAACAGTGTCAGTCGCAATGCACTCTCATTAAGCATTCCAAGAATTCAATGTAGAGTAGCTGTTGCTACCTGTCAAAGTTGCAGTTCTTCCTGAATCATCGTAAGCAGAATATTCATAGCCATCTAAGCTATTGCCATTTTCTGCTGCGTAGTCAAAGCGTTTCATCACTTCTTCAAATGTATCTAAAGATACTTGTGGAAGTCCTGTTGCATTGCCTTCTTCGTCAAATTCAAGACCAGCCGCTTCAAAACCAGCGATGACTGCTTCTTTCATTTTTTCGAGCATTTCAGGATCATCGCCTGCCATTGTCAAGGCCAAGTTCATGATGTTATCAGCGACTGCTCCAACACCCAACGCACCATCTTCTGATACATTGAAAGTAGGGTCATTTGTCATTGCTGCTGCCGTTGCTTTGTTTTGACCAGTGATCATGTCGCTGATCAATTTTTTCATGTTGTCAGCTTGTATTTCGTTGTGTGCTTCCACAGTTGCCGCTGCCAATTCTTTGAGGTCTTGGTCAGCAGTGCTTGTATAAGAAGTATCTGCTTCACTTTCATCCGTTGTACTTTTTTGTACAGTACCAGCACTTGTGTAAAATCCTGTGGATTCTTGTGGAGCTGATTGTACAAAAGCATCTGTTTTTACTGGTGCTTCTTTTTGTACTGCCTCTTCAGAGGAATTTGGGGCTTTTTGTGGTTTTGCTTTTGACAATTCGCTTGTCTCAAACATTTTTCCGCCACGTGTGAGTTGATTTACATTCATAACATACACTCCTTCGTTTTTTTGGGAGAGAACGTCTCCCTACCATATTAATGTCAATAAGTCGCATAATAATTGATAGTCCAACACAAAGCAATCCTTTGTTCGTGCTACACATTTATCAACGCTTAGATACTATGTCGACTGAAAAATCAAAATATTAAGGAAATATTTATAATTTATTGAATTTTAATTTTTCCGACCACCTGCCGAATTTCTCATACCAGCATGGGGATCGATTGGATTGCCTTCGCCATCGATAATCGTACCGCCTGTGATGGTGATTTCTTCGTTCACATCAATATTGCCATCGCCGCCAGCATACACGGCATTGACATCAATTATGAGCAAGCCACCAGTCATCACAAAACTACCGTTCGAGTCTACACCATCGCCACTTGCCAACAGCGAAATTTCACCGCCATTGATGGTCAAAACACCGCCAGTGTCACCGACATTTACGGCATCATCTAGCACATTGATGATCATCGAACCGCCATTGATTGTGAGGTTTGCACCCTCTAGCCCCTCATATGCCGCCATGACTTCCAAAATCACATCGTTGATTATGAGATGGGCATCGGCATGCACTGCATCATCACCCGATAAAATGGACA
This sequence comes from Bacillota bacterium, assembly GCA_044425835.1. GTDB lineage: Bacteria > Bacillota > Clostridia > Lachnospirales > Anaerotignaceae > Chakrabartyella. Next base: position 7,261 of record JAWXUZ010000040.1, on the reverse strand, counting down.
TGACACCGCCATTGATGGTCAAATTGCCGTTGCTATGGATTGCATCTTCATAGGAAGAAATGGAAAAATACCCATTGTTGATGATCATATCGACTTCGGATTTGAGGGCTTTCATGCTATGTGGAAGGTTGTCTGTTGGTTGCACGATATTGCCAGGGCCTTCCCCACGGGTAATTTCATTGAGTATGGTGTCAAAACCGCCGCCTGTGGCAATCTCAAATGAACCCTCGTCAATCTGCAATAGTCCGCTCGTAGAAATGCCATCTTGCTCCGCCGCAATGACGATTGTGCCACTCTCTGCGTAGAAAAATCCTTTGGAGGAGTCGTCTGCATTTTCGATGTGCATGCCATCTTTTCCGCTCATGATGTAGAGTGTGGCCTCTTTGATTCTCACGCTGTCATTGACATCGAGTCCATGCAACGCTGACGAAATCATGTACGCACCATTTGTAAATACGACATCGTCTTTTCCGACGATTCCATTGCCGTATGAATCGATAATGAGGAGAGAGCCAGTGCCGTTGAACGTAATGTCAGCCTTAGAAAAAATCGCTCCATCGACATTATTTTCATCAGTGGAGACGTATTCGCCATTGACAGTCAAGACGTTTTCGCTGCCCTCTGCGAGTGTCACAAAGACTTTATCTGCGGATTTGACATAGATTGGAGCGGACGAGTTGGAGTTGATTTCTACCGTGTCTAGTACGAGTTGTACTTTTCCAGTTGTATCATCGACATCGATTATGATTTGTCCATCAGCGAGTGACCCCGACACGAAATACACACCTTCTTTGTCGATAGTGACACTTTCATCTGCGAGTACGAGTTCGGTGACTTCCGCTAAGTCGTACGTAGAATCGAGGTCACGACTCGTGAACATAGTGTCGGTGTCGAGTGGTGTTGTGACAGTTAGAGGTGTTGCATTTTTTACTGGAACTGAGCCATCTATTATTGATTCTGATTCTGATTCTGATTCTGTTTCTGCTTGAATTTCCACAGCAGTTTCAGTCCCAGCCCCAGACTCTGTAGTTGCAGTATTTGTGCCACAGCCCACACATAGAGAAATTGCACCGCATAGCAAAATTAATTTTTTCTTCATTTGATTGCTCCCTTTTTCTGAATTTTATAGTGAAACCAAAAAGAGAGTACCATAAAATTATGATATTAATGTGAGTTCAAATATTATTTCAACACGACATTATGAAATGCTTTTTTTCCTTTTTGGATCAACAAACTGCCGTCAGTAAATAATTTTGTCGTCACTTTGAATTCAATGTCTTTGACAGGTGCATCCGCCAATTTCACGCCGCCTTGTTGCACGGTACGTCTTGCTTCAGAACGAGATGGCACGAGTTTTGTTGTCGTAAGCAAGGTCAAGATGTCCATGCCTTCTTCAAACAATGCAGTTTCGAGTTCCGTTGTTGGCACAGAACCAGCCAAAGCTCCGCCAGTGAACAAGGCTTTCGCAGCTTCTTTTGCTTTTTCTGCTTCCGCTTCGCCATGCACGATTTTTGTCAACTCAAAAGCAAGTATTTCTTTGGCTTGGTTGATTTCACTGCCTTCTAATGCACCGAGACGACGCACTTCGTCCATCGGTAAAAACGTGAGTAGACCAAGACATTTTTCTACATCTGCATCGCCTACGTTTCTCCAGTATTGGAAAAAGTCGTAAGGCGAAGTTTTACTTGGATCGAGCCAAACAGCACCGCCAACGGTTTTGCCCATTTTTTCGCCAGCACTTGTAGTGAGTAATTTGAAAGTCATACCGTAAGCAGGTTTGCTGAGTTTTCTACGAATGAGTTCCACACCAGCGATGATATTTGACCATTGGTCATTTCCGCCAAGTTGCATCATACAGTTGTAGCGGTTGTGCAGTTCGTAGAAATCGTATCCTTGCATGATCATGTAGTTGAATTCGAGGAAAGAAAGCCCAGCTTCTTTGTCCATACGGGTTTTGAAACAGTCCGCCGCCAGCATACGATTGACGGAAAAATGCACACCGACATCACGTAAAAATTCGATATAATTGAGGTTCCGCAACCAATCTGCATTGTTGGCAATGATTGCCTTGTCATTGTCGAAATTAATGAATCTTGAAAGTTGACTTTTGATTGCCGAAACATTGTCGTCAATCGTTTCGACTGTCATCATTTTTCGCATATCGGCTTTGCCCGATGGGTCGCCGATCATGGCAGTACCGCCCCCCATCAAAACGATTGGGCGATTGCCACATTGTTGGAGGTGTGCCATTGCCATGACCGTCAAAAAGTGACCGACGTGCAAGCTATCAGCCGTTGGGTCGATGCCGATATAAAAGGAGACACCGCCTTTTGCGAACAAGTCTTTGATTTCTTCTTCGTGTGTCAATTGTTCGATAAATCCTCTATCTTTTAGTACTTCGTATGCGTTCATGTTCATTGTTTCATTCTCCTTTTATTGTATATTGTATTGAGGTATCACGAGTGAAGGCTGTTTTAAAAAGAAAAGACTTTGAGAGTTTGATGGAAAAATCAACTCCCAAAGCCTAGCCCAAAGCCTAATTTTCCTCAAGGAATCACTGACTAGAATTAAATCAGCAGTTCCTTAAGCATGGAGGATTTCTTTAAACAAAGAAATATATTTCGTAGCCATCGACTCCATAGAAAAATCGCATTGCAATGCATTTTTGACCAGTATTTCCCAATCTTCTTCACTTTTGTAATACGTTTGCAACGCTTCATTGATTGCCCAAAGCATACCACCTACGTCATATGTCTCAAACAAGAAACCGTTGCCTTTTTTCGTTTCAGGGTCGTAATGTTTGATTGTATCTGCCAAACCACCTGTTTTTCTTGCAATTGGAATCGTCCCATAACGCAAGCTAAACATTTGCCCTAAGCCACAAGGCTCAAAACGAGAGGGCATCAAAAACATATCGGAGCCAGAATAAATTCTTTGTGCGAGATGTTCATCAAAGAAAATATTTGCACACACACGACCAGGATAACTGTTTTCCATTTCTCTGAAAAATGACTCGAAGCGGTGTTCGCCTGTGCCAATCAATATGAATTGCACATCGTTTTTCATCATTTCGTGGAATCCCGCTTGCAACAAATCGAGACCTTTTTGGTCGGCAAGTCTTGTAATCATACCGACAATTGGTGCTTCGGGACGTTGCTCAAGACCCAACTCTTCTTGCAAAGCAATTTTGTTGCGACGTTTCCCTTCTAAGTTATTGACGGAATAATTGTTTGGAATTCGTTCGTCTCTTTTTGGATCGTTTGTGATGGTGTCAATGCCATTCAAAACACCGCTGAGTACGTGATTTCTGTTACGCAAAAGTCCTTCCATACCGTAGCCGTAGCCCGAATCTTGAATTTCTTCGGCATACGTTTCACTGACAGTTGAAATTGCATCGGCATACACCAATGCCATTTTCAAATAATTGATGCGGTTGTTGAAATCCGTATTGCCATAGCAATATGGTGGCACACCCAAAGCTTCGAATGCTTCTTTTGGGAAATCGCCTTGGTATTGGATATTGTGAATCGTAAACAATGTGCGAATTTCAGAATAGTATACCGTTTTGCTGTACAATTCTTTTAGGTACATGCAGACAGGTCCTGTTTGCCAATCGTTGCAATGAATGATGTCTGGATAAAAGTCCAAATGCTCAAGCATTTCAAGTGCAGCTTTGCTGAAAAAAGCAAAACGCTCGTTGTCATCGCCATAGCCATACAACCCAGGGCGACCAAAATAATAATCGTTTTCGATGAAATACGTTGGAATGGTATCCTTTTTTACCAACAATTTTGCAGTATGTTCTCGCCAACCGAGTCCAACGGTAATGTCCTCGAGATATTCCACGCCAGCGAGATGTGTCTCTTTCAAATCTCTGTAGCGAGGAAGTACGACACGAACATCAACACCTTCATTTTTCAATGCTTGTGGCAACGATCCGATGACGTCCCCTAAGCCACCACTTTTGATGTACGGCCCTGCCTCAGATGCTATGATTAACACACTTAATTTTTTTTCCATTACAATCCACCTCTTATTCTGATTTTTATAGTCATCTCATCATTTATTTTTCGACTAATTTCTATTTATTAATTCTATATGTTAAAAAAATATAAATTTTTGTGCTACCTCTTTATATATTGCCCAAAAAATGGTATACTAATTCCATCTAGTACAATGCTAGTGTATTTTATAAAAACACAAACAGAAAATGGAAAGGACTGATTTATTTGGGACAAACTTTAAAACACCGCAGTGACGCAAATCAAAAAGATACTTGGGCAATCGAGGATTACTTCAAAACGATAGAGGAATTTGAAGAAAAATTCCAATCATTTGCAAATTCGTTAGAAAATCTCGACCAGTACAAAAATCAACTGCAACAGTCTAAAGAAAATTTACTGCATTGCCTTGAGGAGCAAAACCGCCTCTCTTTGGACTTTGACCACCTCTACACGTATGCTACAATGAAATTCCATGAGGACAGCGACAATTCCAAATCACAAACTTTGTCGTTGCGTTGCGACAGCTTGTTGACGAAATTCTCTGAAAAGACAGCATTTGTCGTTCCTGAAATTATGGAAATTCCATCAGAGGTGTTAGAAAATTACTTGCAAGATGAAGCTTTTGCGAAATACCGCCATTTTTTCCACTCCTTGCTTCGTAAAAAATCGCATACACTCTCTCAAAAAGAAGAAGAGTTGCTTGCAAAAACAGGAGAATTGACCTCTTCAGCAGAGACGATTTTCGCAATGATCAACGATGCCGACATGGTATTTGCAGACATCAAAGATGGCAAAGGCGAAACTGTCGCACTAACGAAAGGTCGCTACATCACATTCTTAGAAGAACACAACCGTGACGTTAGAAAGGCTGCTTTTGAATCGTTGTACCAATCGTACCAAGCACAAAGAAATACACTTGCGTCGACGTATTACGCTTCTGTGAAAAGTGATGTCTTCCAGTCAGAAGTGAGAAATTACGACTCTGCACAAGCAATGGCACTCCACGATGACAACATTCCGCTATCGGTATACGATACATTAGTAGAAACGGTGCATGCACATTTGCCACTACTCCATCGGTATCTGGCAATTCGCAAAAAAGAATTGAATCTCGACGAATTGCATATGTACGACTTGTACGCTCCGCTAGTCAAAGAAGTCGACGAAAAAATTTCCTACGACTCCGCAAAAGAGCAAGTACGGGCTTCCTTGAAAATTCTCGGAACAGAGTACACAGAGGCCCTCGAAAAAGGCTTCAATGAACGTTGGATCGATGTCTATGAAAACAAAGGCAAACGCAGTGGAGCATATTCGTGGGGGAGTTTTGGTGTCCATCCTTTCGTACTTTTGAATCACAACGACACCATAAATAGTATGTTCACATTGACGCATGAAATGGGGCATGCCCTCCATAGTTATTTTACGTGGAAGACACAGCCATATCTCTATAGCGGACATAAAATTTTCGTTGCCGAAGTTGCCTCTACTTGTAACGAAGGTTTGCTGATGCAACATTTGCTACAATCGACAACAGACAAAAAAATGCGGAAATATTTGATCAATTACTTTTTGGAACAATTCCGAGGTACATTATTTCGCCAAACGATGTTTGCTGAATTTGAATCCATCACGCATCGCATGGTAGAAAATGGAGAACCGCTCACCGCCGATGGTCTTTGCGAGATTTATCGAAAACTCAATCGACAATATTTCGGTGACGATATCATACTCGATGAAGCAATCGACATCGAATGGGCAAGAATCCCTCATTTTTATAATGCGTTTTACGTGTACCAATATGCCACAGGATTTAGTGCAGCAATGGCACTCACCAAAAAAATATTCCGAAAGGAAGTTGGTGCAAAAGAAGCGTATCTTGCATTTCTATCGAAAGGCGATAGCGAATATTCCATTGATTTGTTAAAAGGTGCAGGTGTTGATTTGTCAAGCCCGACACCAATCAAAGAAGCGTTGGAATTATTCAAAACGTTGCTCGATGAATTTGAAGAATTGTAAACCGTAATTTAAAATTTCAAACCGTTCACTTCTTTTTGTAATGTATCAAATTATGAAAAGAAGTGATTTTTTTGGTAAAATTTTCACATCTTATCTCTAAGAGTATACCACTATTTTTTTGATATTTCAATATATATGATGTGATAGATGAAAAATCTTATAAATTGTATGATTTATAGGTGTTTCCTTGCACAAAAACACAATGCTTATTGACATATTCACCATATATTATCACATTTTTTCTAAAATAACGAACTGCGTAGACAGACAGTGACAAATCTCTTTGAAAATGTTGTTCAATTTTTTTGTAAAATCACAAGAAATGCCAGGTTTGTTTTCTGAAATATAGAAAAAGACCTCGGCAAAAAGCCGAAGATCTTTTCTTTGGAATCCATATTTATTCAGGCACAGCAAAATCGTATATCTCATCGAGTGAAAGTTCACGATTGATATAGCGATAAAATTTTTCTTCGTATGTAGCAGCGAATACGCTCGCCAAAGAAATGGTTTCTAGTAATGCAGGGGCATTGCCTTTGAGTCTTTTTGGAACTGGACAAACGTAACGATAAAAAATCGTACGATCGAGCAAGGAAAAATGCCCGAGCGGATTGAATACATTAATGTCGTTGAACATAGATAAAAATGTAAGTTTCAGCTCAGGGGGGATCAACCAAGGGAATTCAATGCCAAATTGCAACAATTTGATTTCTGCCAAATTTCCATTCTCATAAGGTGAAAATGATAAGTTAAAGGCAAGCTCTAAATCATTCGGTATCTTTTTCAAAGCAACGGCAAGTACAGGCAATTTTACATCTTTTGAAACGGGATAGAGTGTCACATTCATTCCGAGGGATTGTAAGGTTTCGCCAATTTCTTCGAGTTCGTTTGTACAATTGTCAAGCCAATCTGGATCTAGCATGGTGTCATCTCCTTTTCATTATATCGAAAGTTTATCTTCTATAAAAAGTATATCATACTTCTTGTGGTTTTGACAAGTGCAATTTGGGAATAAAATGGTTCTGAACTTTACTTATTGAGATACCAACCAAATATTGCCCGAATTATTTTTTATCGAGAGCGGGCGACCACAGGTCGCCCCTACAAATGAGTCCCCAACATTTGATGATTTGGGAATAAAATGGTTCGGAACTTTACACAGGTCGCCCCTACAAATGAGTCCCCAACATTTGATGATTTGGGAATAAAATAAAGAACCAGCGATTGGCGGTCACTGGTTCTTT
>JAWXUZ010000039.1:0-21695 GCA_044425835.1 Bacillota bacterium | reverse complement strand
GATCCGCTAATGGAATATCGCCAAAAGTAAGATATCAGAATTCACGACGGGCGACCAAAGGTACGCCCCTACAATTGAAATTTCGGGCTTTTGTAGGGGCGACCTCTGGTCGCCCGCTCTCGACAAAACGATAATTTTGGCAATATTTAGTTGGTATCTCAATAATTTCTTTCGCCACACACATCTTATGTACAGATTCAAAAATTTTCGGAATCTGCTTCCTTAAATGCCATGCTTCTTTGATGCACCCCAGAGAAAATTTGAAGGGCATATCTATTTTTGCACTGATTTTATGCACAATCAGATCTTTGATTTGCATGTGAATCCCCTTTTTTGATTCGTAATCCTTTTCATTTCATACTATTCTTGAAATTTAGTAACACATCACCTGAAATGGTTTTTCATACGACACAATTCAGCGTTTTCTGAGCAAAACAAAGTAATATTGAGATACCAACTAAATATTGTCATTTTTTAATACAGAAAAGACCTCGGGATTCCTATCGGATAACGAAGGTCGCCTGCTCCCAATGGAGCAATCGTTTTGGCAATATTTAATTGGGGAGCAATCACTTGTGAATCAGTAGACACGCATTACTACCACAAATAATAATAAAAATCTTCCTGACAAGCACATTCAAAAAAAAATCGCCTATACTATAACAAAAAGAATAGGCGGTAATCTTATGGACACAAACAATTATAACGATATGGTCGAAACGAGTGACGACCTTTTAATGCCCCTTCCTCTCACGGAGGAACAAATTTTTCTACTCGATAAAGAAGACTTGACCGTTTCTTCCACCGATGATATGGTGCGTAGACTCTATCCTGAAATCAATATCGTGCCAAATACAACAGGGGTCATTATCCCAATTATCCCTGGAATTACACTCTATGGCTATATCCGTTTTTTTCATGCATATCCAACAACGACAGCTGTCGATATCTACGTCAACGGAAAACTCATTGCAAAAAATATTCTCTATCGTCAATTTAGTGAATACTATAAAGCATTTCCGGGATTTTATCGCATTGCGGTGTATAAGGCAGGCGAGCGGAGAACACCGATTTTACTGACGTTTATTAATATTATTGGGTATCGGATTTATACCGCTGCCATTGTAACAGGCAACATCGCAGCCAAACTCCAACTCATCAACGACAGCTTACGTCCCTTGCCAAAAACTTCCTCCTTCATTCGTTTTGCACAACTTTCAGCCAATGCCCCGAAACAAATGGATGCATACCTCGATCACAATCTCGTCTTAGAAGGCATGGAATACCAAGATGTCAGCAGGTATTTGACAACAGGAATTGGCAAGCACAACTTGAAATTTATGGATTATTTCAACGGCACAGTCCTCGTTGAAGAGCCAAATGTGAGAACTGAAGGTGGCAAAGCGTATACTGCTTACGTCATCGGGAATGTCAATGACCGCACGGGGCTACAAATTATTTTCGCTGAAGAGGGAATTTCCTACCTTAGTTTTTGATTTATTGTAAAAATAGCCGTGGCGGTTCAAGTTCGCAATGGCGTAATGATACAACAATTTAGATACTAATGATTCATGCCATACCTCATTCAAAAAACTGCAAACCCATAAAAAGAGGATATGTTCTCCAAAAATCGGAGCATATCCTCTCACTACAATATCGTTTATGTTAATGAATCAGAACTGATTTTGCACTTACTTCGTACTGGTACATATAGTATTGAGATACCAACTAAATATTGTTCTTTTTTAAAAAAGAAAAGACCTTGAGATTCCTATCGGGTGATAGATTCATCACACGTTGATCAAGAGTCAACGTTAGATTCCCAATTGTATGGAGATACTTCGATTGTCCAAAGACCATATTTGTATACAAAACTGCCGATTCATATAAATCTGTACAAAATTCATCAATCGTTCCAAGCCCCGAATTGGTATGGTAATTTTGAAATTCTTCATACACTTTGCCTTGGTTCGGGATTCTTCCATTGTGATACGTCAAATAATCTCGAAAGAACTTATCCATCAATTCACTTTTCTTTTCATAGCCAAATAATTTTTCCATGGGATGCCAGTGATGATCATATATTTTTGCACACCTGTCGGCATCACTTGTTCTGCGACATTGACAATCGAACCCACGAAATGTCCTGCTCGTTCTTCATTTTGCATCTTGACGATATCTTCCCAGAGCTTCTGACATTGCGGACGCTCCCAAGAATAAATGCGTTGGTATACAGGAATGATGAATTGTTTATATCCATTCAAGACTTCAAAAATATTTCCTTTTTTTGCATCCATAAATTACGAACTCCTTTCAAAAGTTCTGTGATATTGATTGTATCAAATGAAACATTGTGGTTTTTAAAAGTAAAAAGCTTTGATGTTGTCCAAAAATTCTCTGCCACAAGAAATTATGCAAAAGACTGTTTTGTAGAATAAATGACTTAATCGCTCCATACATCGTCGTCAAAAAACGAACCATTCCTTAAAACTCAAAACTACATGTTTTTGTAGATATTCGTATCATTTTATACGATACATACACTGCAAAATATATCAAACCCTTTCTTTCACACTTGCCCACTGCTTCGCCAACTTCAAATCCACATTTTCCTCTAGTACCTCAAAATGCTTGATTCCACAATGAATTTTCATCGCTTCCGACTCACGCAACTGTTCTTTCAATACAGACCCTTTCGTTTCCACAACGAAATACAATTTTTCTGCATTGTCTTTCGTTAGATACACCGCCCAGTCTGGATTGTAATTTCCGATAGGTGTTTCAATCCTGAATTTATCAGGTATCTTAAAAAACAACTTCACGTCTGGATCTTCACTCAGTGCCACTGCAAATGGTTTTTCAACGGTCGCACTATCGTAAACCACGTAGTCAAAAACGCTTTTTTGCACTGCAACTGCATTGCGATCGAGATTCGCAAAGAGTTCCTCGCAAGCAAAAATTTCTTGTGCATAATACGTTTCGTCTTGCAATTTGATATAGGAAATCCCATCAATTGCCATATTATGTCTATGATACTGAACAATATTTAGTACTTCTTGTAGGAATTTTTGCGGATTGACCATAAACTCCGTGGAGCGATTGCACTCCAATAAAATTCGCCGCACAGTCGCCCTCGTCAAAAGTGTTGCTTCACTAATAATCATGATAATATTGGGCAAAATCAGATATTCATTGTCTAAGTCAATCGTCTGCGTTCTAAATTCACGATGTGTCACTCCAGTAGTTTCTACAGACATATTTGCCGATTGTGTCACAATCCTCGTTTCTGTAATCGGATCGAGTTTGGCAATGTCCCTGATGCAATTTTTGACCAACTGCTCCGTGTCAATCTGCACACGATACGCAGTTTTTTGCTTGATTTTATCCCACAACTCCCTAAATTCAGGGGAAACAAATACTTGCTTATTGAGCGTCACTTTCACTTCTTTTTTCGCATCACGCACCATCGGTTTTTGATTGATCGTATGCAAAACCCCCTCAAGTCGTTGTCTTGCGTTCTCAAACTTTTCAGGTAAATTCAAAGTGCCATTTGCGAGTGCTTCTTTCATGGTATCTTTCATTTTTCCATTGCTTGAAATGTATTTTTTCTCTTGGAAATGCTCCATCAATTCCTCTGAATCTTGCTCTGTCATTTCTTTTTGTATGACTTTTTCCTCGACATACGTTTTCCCGACAATCGTATCTTCTTTGACTACTTCTTTTTCCACAGCTGCCTTGACGAGTTCTTCCCGCATCATTTCAAATTTAGGAGGCAAGTTCAACTCATTTTCTATGATTTTTTGCTTAGCTAGTTCTGTAGGTGTACCTGTTTCGTCTAAAAGTTCCGCTTGCTTCATAAAAGTGACAGCTTCCGCCACAACTTCCTTCGTCGCCACTTTTTCCTCCATGATTTTTTCCTCGTAGACCATACCCACAAACAAATGCGACTGCACCACACCAAACACAAAACCAGTATCAGCTTCATATTCATGTTGCAGATTTTCCGCAAACTCAACAAAACTTTCATTTGCCATCACATGGAGCAAATTCACGTCAGTATCTTCAATGCGTTCGCCCTCTTGGTTCACGCAAAGTCGTAGCCCACGACCGATTTTCTGCCTGCAAGTAAATACTGATTTTTGTTCAATCAGTGTACAAACTTGAAAGACATTCGGATTGTCCCAGCCCTCTTTCAGTGCGGAGTGTGACCAAATGAAACGCAACGGGCAATCGAAACTCAAAAGCCATTCTTTGTCTTTCATAATCGTATTATACGTGTCATAATCAGCAGCAGTATCGCCTTTTGTATCTTTCAATTTCCCTTTTTTGTCTTGCGAAAAGTAGCCATTATGTATTGCAGAAATATTGCTTGTAAACTTATTTTTCAGTGGAGCATACTTTTCTTTGACAATCAAACTTTCGTAGCATTCCTCGAAATACTTTGCATAGATTCCTTGACCACCCTCAGCATCACGATAATTTTCCACTTTGTCTAAGAAAAAGAGTGACAACACCTTGATTCCTCGTTCCATGAAAAGTAGTTCCTTGTCTAAATGCGTTTCGATTGTCCGTCTGATTTGAGCCTTTTTCAGTTCCATTTCAGGCACATCACCGACTGCTTTTCCGAGTTTTACAATTTCAGTATTGACAAACTCGACCAACTCTTTATCTGGTGTACAGTCGATTCCTGCGACTTGATACCCCTCATAAATATCACGTTTATTCGAGAGCAAAAACAAATCATCATGTGACTTGACCGTCATTTCTTTTCGCTGAATCGACAAGTCTTTTTTCTTGATATCAATTTCAATTCTCGCCTTAAAACCATTGTCATGACTGACCGAAAGCAATTTGATATAAGGCTTATTGTAATCGTCCTCCACACGATTCGATGAAACGACAATTTGCTTCACCAACCCTTGCTGGAACGCATCGACTGGAGTCAACCGATACAACACATTCACTTTATCCTTATGTGTCGCTGAATACCGAAGCACGCAAGACGGATTCAGACTTGCTATAGCTTCCTTTGCCTTATTGGTATTGTCAACGCTTTGTGGCTCATCAATAATAACGATGGGATTCGTGTCTTGAATGTACCGCATTGCCGCCACTCCGCCCATTTTGTCATTGTCTTGATTGATGATATTTTCCGACTTCTTGAACGCATCTATATTCATAATCATGATTTCGATGTTGTCACTCATGGCAAATAACCGCACATCACTTAGCTTTGCAGAGTTGTAAATAAAATACCGATTCGGCACGCTATTATAATGCAATGAAAAATATTCTTCCGTCATAGAAAGCGACTTATACACTCCCTCACGAATCGCCACCGATGGTACAACTATCACAAATTTCGTAAATCCGTATCGTTTATTCATCTCGAAAATCGTCTTTGTATAGACAAAAGTTTTCCCTGTTCCAGTTTCCATTTCTACAGAGAAATTCTTGTTTTTTAAGTCGTTCGTGAGCAACAAATGATTCTGCCTTTGCACTGTTTTCATATTTTCGATGATCGTCGATTCATTGAGTAAAATGTTGTTGCCAACACCATATTTGACCGCAGCCATGCTAATTTGCCTATCGTAATCAATGGAAAAAGTCGATTGTGTTTTCTCTTGTCCATGAAATAAATCACAGACTGATTCGACTGCTCTTGTCTGAAATGCTTGTTCCTTAAATTGTAGTTTCACTGAAATTCACCTCGAATCTTTACACATGATTGACAGCCTCTCTCAAAATGTTTTGTACATCTTCAGATGAAAATCGTTGGTCAGTCAACTCTATTTGTTTTTCCGCTTCTTCTAGTTTTGTTTGTATCTCAAGTGCAGTTATTCTTGCTTGTTCCCCAAACTGTAATTCCACTGAAATTCACCTCGAATCTATTTACTTTTTCGATAGTTTGCTATCCATTTCATTCCAATTCCACCTCTTCAAATCCCAATAAATCGTCCTCTGTAATCCCTAAATTACGAAATACTTCTTCCCCAGAAATCAATTCACGGGCATTATAGTTTTCCATGCGTGCAGTCGCAAGAGCCAACAATCTCGCATCATTGACTTCCTCCATCAACTCCGCAATTTGATACCCATTAATTTCATACAGTTTCGGCATTTTGCCCCACCTCGCACTCTGTAAATTCCTCTCGAATGACTGGCTCATTCATATGCAAAAATCGTTGAAAATATGCCGTTTCAGAGTCAGTAAACCCATCTCTTTTTATGATTTCACCTTTCATATCTAAAATCAATTCATTGAATCCCTTGTTGCACGGTTGTTCAAAAGTCACTTCAATTTCGCCATCTTTTTTGATTGCTGTGACCTCTGTATTTCTAAGGCACAACGTCATATAATGTTTTCTCATAGCCTCTCCTCCAACCCTTTCAGCATAGTTGCCCATTTTTGCATTCTCTCCTCGAAATACGACACACAGACCACGCAAACCTCGTTCAACTTCGCATAATCCTCATTTTTTTGAGCCTCATATAGCCCTGCTTTATACTCCTTTTCATACTGCTCATACAATACAAAAATATCAAGTTCTTTCATAATGCATTGCTTCAGCAAAAGAAAGCGTCCAATCCGTCCATTGCCATCTAAAAAAGGGTGAATTTTTTCAAATCCAACATGAAATTGCAACGCACCACAAGGATCTACAATTTCAGTTTGTGTTTGCAATAAGAGAGCCATTTCTTCCGCTACATTTGCAGAAGAAGTCAACTGTAAATCCGTATCTAGCAGGGCATTATCGACAATTTTATACTTTCCTGACTGCTTATACCTCGTGTCGAGCAGTGTATTTTTCGTCAGGAGTGAGTGACATTCTTTGATAAAACGTTCTGAAATTTCCTCGTCGATTGTGTCGACAATAAAGTCAAATAGGAACGTTGAGTTCATCGTTTCGACGATGTCATTATACGAATGATTCCCCTCAATTACATTTTTATCGATGGCTTTCAGCAAGTTTTCATACGAAAAAGTCGACCCCTCGATTTTGTTTGAATGATAGAGAAATTCAGCTTTAATCGTTTGGTATTCCGCCATGTTTGTATCTTTCATAAAGCGTAGCACATCGCTATTTAATTTCATATTCTTCCCCCCCTCGCCGCCTTAAATCAACTGGTATTGTACCCCTTTATTTTTGAAAATATAATACAAATTGCTCATAAGAGAATCATCATTCCCAAAGCACGCTTCCGCCACAACGAATTTCCCCATCGGATATTCAATCATTTCTTGTACGTCCTCCAGTGTGAGATTTTCCGCCAAGCAAATCATCAACCACAAATCCCCCACGACATACACCAATTTTCCATTGATTTCCATATGAGTCACAGGCACATCAAGAGTCACACCCATTTTGATCATGACTTCATACACCACATCCATATCAGAGCGATCGTCTTTCACCCCATCAATCATACTGCTGAGGCGTTCTCTAAGGAGTGCGGGATCACGATTTTCAATGGCTGTACCGTCCCATTCATATAGATTCGAGGTGTCGAGCGACAGCACCTTGAACCCAACATCGAGTGGTTCTTCTCTCTCCTCCAGTGTCGCTTTTGGAGTTTCCTCGAGAATTTTTTTGCCTGCACGACGAATGCGTTCTTTCCCAATTTCACAAATATTGTGGTAGCCATTTTTGTGGGCTTCGGATTTTTCATCCGTGCGTTCGGGAAGTTGTACGCAGATGAATTTACGATTGCCGCCGTCCTCTGCGTTTAGTTGCATGACAGCGTGGGCAGTGGTGGCAGAGCCTGAGAAGAAGTCTAAATACAATCCATCTTTTTCATCAATAGATTGTATGATTGTTGATAGTAATGACACTGGTTTAGGGTATGAAAAAAAACTTTTACCATCAAAAATTTTTTCCACTTCTACTCCACCATCACTTTTTAAACTGATAATAGAGCGTAGTAACATAGTTGCAACATCTCTCAAATACTTTATTGAACTTGGTTGAGTATTTTCATCTTTAGCAAACCAAATACTACCACACATATAACTCCCATCATGACGAGCAATCACATTATCATAATCTAGGTTTTGATTAAATGTTTCTTGATTCCACCTCCAACCTCTATCTGGTACTTTTGTTGGTTGATTAGTTCTTGGATGAAGCACATCAAATCTCGGACCAAACGTATCAGCATTGGGCCAACTCATATTAATTTTCCCCCAAGGCTCATAATTTTCATTCAAGTTATTGTATAAGGTTATTCCTCTATCGTATCCTTTTTTATTATATAGTTTTTTTAATTCTTCTTCAGCATTCTTAATAGAAACATTTTTCTTTTTCAAATCAGCTAAAAGTGAAAATATATCATCCAAACCCTCTTTAGCCATTATAAACTGACGTCTAAATGATTGATTTTTACCATAACACAATAAATGTTCATGAATATTACCTATACCTTTATTATCATTTTTAGGAATTCTTTTATTCCATATTAACTCACCTACAAAATTCTCCTCACCAAAAGTTTCATCACAAATTTTTCGTAGATTATGCACCTCATGATCATCTATACTAATGAAAATCACACCATCATCAGCAAGCAAATTCGCCGCCAATCGCAACCTCGGGTACATCATGTTGAGCCAATTCGTATGAAACCGCCCCATCGTTTCAGGATTGCTTTTTGTCGCTTGCGATGTGACCTCTTTGTAATTCGCCAAAGGCTCTGCAAAATCATCTTCATACACAAAGTCATGCCCCGTGTTGTACGGCGGATCAATGTAAATCATTTTCACCTTACGATAATAGGCGGTCTGCAACAGCTTCAACACTTCCAAATTGTCCCCCTCGATGTAGAGATTTTCTGTCGTGTCGAAGTTCACACTTTCCGCCTGTTTTGGGCGGAGCGTCCCTCTCGATCTTTGTTGTGCCACTTTCAAGCAGTTCGCTTTTCCTTTCCACTCAAATTTATATTTTTCAAAATCTTCATCTATATATTCCCCGCAAAGGGAAAGCAATTTGTCAATGTCAAGCTTGCCCTCGGCGAAACATTCGGGGAATACCGCCTGTAATTTTTGCTTGTTATCTGACTCCAAATCCATTGAAAAACCATCTAATTTATCATTCTCCATTTTGCAATCCTCCCTCAATGATTTATTTTCGCACAAACTCCAATTTTAAAGTCATGTCCATTCCGTCAGCCAATCTTTGCAATAGGGCAATTGCGGTATTTCCTCTCCTTAACAAAATGCTCAATCAAAGAAATCCTTGATTGAGAGGAGTATACCACTTGCCATACCCCACTTCTTTATTTTGAAAACTAGATGAGTGATGGATCGCCAAATACACTCCCCCTACATCTCATCTCGACTCAAATATAAATTATTCCCCAAACAATCAATGACAACTGTCATCGGAAAATCAACGACTTCCAAGCGTTTGATTGACTCCGCTCCCAAATCTGCATAACAAATTTCCTCGCAAGCCACAATCGATTTTGCAATCAATGCCGCTGCTCCGCCAATCGTTGCAAGGTAAATCGCCCCATTTTTCACGATAGATTCGGTCACTTCCTCTGCCCTGACACCTTTCCCAACCATCGCCGACAACCCCATATCAAGCAATTGCGGTGTATACGAATCCATGCGGTAACTCGTCGTGGGTCCTGCTGAACCAATGACTTGCCCGTCTTTCGTTGGCGTTGGCCCTACGTAGTAGATGATTGCGTTTTCAATCGGAAATGGCAGTTCTTTCCCCTCTTCAAGTAAGGCAACCAACCGCTTGTGTGCGGCATCTCTTGCGGTGTACATCTCTCCTGTATACAAAATACTATCGCCCATTTTCAGTCCAGCGATTTTTTCTTTCGTCAACGTCCCTTTGATCTGAATTTCCATACAACCTCCTACAAAATTCGCTCTTTGTGTCTTGCCACATGGCAACTAATATTGACAGCAACGGGCATTCCAGCAATGTGCGTTGGAAATGCAAGGATATTTACGCCAAGGGCTGTCGTTTCTCCTCCAAATCCTTGTGGCCCAATGTTCAAACCGTTGATGGTTTCGAGCAATTCTTCTTCCATTTTTGCGTAAAACGGATTTTCATTTTTCGCATCGAGTGGACGAAGCAAGGCTTTTTTCGCAAGCAAAGCACAGCCCTCAAACGTACTCCCAATACCGACACCAACGACAATCGGCGGACAGGGATTGGCATCTGCAAGTCGCACCGACTCCACGATGAAATGCTTGATCCCCTCCGCCCCATCAGAAGGACGACACATTTGTATACGACTCATATTTTCTGAACCGAAGCCTTTTGGGGCAACGATGATTTTCACTGCATCGCCCTCAACAATATCGGTATAAATGACAGCGGGTGTGTTCGTTTTCGTGTTGACACGTTCGAGCGGATCGGCAACGATGGATTTTCGCAAAAACCCATCTCTATAGCCGTCTTCGACTCCTGATTGTATTGCTTCGGTGAGGCCACCGCCAACAAAATGGACATCTTGCCCAATTTCCAAAAACACAACCAGCATGCCCGTATCTTGACAAAGGGGCAACTGTTCATTTTGTGCAATATCGACATTTTGTAAAATTTTATCGAGTACAATTGTAGCCCGTGGATTTTTTTCACTCGACAGACTACGCTCCAAGGCACATTTCACATCGCTTGGCAAGTATAAATTGCTCTCGATACATAGTTCTTTGACTGCTTCTCGCACTGTGTGGACTGCAATTTCACGCATACTTACTTGCCTCCTTTTGCCGCCTCTGCCACGGCCTTTGCAACGTGTTCTGCTACCCTTTTGTCGAGTGCAGATGGAATGATATATTCAGCAGATAAGTCCTCCCCCACAAGTGCTGCAATGGCCCTTGCGGCAGCGACTTTCATGTCGTATGTAATGTCACGAGAACGCACACGCAACGCCCCTTTGAATACCCCAGGGAACGCAAGTACGTTGTTGATTTGGTTTGGAAAATCACTTCTACCAGTCCCCATTACCGCAACACCAGCAGAAATTGCCTCATCATACATAATTTCAGGTATGGGATTTGCCATCGCAAAAACGATGGGTTCTTTTGCCATCGTCTCGATCATTTCCTTTTTCAGCATCTTCGGAGCCGATACGCCAATAAAGACATCTGCTCCTTTGAGTGCTTCGGAAAGTCCCCCTCGCAAATCGTCTAAATTTGTCGTCTCGCAGAGTTCTTTTTTATGTGTTGTGAGACCTTCTGCTCTCGTTTTGTATAAAATGCCATGCTCATCACAAGCAATGATTTTTTTGACTCCTGCAAATTGCAACATTTTGATGATGGCCGTCCCGGCTGAACCTGGACCATTGAGTACCACATGTATATCCTCAATTTTTTTATGAACGACTTTTAATGCATTCATAAGAGCCGCCAAAACGACGATAGCTGTGCCGTGTTGGTCATCATGAAATACTGGAATTTCGAGTTCTTCTTCCAGACGTTTCTCAATTTCAAAGCAATTTGGTGACGCAATGTCTTCCAAATTGATGCCACCAAATGACGGAGCGATCGCCTTGACCGTACGAATGATTTCTTCTTTGTCTTTCGTATCCAAGCAAATAGGAAAGGCATCAATGTCGCCAAATGCCTTAAACAACACACATTTCCCCTCCATAACAGGCATGCTCGCTTGTCCACCGATATCGCCAAGACCAAGCACCGCCGTCCCATCAGAAACGACTGCGACTAGATTGCCTTTTGCAGTATACGTATACGCTTCCTCTGGATTTTTTGCAATTGCAAGGCAAGGGGCGGCCACCCCCGGCGTATATGCCGTGCTGAGATCGTCACGGGTTTCCACTGGCACTTTCGACTGCACAGCGAGTTTCCCTTTGTGTTTTTGATGTAAATCCAAAGCCAATTGATTGAAATCCATGTCAAACCTCCTTTAGTATTTCAAAAAAGTTGAAAATGCGAGGTACGTCGCATAGACATCTAATTTTGAGGAAATCTCAAACGGGGAATGCATCGCAAGGATTGGCACACCCATATCGACAGTCGTGATATCAAGTTCGGCAATGTATCTTGCCACCGTACCGCCGCCGCCTTGGTCGACCTTGCCCAACTCACCTGCTTGCCACGGAATGTCATTTCCATCAAGCATACCAATGAGTTCTGCCATAAATTCCGCACCACAATCGTTTGTTGCCACTTTTCCACGAGAACCTGTATATTTTTCGAGGATGACACCTTTGTTGATGTAAGCAGAATTGTTCGGTTCGCTCACGCTAGCAAAAGCAGGGTCAAAAGCGACACCCACATCCGCCGATAGACAAGTAGAATGATGACAAACTACATTTTTGTTGACACCTTGCATATACGACAAATTGGAAATGAAATTTTTCAGATGATTGCTTTGCATACCCGTTGCCCCTGTTGAGCCGATTTCTTCTTTGTCAGCAAATACCGCCAAAGTGGTTTTCTTCGGATTTTCTATCTCAAGTTCCGCAATCAAAGAGGTGTACGCACAAGATCTATCATCTTGCCCATACCCACCAATCAAACTGCGGTCGAACCCAATGTCACGGGCTTTGCCTGCGGGTACGACTTCAATTTCTGCACGGTGGAAATCTTTTTCTGTAATGCCGTACTGTTCATTCAAAAATACTAGAGTTGCAAGTTTTACAGCTTCTTTTACGTCCTCACCAGGAAAAGGAATCGACGAAACAACGATGTTCATATCTTCGCCAGCGAGAATGTCGCCCATTTTTTTTGTACCTTGGTCTTTTGCAAGGTGTGGCAATAAATCCGTGATGACAAATACAGGATCGTTTTCGTTTTCACCGATATTGATTTCACAAAACGTGCCATCTTCTTTGTAGATAATTCCATGAATGGCAAGCGGTGTCACTGCCCATTGGTAGCGTTTGATGCCACCGTAATAATGCGTTTTGCAGTAAGCAATTTCATTTTTTTCATAAAGTGGACTCGGTTTGAAGTCAAGACGTGGCGAATCGATGTGGCTGGCGATGATTCGCATGCCTTTGTCGAGTGGCTCTGTGCCGATGGTTGCGAGCATGATTGCACGGTTGCGGTTGTTGATATAAATTTTTTCGCCTGGTTCATAGTCCGTGCCGTCTTCATATTCTTTATAGCCTTTTTCTTTTGCCATAGAAATGATTGTTTTGACGATTTCACGTTCCGTTTTATTTTCAGAAATGAAATCTTTATAACCAACGCAAAATGCATGGCTTTTTTCGATGGATTCAGGTGATTTGCTTGCGATATGTTTTGGTTTGTATAGTAGTTGTTTTGCGAGTTCTTTTGCTTTTTCAGTTTGTTTTTTTGCGTCGTCCATAGTGGCCCCCTTCAAATTTGTTGATAGTATTGTAGTACTAGTATACTACAAAATACAAAAAATGTATAGAACAATATCACCGTTCCAAAGAAATATTGCTCCCCAATTCAATATTGCCATTTTATTAAAGCGATATCTTCTAAAACTAGGTTTGACACTTTATCTTAGATATAGTATAATAAAAATAATAGTGCGTATCTAAAATTATGATATGCAAGCAAAACAAAAGAAAAAAGCGACTGCAAAATTTCCTTTTTTTGCTCCACTGCATAATTGGTCGCCATCACATTCCATACATAATAGTCAGGAGGATACTATGATAAAATTAGTGGCATTCGATTTAGATAAAACATTATTAGACAATCAAGGACGACTCCCCTCTGATTTTCTTGAACAACAAAACAAATTAATGAAGATGGGCATTCAAATAGCGGTGGTGACAACGCAACCGTATGGTTCTGTAAAAAAACTATTCGGCGATGCATTTGCACATCTAATTGGTGCTTGCGGAAATGGAAATTGTATCTTTGGTAATGATATATACGAAATTTTACACCGTTATGAGAAAGCAGACATATTGCATTTGTTGGATTTTCTACCAAACGATCCAGAACTTGCCATTTGTTTTTCAGGACACCAAGGAGACTACACAGATCCCATCAGTTTGGAGCGGTTTCATCAACACGAAAAAAGCTGGTTGATTCCTAATGTACTCGATATAGAGGAATATTACCAGTGCGGAGATGAGATTTACAATGCAAGCTTTCTGTGCTTCCCTCCTGACCAAGGAATGGACTTTTCTGCATTTGCCGATGAAAAATGCAAAACAACCTTGAAAAACGTCTCCAGTCAGTATAAACTGACGCATGCAGGCTATGGCTGGATTTCCGTGTTGCCACACGATTGCGGAAAACGTCTCGGGCTACAAAAGGTAATGGAATCCATAAAGGCCACCAAAGACGAAGTGCTTGCATTTGGTGATAGCGACAATGATATCCCTATGTTTGAATTGGTCACGCATTCATTTGCGATGAAAAATGCAGACAAAAATGTAAAGGAACATGCCTTGCACATTACAGAATACGATAACAATCAAAATGGTGCAATGCGGGCCGTATTTGATTTCCTTTCAAAATAATTATCTTAGGAGGGTTTGACCATGTCTCATACATATGAAATCACAACAGCAGCGAACTTTTTTTATACTAAAACTGATACCTTACCTGCCTTCTACTTCAAGGCAACATTGACCGAGAACATCGACGGAGCAATACTGCAAGAAAGTGCAACATTGACTATGCAACGGTTTCCTTATTTTGCCACAAAATTAGAGGTTTCTGACTCAAAGGATCGTTATGTGATGCGTACCAACAATGCACCATTTCTCGTTTCTTGCCACAACGATTTTTTACCTTTAGATAATCCGAAAGCAAACGAGTATATGATCACGGTTGCATATGACGGTGCTACGCTATATTTCTTGTTTTTCCATGGTCTGACAGATGGTATGGGTGGAGGTATTTTTGTACAAACCTTACTCCATACGTATTTAAGTAAAAAAAGTGGCAGATCTCTTGCTTGTCCTGGTGTTATGAATATTCACGAAGAAGCAGACCCTTCTGAATATTTTGACCCTTACGAGAATTTAAAGTCTTTAGACTATCAACACTTTAAGATGGATACCCCTTTTTCTTTTGCAGAAGACGAAATCGACACAACACAAATAAAACTACATGCATTGCGTGTACCGAAAGAACATATCGTTCGCATGAGCAAACACACAGAAGGTAGTATATCTGGATTGTTCGCTTTAATATTGAGTCGAGCCATTGCAAGAAAACACCCAGATATTACGCAACCCATTGTGATTTCTTGTCCATTTGATTTACGGAAAATGTTATCTTGCGAACGTACGCTTAGAAATTGTAACCAAAGCGTCAAATACGTATACTCAAACAAAATGAAGAAATATCCGCTAGAGCAACAAATGTCACTCCTAAAAGGTATGCTTTATGCCCAAATGACAGAAGAACATCAAATGCCTAGATATTTGGCAATGAGAGACAAATTAATTGATGCAAACCGCACAGCTACAATTGCAGAAAAACAAGATATTTATACGCAAAATAGCGGGCTTGCAAGTGTTCCTATTGTCAGCTATTTAGGTGAACTTGTCCTAGGCGATTGTGCGGAATATATCGCTGACCTGGTATCGTATAGTAAAGTTTCAGGTGCAGCTGGAATGTTGTTTGGTGCTTTATGCATCGAGGATGAATGTGTCAT
Source organism: Bacillota bacterium (assembly GCA_044425835.1). GTDB lineage: Bacteria > Bacillota > Clostridia > Lachnospirales > Anaerotignaceae > Chakrabartyella. The sequence continues at coordinate 6,117 of JAWXUZ010000039.1, read as the reverse complement.
ACGGATCACGAGTAATTTAAAATCAGATGTCTATTTCGAAGCCTTCTTAGCTGAATTAGAGGCTTGTGGAATCCCGTACACACTCCGTTAAATTGACTAAAAAATGTTGGCGGTTGCCTAAAGGATTTCGTGAAGACAAATTCATATTCAATAATATAGAAGCGGAATAAGTGTCAAGGTGGCTTGGGTAAATCCAAACCACCTTATTTTACTATAAACCCGAATTTTGTACACAGGTTTCTAAGAACAGCTTCCAATAATTCATTAGAATCTGTAATGTTCACATGCGATTATTCAGAAATACGGTCTTCAAAAAATATAGCGAGTTGGGAGTGAATCCGTCCGGTCTCGTCGTGTTCTTCTTTTGATAACAAAAATCTGTATTTTGGCATAAAAGAACCTCCTAAATGGTCACTTTTATTTTATACCATTTAAGAGGTTACACAAATTTTGGGATAAATCCCTTTTCGCAATTGTTATATTCCTTCAATTAAAAACAAAACCTATATCTGATTCCACTTTACATCCGCTCTAGCATTTTGAATTTCCCACGCAATCCTTGCACTTTCTTCCAATTCTTCCAAAGAATAAAATGCGTTCATCAAATCACTACCACCGACAACAGGCCCATGGTTTGCAAGCAAAAACCCATCACTCCCACCAATGCATTTTTTGAAATCAGCAAACAATTCCTGACTCCCCGGTTTCCCATATGGCACAAGCCCTACCGTACCCAGCTTCATTTTCAAGTACGGCGTATATTCCGGAATGCAATCCGTTACATTTTCATGTTGCATACACGACCACAATGTCGAATAAAAACTATGCGTGTGAATCACTGCTTGGATCTGATCATCTTTTTCATACATCATCTGGTGCAGTGGCAACTCCTTGCTTGGTTTTGGCCCTGAAATATACTCTCCAGAGAGTGAAAGTACTGAAAAATCACTCTCTTTCAATGTGCCAAAAGAAGTACCACTCCCCGAAATGTAAATCTCATTTCCATGACGAAAACTCATATTCGCAGAAGAACCTGTGGCTTTGCCTCTCTCAAATAAAGAATGGGCAATCCAGACTGCTTGTTGTAATTTTTCTTCCATAGATTAGCCCTCCATCGTCATTTTGACGGCACGATCGAAGAAATCGACTTGCCCAAAATTCCCAGATTTCAAGACAATTCTCATATTTTTATCAGAAAGCGGAGCCATCACAGGCACACCTGGAGCGACACTTTGTCCAATCTCAAAACTATGATAGCCGAGCATTTTTGCCACAGCACTTGACGTTTCACCACCAGCGACAATGATTCTTGTATAGCCGTTTTCGACTGCTTTTTTCGCCAATTTCGCAGTTGTACTCTCTAAGAGTTCAGCTACCTTTTCTTTTCCGATTTCTTGTATTTTCGTCACATTTTCCGCTGTATCTGAGCTATAAATCAACACTGGTTCGGCTTGATTTTTTTCGATGAATTCCCAAATATTTTCAAAGGTTTCTTTGCCCTCCATCAAATCCATTGGATTGATGCGGTATGATTTGTATTTTCTTTCTTTGAAATCAGCAATTTGTCCGAGTGTCGCTTTGGAGCAACTACCTGCTAGCACCAAGCCTTTGCCTGTCGTTGCCGTCTCCATGAACGTTGTATCTGCTTTGCCAAGTGCCTCGCTATATTTTTTAGCAAGGGGAGCAAGTATGCCAGAGCCACCGCTTAAGACTTTGCAATCCCCGAAAATCTCAGCTACTTTTGTACCATTTTCATCATTTACATAGTCAGGTACAATGTAGAAATGGTCTTTGTCTTTGCCAAATTCCTCTACTATTTTTTGAATTTCAGCAACGGGTTTTTCTAATATTTCGTAGTTCAAATTGAGCGTTTCATACTTCCCTTGTGGCTCCATCAGTTTTGCAATTTCAGATTCCCACATCGGTGTCAGTGGGTGATTTTTCATGTGTGTTTCGCCCAAAGGCACACCGTCAACATACAAAATCCCATTTTTTACCGTTCTACCATTGACAGGCAATGCTGGAGAAAGAATCGTATAGTTTGCTTGGAAACCCTCAAGGACAGCGTCAAGCACAGGGCCAATATTGCCTTCTTTTGTAGAATCAAACGTCGAGCAATATTTAAAATACAGGTGTTCACAACCCATTTCTTCCAACCAACGAAACGCTTGCATAGAATCAGAAATTGCTTTTTCTGTCGGTTCCGTTCTACTTTTTAGTGCAATGACAATGGCATTGCACTCTGAAATATCGCCTGTTGGCACACCATTATACAATACAGTTTTCAAGCCTTGGCTAATCAAAAACGATGCCGCATCGCTTGCTCCTGTAAAATCATCTGCAACACAACCAATCATCAAACGAGTACTCATAACTCACTCCCCCTTTATTTCTGCAATCATAGATTTCAACAATTCGAGTGAGCGTTTTGCTCCCTCGTATACATCGCCGTCAAAGGCTTCGGTGCAAATTGCTTTGTCGTATCCATACGCCACCACTTCTTCGAGTAGTTCTTTATAGTAGGATCTCAAATTTTCACTCGGGTAACGTCGTTCTTCCCCCACTCGTTCTGCGATATGAATGTGGTTGACGTATGGCATGGCATATTTCAATTCTGTAATGTTTTCTTTTTCGATTGCCATGTGGTAAATATCGAATACGATTTTCAAATTTTCTTTGCCCATTTTCGCAACGAGGTCTGCACCCTCACGGATTTTCAAGCCAAACTGACTTTCTGTATGATTCAAAGATTCGTACATGATTGTAATGCCATATGGTTTGGCAACGTCTGTAAACATACCTAAGAAATCTTTGACTTGTTGCCATGCCGTGTCCAAAGAGTCGCCCTCTTGATACAATCTCGATTTTGGCGAACCAATGCCGATGGCAGAAATGCCGAGTGCATTTCCTCTTTTGCAAAGTCCTTCTGCGTATACTTTTGCTTTTTCCAAGTCGAAATTCGCACCGCAAAACACAATTTCAGGAGGCAATGCAGCGTTGAAGCCACAACATTTCACTGGACCATTTGCGATGGTTTCTTTGACTTTTGCAAATTCTTGGTCTGTCATTTTTGCAATTTGATTGCCCGCAAGTTCAATATAATCAAAACCCAATTCTTCTAGGATTCCATAATTTTCAATCGAGGTGCCTACACCATATTTCATACGATCATCCTTTCGCTTCTATAGTTTTTTAGTATTAGTTTCCGCCTTTTTGCTCCCCAGTTAAATATTAGCTTTTTTAAAGAAAAGACCTTGGGGCTTTGCCCCAAACCCCACCAGCTTTTGAAAAAGCCGGCTCAAAACTTTATTTTTGCTAATCTTAATATTTGCAAAGTCTTATATTTTTTAGTTATATTTCATCGGCAATCAATACTTCACTTTTTTGATTTCCACACCAGCCAATTTTTCAAAATACTGTGCAATGCCTGCGTGGTCGTCGTCCATATGCCCATTGATTTTCAGGTTTTGCATAATCTCAAACAGTTGGCTTGTGATTGGCATTGGCACGTCAATTTCATGTGCCGTCGCCATTACGTTTTTGATATCCTTGTGGTTGATGGAAATTTTGCCACCCGGTTTGAAATTTCTATCGATAATCATCGGAATTTTTGCATCGAGTATCGTACTGCCTGCCAAACCACCTCTGATTGCTTGGAATACTTTTTCTGGATCTGCCCCCGCTTTCACTGCCAAAGTAAATGCTTCTGATACAACGGCAATCGAGGCATTGACGATGACTTGGTTTGTGAGTTTTGTCACAGAACCACTGCCACTGCCACCAATGAGTAAGTGCGACGCACCCATAATATCAAAGTATGGTTTGAGACGGTTGAAGTCCGCTTCGTCTCCGCCAGCCATAAATGCCAACGTGCCATCGATTGCTTTTGGTTCGCCACCACTGACTGGGGAATCAATGAAGCCTACACCTTTTTCTTTTAATTTGTCGTAGCAAGTTTTCGATTCTGTTGGTGTCACTGAACTCATATCGCAAATGATTGCACCTTTATTGAGGGAATTTGCCAGTCCATTTTCACCGAACAATACGCTTTGCACAATACTACCATTTGGTAAAATCGTAAAGATGATATCGCAATTTTGACCGATTTCTTCGTAAGTTGCTTCCGTTGCCCCTGCGTTTTTGAGGTCTGCAACTGCGTCTTTGTTCAAGTCACTCACGTAAAGCGTAACACCTGCTTTTACTAATAATTTCGCCATTGGTTTTCCCATAATTCCTAATCCGATAAATCCTGCTTTCATAATCAATCTCTCCTTTTTATGTTGTGTAATTTTTATGTATGCTATGAATCTTTCACTGAAACATTTTTGTAACTGTTCAGAACCTTATTTTTTAAGACCGTGGACGCTGTCCACACCTGCCACCAAACACCTTTGAAAAAAGTGGACAAAAACTTTCATTTTGCAACAATTAGCGTTCGGAAATTGCAAAAATCAGTGCATGTTGAACAATTTTAAAGAAAAATAATTTATACAATGGCTATACTCTAAATAGTTACATATTTTACAAAATAACCCCGTAAATAATAGTACTTGCAATTGTAATCGTCATACCAATCACAAAATCAATCGGCAACAACTTAATTCTGTCAGCCACACTCATATCGACCGCCCCAGCTGATGCATGGAAAAACGAACCGTGTGGCAATGTATCAAGTACAATCGTACCTGCATGCAACATCGCCGCCCCTGCAAGTGGCGATACGACTGTCGTAATGATCGGTGCAAAAGTCGAAGCAGCAATCGTTGCTCCAGCGGAGGAAGATGCAGTGGCTGCTCCCATCAATGCCCCCGAAATTGGTGCGAGTAAAAATTCAGGCAAATTCAAAAGTTCCACTAACGTTGTCATGTCCGCTTGCAGTTGTGATGCTTTGATGATACCAGAAATCGTACCTGTACCGATTAATAAAATCCCAACAGGCATCATTTTCTGTAGCCCAAAAGACAAGTAATCAATCGTTTTGTCTCTGCGATTCATTGCAATAATCCCTACAAATCCACCGAGCGGCAAGGCCACAAGTGGGTCAATCGTAATTCCTGCAAGCGGTCGTAACATCAGCAAAATAATTACGACGATTGGCCCGATAGCAGCAGCTAAAAATGACGGCAAGTCTACTTGTTCTGTCACTTCTCCCGCTTCCTCAATGACACCGGGATATTTTTTCATCAGCCCTTTGCACATGAAAACGGTCATAATCAAACCAAAAATCCCTGGAATCAATCCTGCCCCCATCAAAGAAGATAAGCTGACATTGAAATTTTCAGCGGCAGCAATCGTGTTGGGATTGGGCGAAATCACCATACCCGCTTTTTCGCCACCGACCATTGCCACGAGCAAAACGAATTTGGAATACCCCAACTTCTTTCCCATAGAAATGGCAATCGGTGCAACGGTAATGACGGCAACATCTCCGAACACACCGACACCCGTCAAAATCATTGTCGAGAGTGCGAGGGCAAAAATGGCTCTTTTTTCGCCCAATACTTTGATAATTTGGTCAGCAATTTTCGTAGCCGCCCCAGATTGTATGAGCGTGCCAGCCAAAACACCCGAAGCAACGATTCGCACGACTGCTGTCATAATGTCTTGGGCACCGCCTATCATATAATTGACACTGCCTTGCAATCCCGCTCCACCGACGACACCACCGATTAAGGCACCGAAAATCATACTGTATGCGGGGGGAACTTTTTTGATGATGAGTAATATTGCGATACTCAATCCGAATAATGCACCTACTGTTGTAATTTCCATACGCTTTCTCCTTCCAAACTCGCTTGTATTGTGTACTGGTATACTGGTATTTTATTTCAAAAAAATACATATGTCAACAAAGAAATGTAAAATTTTTCATTTTTGGCATTTTTAGACATATTCTTTTGTGCATATCGTATATCAAATTTTATGTTGAAAGGGAATTTCACTGATATCGAGTCGAGTTCTGCATTTTTTCACAATATGAATTGGTGCTTTTGCATAACAAAAGATTTGCAAAAAAATCCGAGATGATTCTTTCTCATCTCGAATGCCGTTCGTTGTGTGGCGGTTCTCACTCATCTTCCTTGATTTGGTTGTAATAGTCTTCTATGTGATCTGTGC
>JAWXUZ010000155.1:0-4043 GCA_044425835.1 Bacillota bacterium | reverse complement strand
AACAAATTATTTGTAAATTACTTTTTCCATAAGATTTTTTTCAGAAACAAAATCACAATTAAAAATTTTTACAAAAAAGAACAAAAAGTTATAGACAAATAATCTTTAGATGTGGTATAATTATTTGAATATATGTATTGATATTTTAAAAATTACGATGTGTTTTATATGAAATTTCAAGAAAACACATAGGATTTATTTGCTTTTCTTATGATTTTGTAATTTTTTATTTCACACCACCCTTGCTTTATTATGGATGAGGAGATTTCTATGAAAACGACGGACAATCAAAATCGTAGTACAAAAAACTACACAACAAGCCACAAAAAAAAGAGGAGATTTGTATCGATCCAGAGAAAATTAGTTCTTAAAAACACACTATATATGTCTACATTGACGTTATGTATGTTATGCATGCTCTTTTTTGCCATCTCAAAATTGACACAAGACACACTCAAACTCACAATGACACAAATGGCGGTCAATGCTTCCTATTCACTTTCTAACCAAGTGTACCTCCATACGCATTGTATGCACGGAATTAGTGAAAATCCTGCTTTTGCTGACCCTGAAAAAAATAGAGAAGAAGTCCTTGAAGTGCTACAACGAAAAACCGAAGAATTTTGGGCTTTGACTTCCTATGTGGATATGGACGGCAATTGTTACATGACAGGAGCCAACTTTAGCAACGAAGCTTTTTTCAAAAATGCATTGGTAGGTGAAAGTTATGTCACTTCTCCAATCGCAAAAGATGGTGAAGTATATTATATGTTCACTGCTCCTGCATATTATGACGGTGAACTCATCGGTGCGTATTATATTATGTCGGACTACTATTATATCAACGGCTTGATTGAAGCAACTTCAGTCGGCGAAACAGGTCATACATATATCATCAATACAAAAGATGAAGTCATTGTTGACTACGATATGGAAACTGGTATGGCAGTAGGTGCTTCAAAACATCGAGACAAATCCGCAACGCACCTCTTATTGGAATCCAATGCGAAAGCAAATTATGGCAATCCTTCTGCCGAAGTTGGATTCGGTAATTTCTTCGCCGATGGCACAGTCAAAGTTGCAGGGTATGCACCTGTTGCCGATACAGACGGTTGGATTTTGATTACTACAACTGAATCTTTTGAGTTTTTAAGTGCTTTTGGAAGCATTGTGCTGCTCTCTATTATCGTGAGTGTCCTTTTGACGATTATGTCGATTTATCGCAATGTCCGTTCTATCAGAAGTTTCGTCGTGCCAATGACAGAATGTGTACACCGAATTACACAACTTTCAGAGGGTGATATTTACTCCCCTGTGCCGGAAATTCATACAAATGACGAAGCCGGACTTTTGGCAGACAGCACAAGAGATATTGCCGACTCTTTCGCAAAAGTAACCAAAGATGTAGAAACCGTTTTGGGTTCAATGGCAGATGGCGATTTCACTGTGTCTTCACAGTACCCCGAAGCATACCAAGGTGACTTTCTACCTATTTTAAACTCCTTGACTACAATCATCACCAAATTGAACAAGACACTCTCTGAAATCAACACTTCTTCTTCACAACTCACAGGGGCTGCTGCCCAAGTGGCCACTTCCTCATCAATGCTTGCTGAGGGTACAGTCAAACAAGAAGAATCTGCTGTTGAAATCTCTTCTGCTTTCGCAAGAATTTCAGAAACAGTTGCCCTATCGACTCAAAAAGCAGAACAAGTCAAAGACATTTCCATTAGAACTGGTGATAATGTCCATGCCGGTAGTAAAAAAATCGATGACTTGGTACTTGCAATGGAAGACATTACAATGTCAGCCGAAAAAATTGTAGATATCATTCAGGGAATTGAAGACATCGCCTTCCAAACAAATATCTTGGCACTCAACGCCGCAGTCGAAGCCGCAAGAGCTGGTTCTGCTGGTCGTGGGTTTGCTGTCGTTGCAGATGAAGTCAGAAACCTTTCGATTCGTTCTTCTCACCATGTAAAAGAAACGGCTGGTGTTGTCGATCTCACCATGCGTGCAGTCGAAAATGGTACAGAAATCGCAACGACAACCGCTGAAAGTATGCGAACTGTCGTTGAAGAAGTCAATGAATCGATCGTTGCCATCCAAGACATCACAAAAGCCATGCACGAACAATCCACAGAAATGGACAAAGTGGCAGAAAACATGGAAGGCATTACACACGTCATCGCAAATACTGCTGCTACCTCAGAAGAAAGTGCTTCAACGAGTGAACAACTTTCGGCACATGCAGTGCATCTAAAAGATATGATTGACGAATTCAGATTGAAATAAATCGCTTCACTATAATGAATTTTTATAAATTGGGTTTTGGGTTAGATCCTTTCATGCTTGCCCAAAACCTTTGGCTGTTTGTCAAATGTGTATGTACATCTGTCCCCCGACTCAAAAATCAATGCGGTGAAAATATTAAATTTCTAGTTAGCATAAAAATAGTATAAACCCCTGTAAAGCCTAATTTTATAGGGATTTACAGGGGTTTACATAAAACTTAATTATTTCATCATATAAGATTGACAATCTGTACATTGATCCATCGTTGGGTTGGCTTCGTGCGTACCCACTTGAATCGCATTCAATGTGCAGTAATTTTTCATTGCAGAATGATGTTTACAATTGTCAACTGTGCATTTGATTGCTTCATTGCATTTTTCCATGATATCACCTCCTTTGAATTGAGTTACAAAATTAGTATGACCACAAAGGAGAATTTCATTCGTCCATTTATTGCAAAATCAATTCAAATAATTTTCAAAAAATCAAGCAAACGACTTCATTGCTTCTAATGTTTCTGCTAACAATTGGTCGATCGTCCAACCGAGTTGCTCTGCCCCACGCAAAATGATGTCACAAGTTCTAATTACCGCCTTTTTCATTACTTTTCCATCACTCATCGTTAAATTTTTTTGTTTATACTATTCAAGTATGACTTCAAAAATTTGCCTTGATTGATGAAAAATTACTAGAAAAACTCGGCAATTTCACTCGTGACAACACTCCCTAAAACAATGTCATCTGGTTCGTTTCTGGAATGCCTTCTAGCACTCCATTGTCTTTCAATAATCCAATATTGACTTTTCCCAGTGTCGTCCGTTCTTTCAACTCATCTATCGTTTTAAATTCGCCATCTTGCCTCGCTTCCAACAAGCTTTGCACGGCATTGACTCCCATCCCTTGCAAGGAATTGAGTGGTGGCAACAACACTTTCTCTCTGACCAAAAATTTGTCCCCTTCCGATTCGTATATATGTATCGGTGAAAAAGAAAATCCTCGGGCATAAAATTCCCTGACCAATTCAAGCACCGTCACCTTACTCTTTTCTTTCGCCGTCATGTCATTGCCTTTTTCTTGCAATTCCTTAATGGTTGCCTTTGCACGTTCTGACCCATGGCACATCGATTCATAATCAAAATCATCAGAAGCACGCACCGTAAAATAAGCGGCGTAGTACTCAATCGGATAATTCACCTTGAAGTATGCAATGCGAAATGCCATCATGACATACGCTGCCGCATGGGCTTTTGGGAACATATATTTGATTGTTTTACACGATTTGATATACCAATCTGGCACATCGTGTGCTTTCATAATTTCTTCTTCCTCAGGGGTAAGTCCCTTTCCTTTTCGGACATTTTCCATGATTTTAAAGGATTGTTTCTTGTCCATTCCTTTATTTATCAAATAAATCATAATGCCATCACGAGTGGAAATCGTGTCTTTGAGTCCGATAATTCCTTGTTCGATGAACATTTGTGCATTGCCAATCCATACATCCGTCCCATGCGACAGCCCAGAAATACGCAGTAAATCAGAAAAAGAAGTCGGTTTCGTTTCTTCAAGCATACCACGAACGAATTTCGTCCCAAATTCAGGTACACCGAGTGTCCCCGTTTGGCACTGAATGTCTTGCTCTGTCACACCGAGTGCTTTTGGAGAGAGAAAGAGCGACATCGTATCGGGATCACCGAGCGGTACATCTTGCGGATTGATGCCCGTCAAATCGTGTAGCATACGAATGACCG
>JAWXUZ010000038.1:0-22421 GCA_044425835.1 Bacillota bacterium | reverse complement strand
AAATACCCATCACTCATTGACTCCTTAGTTGCCTCATCATTTTTATAATACCCAAGCATAACGATATCGCCTTTGACACAAATTTCCTCATCAATAATTTTCACTTCGCAAGTTGGCAAAATAAGTCCGATACTGCCATCTTTTTGCACATCGTTTCGATTCACAGACACCACAGGAGAACACTCCGTAATGCCATACCCATTCAAAACGTAAATTCCACAAGCTTTGAATCCATCAATATATTGCTGATTGATTGGAGCACCACCCGACACAATGATTTCCAAATTTCCGCCAAATGCCATTTTAGAAAGTGCAGGCAACTGATCCATTTTTCCCATTTTTGTTGCTGTATCAATCAATTTTTTATAGAGTGTTTCCACAATCATAGGCACTAAAAACAGATGTTGCGGTTTGTATTTTGCAATGTCATCAGCCAACGTTCGCAAGCTCAAATTGATTGCCACAGTGCCTTGGTTATGCAATGGAATCAGTACAGCTGCCGTCAAAGCAAATGTATGATGTAGTGGCAAAATCAGTAAAGAATCGTTTTTGAAACGTACATTTTGCAAGCTTGCATACGCATCCAAAGCCAAGCCATGTTGAGAAAGCATAACACCTTTCGGATCACCAGTCGTCCCCGAAGTATAAATAATTGCACACATTTTTTGCTCATCAACAGGCAATTTTTCAAACGCAGTCACATCAACAGAAGTTCCTTTTTCAAAAATCCCTTGCACTTCACCTTGCAAACTCCACATATGCTTCACAGCTGAATTGCTCGACAAATCGTCTTTGACATCATCATAGTCTCTTGCATAAAACAGAGCCACCGCCTCACTATGTTCGACAATGTGGCGAATCTCATCAAGAGAAAGTTCCTTGTCCAAAGGCACAATCACATTGCCACTGCAAACGACAGCGAAATAAGTCACAATCCAATGATACGAATTTTCACCAATCAAAGCAATTTTTTCATTGAACAAATTTTTTGAAACGAGTTCGGAAGATAACGCAGCGACATCTTGCAAGAATTTTTGATATGAAATTTCTACCACATCATCTTTTTTTGCATAGCGAAATGCGATGTGTTCAGGACAATTTTTCTTTCCATTCAACAAAATTTCTTTGATATTACTCAGTGGTGCAACAGTTTCTAGTGGGTAATTTTTCATTTTTTCAAACCTCCATATACTCTAGTTTTCTAAAATAATTGATATAGTTTTCTATGTAAAGATCTGTGACTTTTTCCCAATCAAAGCCCAGTTCATGTAAGTAGTTTATCGTACTTTCATTCGAGGCAACGATCGGTGTGTCATACATCAATTTACCTTGTGCATCGCATTCGTGAACCAACGTTTCATAGATGTAGCGTGTCCGCTCATCGTTCATCGTGTCGTTCATTTTTTCTATAAATTCTTGTTGAGATACCACTGCTACAGCAATATCTGATTTTTTCACTGACGCAATCAACTCTCTAAACGCAAATCGATTTCCGTTATTGATATGGAATATCGTCCGCTCATTATTATGATGTCCTGCAATGGTCATGACTGCCTTTGCAGTAGAATCAATCGGTGAAAACTCCACATTGACATCAAGCAAATAATCAGGTATCATGCCCAAATTCAGCAATGCTTTCACACGATTGAGAAAGGAATTGCTCTCAAAATTCGGTTGGAATTTCAAATCAGAAAGTCGATTCGTCAAATTCCCCATACGGAAAATATTCGCTTCCAATCCATCAGCCACAGCTTCAAGCACCAACTTCTCTGCCTCAAATTTACTTCGCAGATACACATTTTCTAAGTTTTGCCCAATGTACAATTGATTTTCCTTGAAGATGGTTTTCTCTTGTATTTGTCCATTGTCCAAAAACAATCCCGATACACTCAGCGTAGATATATGCATCAGTCGTGCCTTAGAACGTCTGGCAAAGTCAATGATTTTTTGTGTACTCGCTACGTTCGTTGCATGGAAATAATCGTATGTACCATAATGCTTTACTGTCGCTGCACTATGGAAAATCGTATCGACTTCACGAGCCAAACTCACCTCATCTGCAAGTCCTAATTTCTCCTCGAGTAAGTCACTTTTCACTACGAAAATTCGTTTTCCAAATTGCCCATCATAGCGATTGTCAAAGTAAAATTGCAAGCACTCACGCAAACGATTTGCACAAATTTCCTCTGTTGCTCCTCGTACCAAACAAAACGCTTTGCCCTCATGATTGTCTAAAAATTCAGCCAATAGATGTACCCCTAGAAACCCTGTAACTCCTGTAAACATAGCATTTCCTAGATTGATTTTTTCTGGTGGTTTAGATGCTTTTTCCAATTCCTTGGCGATTACTCCATGAGATTTCATGAACATTTCTTCAGTATAATTTGGCAATTCCTCCACTATTTGACCACACAATTCTCGCACTGTCGGTGCATCGAAAATCGCCTGCAACTTCAACTCTAAATTTTCATGATGAGCCTTTGCCACCAATTCAATAGCTTTCAAACTATCGCCACCCAAATCAAAGAAGTTGTCATCAATCCCAACTTTAGCAACGTTGAGAACATCAGCAAATAAATCACATAAACATTTTTCCTCTGGAGTCGTTGGTGGTGCATATTCGACTTCGGTTTGCACCACTGAAAAATCAGGCATCGGCAAGAGATTTCTGTTGATTTTGCCACTTGGAGTCAATGGAAATTCGTCCAAATGAATGAAGAAATGCGGAATCATGTAGTGTGGTAATTTCTTTGCAATCACCTCACGAATTGCCTTGATCTCATCAGCTTCACCGATGAAATACGCACAAATATATTGACGTTTATTTTCATCTTTTTTCTCTACCACACTGACTTGTTTAATCCCTTGGCAATTGGAAATGGCGGCTTCGATTTCTCCCAATTCAATGCGTAGACCACGGATTTTGACTTGATTGTCACCTCGTCCACAAAATACAGCCGTACCATCTGCTTGCCAATATCCCAAGTCGCCCGTCCTGTACATTTTTCCTTTGCCAAATGGATTGTCAAGAAATCGTTCAGCAGTCAATTCTGGTAAATTGAGATAGCCAACTCCAACACTGTCCCCTGCAATATAGATTTCTCCTATGACACCAACTGGTACAATTTGATTGAAAATATCTACGATATAAATTTCTGTATTTGCAATCGGCAATCCCATCGTAATTTGCTGATTGACTACTCTATGATACGTAACACCGATTGTAGTTTCAGCTGGACCATATCCAGTATACAACTGCTGTTTTTCATTTTGAAAGTAGTATTTTTCCAATAGATGATATAACTCTTGACTGAAAATCTCACCACCTATGACGATTGACGAAATGTGATTCAGGAAATTTTTTGTTTCGCTATTATGAATATAAGAAAGTAATTTTGTCGGTGTGCAGAACAAAAATGAAGTATCATATTTTACAACTGACTCCTCAAATAAAGTCTGATTGGTACACATATCTTCACTAAAGAAAATACACGTTTTGCCTTTTAGCATGGCTAACATTGTATCTTGGATGAACGTATCGAACGCCACCGAAGTCACTGCTACTGAAGTGGTAACATTTTGAAACATATACTCTGTTCCATACAAAAAATTAATGATATTTCTATGTGACAATCCCGTTGTTTTTGGCAAACCTGTAGACCCCGAAGTATGCAAGGCACAAAACAACCTATTTGAATTTTGCTTCTCGCATTGAAACTCCTGACTATGTTTTTCAATCTCTGATTCCATCGCAATCATATCCACAGAATCACAAACAAACTCCATAGTTTCATTCGCAATTACGTAGTGACAATCCGCTGATGAAATCAAAAAAGCGAGTCTATCTTTTGGATATGTTGGTTCAAGCATCATGTATGCCCCACCCACTTTTAGGACACCCAAAATAGAAGCAATCAACAAACTTTTCCGTGGAAACAATATCCCTACAATATCGCCTTGTTGCACCCCTGTTTGTTTCAATGCATTTGCAATTTGATTTGATTTTTTATCCAACTCTGCAAAACTCAACGTTTCATCTACCGCAACCAAAGCCACCGCCTCTGGTGTCCTCGCCACTTGCTCCGCAAACAACTCATGCACACATTTTTCTTTCGGATACTCCGCCTGTGTATCATTGAATTCGTGCAACACTTTCTGCTTTTCCTCTGCGGACATAATCTCCAATTCATACAGCTTTTTCGTATCATTTGCAATGCCATCAAAAAGCAGAGAAAAAATCCCCTCGTGAATATGGCGAATTTCTTCCTCTGAAAATTTCTCCACAAGGTAGTCATAATGTATTGTCAAAATCCCATCGCTATCACGATCGTCCACGTGAATTTGCAAGGTTTCCGCCTGCTCCCCACAGTGATACCACTCCGTTTTGAACGCTGTATCAAATGGATTCACTTTTGCATTTTGATAACTAAATACCACATCATACAACTTTTCAGAGAACTGAAATTCCTTACGAATCGCCGATAAAATATCACTATAATTGAATTTTTGATGGCGGAACAAAGAAAATGCATTGTCCATCACAGCAAATACATTCTCTTTGAACGTAGCTTCGTTGCTCAGTTCCATAAGCATCGGCACAGAATTAATGAACATACCCATCGTATTTTTTTCTTTCGGTGTGGAGCGATTCAACACAGGTGTTCCAAGATAAAACTTCTCGCAATTCATATGGATTCTGCTCATGTAAATGCCAAGCGAAGTCATCAGCAACGCAAAATTAGACGACTCTACAGATGTGGCATAATCCGCAATTTTTTTCGTATCAGCAGTACCAATCGTCATGGTGATTCGATTACTTTTGTAGGAACTGACTTGCTTGTTGTTGAGATAAATTGTTTCATCACACTTTTTGAATTGCTCAATAAAAAAATCTCTGTCTTTTTGGTATCGCTTGCTTTCCGTGTATTTTTGCTCTGTCGCAATGTAGTCAAAGTACGAATGTGTTTCGAGTTCCTCTCCTTTCAAAATGGCTAGGAGTTGCGACAATATGAGTGATAATGTCCACGCATCGCCAATGATATGATGGAGCTTCACTATCACCCCTCGCTCATTTTCGAGGTCAAAAACTTGCAACTCGCATAAACTACCATCTAGTGGAATCGATTTTTTGCCATGCATATCTACATATGCACGAAGTTCACTTTCTCCTTGAAATTCTAACACTTGGGCAGTCAGTGGTTCATGCGGAATGATGCGTTGTGTTGGTTCGATTTTTGTTTCATCAATACGAATGCGTAACGTATCATTTCTTTTGAATAGTTCGTTGATGGCAGAACTGATTTGTTCACTGGTGAAAGCTTGCCCCATCGACATCGTACCGCAAATGTTGGATACAGAGCCACCAATGAATTTGTCCATTTGGTAAATGGATTTTTGTGGATTTGATAATATCATTTCGGAAATCTCCTTTCAGATGATTAGCTAAGGAAAAAAGAGAAAAAATTGAGTTTCTACAGAAAAATCGAATATAATACGAGTTCCAAAAGGTATACCTTTTGGTTAGGGGCAAAAAATGTATTTTTCACGCAAAAAAGCACCCGAAAAGGGTGCAACCTCGTTGTTAATATAGAGTGTCAAAAGGTATACCTTTTGATATGTAAAATTATTATCTCAATTTTACCATTTTTTTCTAATAAACACAAGTTATTTACAATTTTTTTTAATTTTTCTTTTCATAAAATTTTGACCATCTCACATATGTACTCTTGGAAACTCCTAATTTTAGAATTGCTTCCTCTATTGTAATTTCATTGCTCCTTTGCAATTTATGTATTGTCGCAAAATTCTTTGGAATCTCCTTTTTCGGTCGTCCCAAGTGTTTTCCTTTTTCTTTGGCAATTGCAATGCCCTCTGCTTGTCGCTTTCTGATATTTTCTCGTTCCGTCTGTGCCACGTAACTGAGAATCTGCAACACGAGATCCGCCACGAATACCCCTGTCAAATCTCTATCCTTCGTCCTTGTATCGAGTAAAGGCATATCCAACACTAGAATGCTCGCTCGAATCTCCTTTGTGATGATTCGCCACTGCTCGATGATTTCCTCGTAGTTCCGTCCGAGTCTATCGATGCTTTTCACGACAACAAGATCGCCTTCTTTTAGCTTGCGTACCATTTTCTTGTACGTTGGTCGCTCGAAATCCTTGCCACTTTGTCTGTCCCTGTAAATATTTTTTGCCTCGATTCCGAAGTCTTTCATTGCTTTTTCTTGCCTGTCTGTGTGTTGTTCTTTCGATGACACACGAATGTAACCATAGTCCATAAAAATTCCTCCTCACTCATACCAACCGATACAAATTACTACTCCGACCCCCATTCTCCCTCCATCGCACTTCCTTTTCCAAATATCCCTCACTGACCAAATCCCCAACCCCTCGCTGCACTGTCCTCATCGACAGATTCAATTCCCTAGCAATCGTTTTCACACTCGGAAAGCACGTTCCCTCTGCATCCGTCCGATCGTACAAGTACAAATAAATCGCAATGGCACGACTCGGCAATCTCGTTTCATAAATCTCTCTTTTATTTCTCAAAAGCACCCCTCCCAACAGTTCTATGTTTTCAATCTTGATTTCTTCTCATTTCTCAATTCCACTTTTTCCTCTGTCTGATCCGCATCGCCATCTTCATCTTCTGAAAAATCCATCAGCATATCGTCAAAATTTCGCACAACTTTTTCAGGCACAACCACAGGCTTTTGGTACTTCTCAATCACCTTTTCTTCCACAAAGTTTTTATCCGCATAATGCACTTTTTTCACTGTGGATATCGGAGATTCATAAGGCAAATCCAAGTCGATCCCCCAATCAAAAAACAGCTTGTACGTCGACTTCATTGGGCAAACTCCTGTCCTCGTGATAATAAAAATATCTTTCGGCAACACTTTCAACTCATCGGCTGTGATGAGCGGTCGTCCTGTCATCTGCAATGATTTCGATTTATCTTTTCCATGCGACACACTCCCTGTCATGACAGTTTTTTCGCCTAGATTCTTAGACAATATATTTGCAGTTTCAGAGTTCGGGGCAAACCCTCCATATATTGAAACTTGGGCATTGTCGACAAGAATTTCCGCCCCCTCCTTTCCATAATTTTTCTGCAATTGAGCCAACGATTGGATGATTGCCACGAACGAAATTCTCCTTGAACGAGAAGCCGAAAACATCATTTCTGCCGACTCTATTTTAGGCAAAGTGCCAAACTCATCCAAAAAGAACATAACTCTATTTGGTAATTTTCCACCAAACTCATCAGCTACCGACAGCATCTCCCGATACAGCTGTTGCACGATCAAAGATATCAAAAAATACTTGCTCGGATCTTCCTCTGGCATGACTAGAAAAATCGCAGATTTCTTTTTACAAAAATCCTCTGTATTGATTTTCGTCCCAAAACAGAGTAACTGCTCTATTTCACTATCTAAAAATGCATTGAGTCGAGAGAGTGCAGTTGACAAGACCGATGCCATCGCTTGATCCGAAGTGTTGAGAGCTGCACCGCTCAACCACCTTGCCTTATGTTCCGAGGGCAACTTCTCCATCAGCACCTTGAACTCTGATTTCCCTTTTTCTTTTTTATCTTGAGACGGAGCCAGCAAATCTTGAATCATTTTGAACACACTGACGATGTGCCTTTGCTCCACAGCTTCTTTTTCCAAATGCACAGTTTCGGTCGCAAGAGGTGAACAAAATTCAGCGACCAACAGAATGACCGCAGTCAGCAATCCCTCTGCCGAGTCATAGAAAAATGCATTTTGCCCTGCCGATGCCGAATCATTGCCACCACTTGTGATGATTGTTTTAGACAATATTTTTGCGTACTTTTCACACTTCGCTTTTGCGGTCAACTCATTCGTTTCGAGGTACTCGTCCATGTATCGATTGACCAAATTCATCATATTGAAACCATCACTTTGCGTTGGATTTCTAAGGTCAATCACTGCAATTTCATACCCATAATATTTTTCAGCAATCGGAGCGTATGCACGCAGGACATCACCTTTCGTATCCGTAGTCAAAAAACTCATGCCCGATGCACAGCAATATTCCAAGTTGGGATATAAAAATTTTGCAGTTTTCCCAACACCTGCTGCACCAATCATGAGCGTATGCACATCACCTTCCTCGACAATTGTCATGACCTTTTTTCTTGAAATTTGACACCCTAACAAAATGCCTTGTGGCAAATCTTTTGCACCTCCTTTCCGCCATTTTTCAGGTTCATATTTTACTCGCCGAAATGTTTCACTGATTTCTTTTGCTGTTGCAAATCGAGCCGATCCATGTTGACCATCACCGACTGTTTTGCTTTTGATATTCAAAGTCTTTTTATCCAACAAGAACATCATCAGGACGAACGCTCCAACCACCACGCATAACACCACTACTGAAATTGATTTCTCCATTTTAACCTCCTCATCGTCAAGATAGGCGGTCGCCGTAGGCGACTTTGCGAAGCAAAGTGAGTTGAACCTCACATTATTTGACTGTACACTCGCTCCTCATCCTGCTCTTGTTCCTCTGGCTGCTCTTGTTTCTCTGGCTGTCCCTGTTCAGCACTCTGCCTTGCAGTTCCGATGCCTTGCAACTTCCCCAAGCCTTTTTGGTACTGTTCCAAGTCATTTTGGTACTGCGTTTGCAGATAAATATTCATTTTCAACGCAGCATCACCGAGCCTTTGCACGCTTGCTGGATTATCCATCTGCACCAACTCCACCGCAAATTTCAATTCTTCAAAATGCATTTTCATTTTCCCTTTGTCGAGGTACGCTCGATATTTTTCTCCAACATCATCGAGCGTTTCTTGGTAGGTCTGCCCCAACTTTTTGGCATAAAAAAAGAAACAAACATCACTTAAATGCATTAAGTCCTTTTTCGTTTCTCTGGAAAGAATTGTATCTGTATTTTTCGATGTCAAACTATTTTTTATGCTTTCAAATTTAGCTTGAATCATCTTTGAAATAAATTTTTCTCCTTGATTTTCATAAGCGAGATTCCTCTCATCTCGATATGTATTTTCACTCCGATTTACTTTCTTCAACAACTCCATCATCTTTTTCAGCTCACCGATTTTCGGATGTTCCACACCTTTGATTCCACCATCTCCAAATATCTCCTTGACCATCTCATTCATATCCTTAAATCCAGTGATATAGTGCATCGTTTCGTAGCCTTTTGGTTCAAGATAATCTTTGAATTTTTCGTATGTTTCGATTCCTGCCACGTCATGATCCAATGCAATTTTCACAACTTCGATATTTTTATTTTCCTCCAAAAATCGAACCATTGCTTTCGGAGAGAGTCCGTCCAACGTCAATAGGTTACTCGTTTGCAAATCACCTTCCATCAGCGTTGCATACGATAACAAATCAATCGGGGCTTCAAAAATAACGAGTTCTTTGCTATTTTCGACTCGATGACAAAATCCATAATTCGTATCAGAGCCAGCGACTGTGCTGCGGTATTGCACTTCGGAATGCGTACCACGTTTCGTAGCCGATTTGATTTCTCCCTCTTGATTTTTCCCTAGAAACACAACATTTCCATACTTTTCTTCTTGATATATCGTACCCTCTTTCACAAAGAAATCTACCACTTCTTTTTGAATCAATCGTGATTTACAGAGGTATGCATACAGCCTTTTGTCATCACAATTTTTCGTAGGCAACACAAAAGGTTTCTTCGGCACTTCCACCACCTCTTTCTTTTCCTGTTGCAATTCAAGGTTCTGCTTTTTCTCTTTCTGGAGTTCTCGCCAAGTCGACTGATCGCCCTGTGGTTCTTCATTGATGAGCGTTGCCACTGCACCTAAAAAATCCGCATCGTTATACATTTTTAGAAATGCAATCGCATCACCACCGACTCCATTTTTATGATCGTACCATCGGTTCTCCTTGACCGACACGCTGTCATGTTCTTCGCCATCGTTGTAGATCCACTTGAACTCACTGCCACTTCTTCGGAGCGTTTCGCCATTGCTTGATAAAAACTCAACGAGATTTGTCTGGCTGGCACGTTCAACTTGCTCTTTTGTGTAAAACATTGACACCACCTCCACTACATTTTTTGACCATCACTTTTCTGTCCGAGAGCCAATTTCTTTTGCCTCATCTCACGCAACAATTTGCTATCCATTCTTTGCTTAGGTGAATGTTCCAAAGGCATTTCTTCAAAAATTCGCCCCAAGTGTTTTAACAATTCATCTTTGTGAAATGAGATGCTTTTTTCTGCTACTTGCTTATCATGAACTGCTTGGTTCTCTTGGATGACAAATTGTATTGCCTCATGAATGACTGCGTTTCTGAGAGGTTTGAACTCCTCTCTTTGCGATAACGGAACGTATTCCTCGCCCTCATCCCGATAGTTTCTGATGACCTTATCCCTCATTTCATGCCACAAAGCATACGCTTCGCCAACACTTTTTTCTTTCTCCAACTCATCAACTAAGGCATCTACAATATTTTTCAATTCAGGTTTCAAAAAAGCATACGTTTTCTTGCCCTCGACTGTTTTTAGTTCTTCAGCTAATTTCTGAAACAATGCATCGAAAGTTTGGCTTTCCACAGATGTCGCTTGCATTTCCCCAATCAATTTTTTCAAGACGTCCTTGCCATGCTTCCGCACGTAATCTCTGCGTTTCGTCTGCTCTGCATATAAAAATTCCAACTCATGAGCGAAGATGTTTTTCGTCAGTGACGATCTCATTTTTTCAATTCCTCTTTTCGAGAGATACCCCTCTTTCGGATCTGTTGAGTAACACATCAGATGCACGTGCGGATGATGTCCCTCGTCATGAAACGCACCTACCCATCTAAAATTTTCATGCTTGATTTTCATTGCATCAGCGATTTCATGTTCCATACCCGATATCAAATTTTTCCATGACTCTGCCGAATCAAATTCCGTATTGACAGCATCTTCACGAGTTAAAGAGATAATTGGCAACCACACATTTCCCTTGTGCTTTGCTAGTTCCTCAGATACTTCTGCGAGATTCAACTCCTCCGTTCCAGACGAAAACAAACCATGCGTATTGATTTTTTCTGCCCTCGGACGATTCGCAATATAATTCATATAGATATCAAGATTTTTTTCATCCACACAGCATTCTTCCAATGCCCTCGCCAAAAAACCACTTGCATCGGCACGATTTCCTGTTTCTAAAAACTTTGCATACTCTTTCAAATCCATCACCATAGGAAAATCTTTTTTCAATTCCTCAATCAACTTCATTTGCTTTTTCGTAGCCGACTGCAATGTATTTTTTGAAGATATTTTCTCCACACCATCACGAGTCGAGATATACTTCACCATATTTTTAATTGCCGATTGGTTCTTTTTGCCACCTTTGATATATGGCGATTTCAAAATCACCCTTGCCATTTCTTCACCACCAATCATGTTTTACTAATTCTTCCACCAGTTTCTTTCACCAACTTCTTCCACCGAACCATTCTCTTTCTCTGTCGTCTTTTTCTTTCTCTGTAGAAAGTTCTTCTTCAAATGATAACTTCTTGGTACGTCATCATGACACCGCCCCTACGTCACCCAATTTCGGACAGACTTATCCCTTGGTGTGAATCTCATTTTTTCAAAATTTGAAACCATTTTTTCAGCGTGCCTGTACACAGCACAACGAAAAAAGCACCGACCACAGCCGATGCCTTATGTATTGCTATTCAGTTTTTAGTTTTCAATCAACAGATTCTAGTTGCACATCTCCTTTTTCAAAAATTTCTAGCATGAGTCTTGCTCCCATTTTGAAACCCTCACCGCCGAAGAATACGGCGGCTGCGTAGCAGTTTTGCGTAGCAAAATGAGTTGACCCCCTCTATGAATCTTTCTTCGTTACCAATGTAATCCAAATCAGACCACGCTTCCATCAGTATTTCCAATTTTTTCTTGCCACTCTCATCTAGTTGGTCACGCAGTTCCTTTTCAGTTTCATCTAAAACTTTTTGTTGTCTACGGTACTCGCTACCCTCCGAAACTTTTTTAGTGACTGGCTCAATTTTTCCGTAGTACAATTGATTCAATATTTTTTCACTCATTATCTCACCTCACTTTCAAACGATACATTACCACAGTTTTTCAGCAATAGCTATTCAGCAACACCAACAAAATTTCTGACTATTCCTCATCACGTTGAAAAGCAACCGCTTGATCCACAATGTTCCTACCACGATTTTTCTTGATATCTGCAACGCATTTTTTTCTCAGCTGAACCAAGTCATCATCTTCCACATCCAACCCGACAGCAAGAATATTTGCCATCATAGAAATCTCCGTTGTGAGTCTGAACAAGTTATTCCCGACTCGAACATCATTTTCATGCAGTAAACTTTTCAGACCGCCAACCAACAGTTCTGGCAAGTAACCCATCGCATTTTCCGTTGAGAGATACCCAATATAAAAGTTCACCGATTCCGTAATAAACTCCGTATGGTTCTTCATTCCTTTTGCAGATATCAAATCTTCCATTTGCTTAATCGCCTGTGGCTGCAACCAAGCCACGATCCTCTCCTTTTTGATTGATTCATTTTCGTTCATTTCTGCACCTCATTTCTCACAAATCGTCAAATAGCACCTTGCGTAGCACTTGATTTTCTTTGACTTCATCGCATTTTTTCTGCATCACAGCACCACTCACAGCACAAATCCGATTTTACAGCACCCACGTCTTTTTTCTTCTGTTGTGAAATCTCTTGATTTTTTCGCCTTTCGGACGGGCATCGCCCGACCATGTGAACGCAGAGGGGCAGTTTACAGCACCCTGCTTATTCCTGCTTTCTTTTGAACGCACTTCGAGGGGCGATTTTTGCCCCGAATCCCCTCGCACTTTGCTCTTGGAAAAGATGCCTTTTGAGAATTTCCAAATCTTCCCAACTCCCTTTGGCAGTCCGTTTGGCAAATTACCGCTCACATCTTGCCACACGTCGTCCATTCCTTTTTTTAGGTATCATTGCCCCACCTCGTCAACTCCTTGGCACAAATCGGCTCACGTGTGTTGGCTTGGATTCTCTTGTCCATTTTCTTTGGATTCTCCAATCATTTCCGCCTGTTCTTCATCTACTTTTACCATTGACTTCGCCTTATTTTCAGATTTTTTATCCACTGCCACGATATCTTCGAGGTATTCTCTGACTTGATTCGGCACGTGTTTTTCATACAATCGGTCAAGCTGTTCTGCCAATTCATTTTGCAAAGCAATCTCTTTTTTGACCAAATATTTTTGGATTGCTCTCAATTTTTCCGCATCATATTTGACTGTCACTGATGTCTGTTTCATGAATATCAACTCCATTTCTTCTTCCAATCACCAACAAAAAATAAGCACAGGCAGTCTATCAAACCCATGCTCATTCCATTTTTTTCGGTTAAATTACTTCTTCTAAATCTTCAATCCAACTCTATTTTTTTGAATTTTCTTTGCCAATATTTTTTAAATCGAACTCATAATTTACTTGATTCACATCGTCCCATTCGTTCCGAATCTCATAATTCAGTTCTGACAACGTCCCCAACGCAAGCATGTATCCGCTATGGAAACTTTCTTCAAGATACAGATTTTTCAGCATAGAAACATCTTCCAATAAGTCATCAAGCAACTTTTTTTGCTCATCATTTAGCATTTCTTCCAAGCAATTTTTTTGCAATTCAATCTTCTTTTTTAATCCAACTTGCTCGCTTGGTTTGAATGCTCCTCGGTATAACGCATCCATAATTTCTCCCATTAATTCATCTCCTTTCACTTCTCAATAATATCAACAACTTTGTAAAAACAATCAAATCTATTACATTGTTATTCTCATTTAATAATTTTTACTTATTTAATTATAACTATAAGTTTTATAAAACACAAGTTAAAAGTATATAATAATTCATATAACTTATATTTTGTGGAGGTTGAGATGATAAATTTAGCAAAAATCAGAAATGAAAAAGGCATGAACCAATTGAATTTAGGTATGAAAATCAACGTCGATCAAGTGAGTATTAGCCACTACGAAAATGGAAAATCTTTTCCGACCGTATCCAACTTATTGAAATTATGTGAACTTTTTCATGTTTCATCAGATTTTTTACTAGATAAAACAGACGTCCGTACACCTGTCAATCTTCTTGCTACAGAAAATTTTTCCAATGACGAATTGGAATTATTGGCACTCTATCGCAATCTACCACGCAACAAAAAAGAACGTGCTATCGGCATGCTAGTTGGATTGTCCGATTCATAAAGCTAGACTTTTTTGCAGGCAATTCTTATTTTTTCTCCCCATATATTCATGATTCAAGCAAAATGCAATGCCTTTCATCACAAATTCTACACAAAGAACTGTGGGGGAATTGCTACACTATTGCCCAAAGCTTTGTATCTCGGTGAGTCACTCGCTCCCTCAATATTCGTCCAATTGTCAGGGAATCCTTGCAACCTTTCACACTCCAAAGGAGTCAATCTGCGTACCAATTGCCTTGGAAAATTCTCACTTTCATTGTCGACAATGCACTTATCTTGCGTGACATAAGTCGTGTTGACTCCCTCACCGCCGAAGAATACGGCGGCAGCGTAGCTGCTTTGCTTGCAAAGTGAGTTGACCACTTGTGATCCCTGTGGCACAACGCTCCAACTTTGTCTTGGTAAGGCTGATGGTGGTAGACCGCATGGATATCACTCGTCAACAATGTGTAGCTGACTTCCGTTGAAAAACCCTTGCCATTGCCACCATTTCCCTCAACTCGATTGATGGTATTGCTTGCAATACAGTAAGCAGTTTCTACTTCGTCATCGACTAACATTGGAATATTGTTGCCGCCAGTCCCGAACGTGGCGGTGATTGTCGGAGCAACTTCAAGCGGACCATCGTAGCGACAACCCTTTGCATGATTCTCAAAAAGTAGTGGTTTCGTTCGCAAAGGCTCTTTGATGAACGTCTGCATCTGCATCGTTCTCGTTGCCATCAAAGCACCAGAAATCCCCTCCAAATTAATCCCTCACCGCCGAAGAATACGGCGGCAGCGTAGCTGCTTTGCTTGCAAAGTGAGTTGACCACCTCGTTGCGTTGGTTGATGTGATAACTTTTCAACTCTGCATCTTCTTTTGAGATTTCTTCTGGTGGTTCTATGAGTTCACTCTGTATCATCAGTGCGAGTTGTAATTGCTTTGGCAACTCCTTTTCTTTCATCTTCGCTCGCCTCAAAATACCCAAGCAAGCTTTCTTGCTCAAATAATATTTCACTGGCACTTGTCCCTGCAAAATCTGTGACAAGATAGACTCGCCTCCTCCTTTGTGGGACGCCCCAGTACTGAGCGTCCAGTACTCGCCAAGCGATGGAGAATTCTCCTGCCAATACGATTCCCCCAGCAGATTTCCATTTCCCTCCGATAGGTCGAGGTACAGATAATCTGTCGTCATGAATTTTGCAAAATTCTTCGAGGACCGTGCGGAAATCTTCTCCGTTTGCGGAAGAGAAAGCACCGGGAACATTTTCCCAAATTGCGAATCTAGGTCTGATAAATCGAGTTGCACTCCCTTCTTTTTCTTGATTTCTTCGTTGTGCATCGGCATCCCTCATTTCTTTTATCACTCGTATTTGCTCAAAAAACAGACCCGATCTATCACCATCCAAACCTTTGCGATTGCCAGAAGCCAAACTCAAATCTTGGCAAGGGCTGCCCCCACAAACCACATCTACAGGTGGCAAATCTGCCCCTTTTAACTGCGTAATATCGCCAACGTGTTGCATATTCGGGAAGTGAAATTCCGTCACTTTAATGGGAAATTTTTCGACTTCACTTGCCCAAGTAGGTTCGAATCCATTGCGTTGACCTGCCAAGGGGAATCCACCGATCCCATCGAACAGACTGCCCATCGTCAATTGTTTTTTCATTTTTTCTACCTCAATTCTTATTCCGATTTTCACTTGGATTTTTGCTGAATTCTTGTATCAATTCTCATTCCAATCTTCCAAAACCATAAAAATGTCGACTCCAATATGCGTTGTCCAAATCGGCATACCCAATCGGATCACCACAATGTAGCATCGTGTTTTCACCCACATAAATTCCGATGTGAGTCACAGGATTACTCGTGCTATATGTCCCTGTAAAAAATACCAAATCACCTTGTTGGACATCATCTTTGTGAATCGGCACACATTGATTGTAGATATATTGTGCAGTCGTGCGTGGCAAATTGTAGACTCCACTTTGTGTGTAACTCCAACAAACAAATCCCGAACAATCAAAGCTAGTTGATGGTGTGCTACCGCCCCAAACATATGGGTATCCAATATATTTTGTTGCTTCCGCCATCAAAATTCGGAATGATTCACTACTCATTTCATCAACATAACCGCCACTAGAGACGTAGCCAAACTTCATAAAAGCGTAGACTTCTGCAATTGCAACTCGCTCATCAGCAGTGATGGTGTCGCTGATGACTCCCTCGACTAAACCATACATTGTATCGCTGATTTTCCCCTCATCACTGTCATCGTGCGTGAACACCTCTACAAAAGTCAAATAAAAATCATCAGCGAATGTGTCCGATTCTCCGAGATAAAGGACATAAAAAAAGGACTTGATTTTGATATCATCAAGCCCTGTTGTCCCTGCAATTGCATCATCTATTTTTTCAAATTCATCAATTATTTTTTCGAGTGGATCCACAAACTCGTCAGGCACATCAGGATACACCACACCATGAAATGCCGATTGTATCAGCAATTGTTTCACATTCACCTCATGCGTTTCCATTGAAAACATCACGAAAATTGGCAATACAAACACCATCACCACTCCAATGACAAGCGACAAAATAAAATGTTGCACTCGCTTATCACTCGCCAACATCAGTAAAATCTTATACTGCACGACCTCACCTCCTAGCGACCGCCTGCTGTTCCGAACAACACTTCCTTATATTTTTGAGCCTTCACCACCAAGTGATACACCTCCGCACCATGCCGAAATACGCACACTCCACGAGGCGAATTTTTCACCAACTCGTAGAGATTTTCTTCCATCTGTAGCATATCCATATATTCTTTCGCAGAGATTTGTCCGGGGAAAAATAGGAATTGATGGGCAGGGATTGCAAAGAGCGGTTTCGTCAATTCTTTGATATTTGGCTGATTGAAATCTTCGATATTTTGACTCGCAATCACCACCACGCTATCTTTCTTACGTACACGCTTCATGAAATTCCTTATATATTCTACTGCGGTCAGATTGCTCAAAAAGAGGTAGATTTCATCAACTGCAGCAACAGTATTGCCCTTAGAAAGTAGGGCATTCGACATATAAGAAAGGATATTGAACAGCATCGCATTCTTAATATTCTTACTTGCATTGAGCAAACCTTTCACTCCAAAACAGATAAATTCATCACTCGTGATGTTCGTGTGTCCATTGAAAAATTTGCTTTCCGCACCCACACACATGGAGTCTAGTCCAAGGCAAATCTTTCTCAAAATCTCCTTAGTATAGACATTTGTATCAGTTTCATCAGTTTCTGAAAAATGCTTTTCTAACACCACATACAAGTCAGATAAAATTGGATAATCAGTCGGTTGCAGTGTGTTGAAGTTCGTTTGATCCGTCAAATTCCAATCAGCATACAATCTCTGCAACATGATTTCTAGCGTGTCAATTTCTTCCTCGGAAAAATCTTTATAGCTACAGAAAAAATCACGCAAAAATGAAATGTGTTGTGACAACACCGAATTTTGTTTGTCTCCATCGTCCCAAATTTTCGGCTCAAGTACATTAATTATGAACTCACCACTCAACATATCGATGTAACAGCCACCGAGATTTTCAGTCAAACCTCGGCTTTCCTCCTCGGGATCTAGCACCATCAAACTCATTCCACTTTCTCGAAAATTGGTCAAAATGAGTTTCATTAGATACGACTTTCCCTGACCGCTATTTCCTAAAATCAACACGTTTCCATTCGTCTTATCGGCAGTTCTTCGCTGAAAATCCACAAACACATTCGATCCATATTTGTCATGTCCCAAGTAGAACCCTTTCGGATCCACCTTGCCCGAATAGTGAAACGGGTAGAGGTTGGCAACACTCGATGCTGGTAGCACCCTTTCAAACTGTTCGGCAAACACATTTTTTCCACAAGGTTGTGTGCAAGCGAAGCCTTCCTTTTGCCTTAACAACAATCTGTCAACCGATAATTTCGACCGAGTCAACTCCGCCATTACATCATATTGTACCTCTTTTAGTTCTTCCACACTAGATGCTGATAATTCAACATAGACCGCACAATGCAACAGCGGTTCACGATTCCTGTGCATTTGAGCCACCAACTCCACGATGTTCTGTATGTTCGACTCTGCGATGACGTGCTGTTGTACGTCCGAATTGGCTTGGTTCAGTCGGTTCTTGCTCGTTGCGTTCGATATGATTTTTCTCTCCTCTGTTGGAGTCACGTGCCTTGAATAAATCTTCAGCGTGACTCCCGATTTTTCTCCGAGGTGCTGCAATAAAGCTTGCTCTTTCGTTTCCGTTGGGTAGTTTTGAATCGCCCAAACTGACCGATACGAACTGCCACAAATGTAGTAATCTGGGTAAAAACGCATAGCAGTTGGCGAACACATATCGAGAAATTCTTGGATTTTCACATTCTCTTTTTCGGCTTCCGTGCGTGGCAAATTTAACTTATTTTTTCTCGTTTTGGTCATGCTTCTCTTTTCTTTTTTTGCCATTCAATCCCTCTTTTCTATTTGACAAATTCATTTTATCAATACGATTTCTCTTTTACAAATCGCTCGCCATCGTAATCATCAAAATACACTTGCGTGAGATTCTGCACGAAGTACACTGCAAAAATCCGCTTGATGTCCTCTTTATCGGCACGCACGCTGACGAAACCACGATCCTTGATCAGCTTTTCCATTCGGCTGATATTGGCGAGTACTTCCTTTTCTTCGGTGTCTTTTCCCTTTAATCTCATGATGAGGAGAAACTCTCTAGCCGATGACATTTGAATCTGTATTCTATCAAGAAAAAGGAGATCTTTCTCCAAAATTTCTTTGACCTTCTGATTTTTTTCTTCTGACAGTCGCTCTTTCAAATATGACTTGTTGTCCTCGAAATTTTCACGAGAGTTGATACACGCACACTCCACTTCTTCCTTATCTTTGAGCAGCTCCATGAAGTGGTTGACTTTACTCCGCACGTTCGCTTCCGATAGCACCGCAATATTCGATGGCTGTATCAAAAAATACACCAACACTTCTTTGTTATACGTTTCCACTCCGAGGGGCGTGATTTCTTTTGCACCGATTTCTTCACGAGTGCTTTTGTTCTGTCGTGGTTTGATTTTTCTGAAAATGTTCACGTTATCGCCTCCTTTTCTGCATAAAAAAACTCCCTTTTCAGAGAGTTTGGTTTTTCTAAATTTCTTTATATTGGCCAATTCCTTTCAAAATTTCAAATAGTTGCTGTTGCTCTTTCATCTCTTTTCCTAAAATAA
Organism: Bacillota bacterium; assembly: GCA_044425835.1. Lineage (GTDB taxonomy): Bacteria > Bacillota > Clostridia > Lachnospirales > Anaerotignaceae > Chakrabartyella. Next base: position 2,914 of record JAWXUZ010000038.1, on the reverse strand, counting down.
ATTCATAACACAACAACGGATAATTTTCCTCATCTGTCACTTCCCCATCAAGCTTGTCAAATAACTGAGCCAAAGGTACATCTAACGCATTTGCAATTTTTTCAAGACTTTCTATCGTTGCATTTTTTTCGCCACGTTCTAACTGACCAATGTAAGTTGAATGGCACGCAGCCAATTCAGCCAATGATTCTTGGCTCAACTTTCGATTTTTCCGATAATTTCTAATTCTACGTCCAACTACAACTGCTAATTTTTCCATTGTATCACCTCTTATTTACAGTCTATAAATATTATTATTTTTATACAATAGACTATTGATATTATATCGGTTATTGTATATACTATAAGTATAATTTTTGTAAATAAGATAACTATCGTATATAAATTAGGAGGTACATTATGAAAATTTGCTCATTTTTCGGACACAGACGCACTCCATCAGAAATCTATGACGATCTACTCCAAACCATTTTATCCGTCATCGAAACGCAAGGAGTCACACAGTTTTACCTCGGCAGTCATGGTGCTTTCGACGAAATGTCAGTCAAAGCCACACTAGAGGCGAAAAAAATTCACCCACAGATTGAAATGCTCACGATCCTTACTGCCATGCCAACGAAAAATACATACATTCCTAAATATTATGACGGAAGTATTTATCCCGATGGTTTAGAAACTGTACCACCTCGATTTTCGATTACACATCGCAACAAGTGGACTGCCGACAATTCAGATATTGTCATCGGCTACATTCAACATAAGTCTGGCGGAGCTGCCACCGCTTATTTTCGTGCTGTCAGACGGAATAAACTCTGTATCAATTTATGCCCAAAAGAAGAACAATCATTCTGATTGATTGCCTAATTTCCAGTAAAAAACTTGTTGCCTTGACACACAAAACCGAAACGCATACCGCAAATAATCAGCGATACTCGTTTCATCTATTTGCATGGTCAAAAATCCATAAATCAGCGTAGCGACAGCAAAATAAACTACACCTGTCGCTACTGCCAAGCCGAGTCCAATCAACATACCAACGATAATTACGACCAAATCTCGCAACGTCCACAGCAGTAATTTTCCTTTCCCTGCAAGATGTTCTGGATACAAATATACCATAATTTCCACCATCCTTTTCTCTCAAACCTCATAATTTAAGGTTTCAGTTTCATCACCGATTTCCCCATACTCACGAGTGACCTTGTTGAATACAACGTACTCATGACATTGATTTTCGTACCAGTTTCAAGTCCGAAGTTGCCTGCAATTCTTGGTACTTCTGTCGATGAGAGCATGAGTCCAATCGCCAAAAGCATATCGACATTGTACGTCACCAATCCCAAAACTAGGATCACAGTTTGCAAAAAAGCAGTGAGGCACAACGCAATGACTTGCTTGCACCAAGCCACAAATCCATCAGAAAATCCACGCACCACACCAAAATGATAGAGACTTCCAACTGCAATCAAAGTCAGCAAAATGCCACCTCGTTTGAGATTGGCAAAAAACACTTTAATCACAGAATAGCCGACCAAAATTACAAATACAATCCCGATGAGGACGTTCGGCGGTCGAATCATTCCGACAATCAGACTCTGCCCCAACACACCGATGCTACCGGGCGATGAGGTCAATCCACTAATCGCCCCAATCAATCCACTCGACAAATTGATGCAAAATGTGTACAATCTTATTGGCACAACAGTAAATAAACTAACCGCAAAAAAGCCTTTGATCATGTTGATTCCCACATCTTGCAGATTGCCCTTGCCATTTTGACTCGCAATTGCTACATCAAAAACTGCTGTCACCATGCCTACAATGTAGAGCGACCACGCAAAATACGAAAAAAATAAGATGACCGCCTTGACCCAATTCATATTGAATAATTCCGCACCCATGTGATTGATCATCGTCAAAAATTCGCCAAAAAACTCAACAACTTTTCCATAGAGCCAATCACATAATTGGTCAAGCACACCATCTACAGTAATTCCCCACATCTGCACAACCTCCTTTCGCAAAAAGAAAGTATTGTGTCGTCTCATAAAATTTACAAAATATTCACACACCCTACATACCACATTCACAGTATTTTTGTATGATATCTATATTGTAAATCATAAATAATTGATTCACACAATACCTTCCCTTTTTTATGAAAGAGCCTTGTGGCTCTTTTATTTTTTGTCTATTACCACTTAGTCTTGATCTTCGCTGTTTTCTTCTTCTGTTGCCCCTGCTTCCATGCGTTCGAGTCCCTCTGTAATAATCTTCGTCAAAAACACTTTTTTGTTGAGGTTCGGATACTTCGCTACACATTGGTCGATGCGTTGGAACAATTCCTCCGACACTTGTAATGCCAATGTTCTGATATTTCCTTTTTCTTGATTGCTCATTTTTTTACCCTCCATCATCTGGTAGTATTCTATAAATACTTGCTCCACATAGTCCGCTAATATCATTTCTTTTTCTGTCTGATTCGCCTTGATTTTTTTATGTAACTCGCTATTGATTTTCGCACATAAATTGACTTTTTCACCGCTCAATTGGATCACCTCTACTTCCTATTTTTCTATGCTACAACATGATTATATCGTAACTTCTAAGCAATAGCTATTCACGATACGCAACAAAGATATTGCCTAAATTTGCAACATACTACATCACTTTATCCTAAGATATTCCATACGTAAAGTGGTGCAGTCAAAGCAAAAATCAAGCCAAAAAATAACACCGCAATCGGCATGAAATCAAACTCTCCATGTTTCTTGTATTCAAAATACGAAACTGAAAGTTTAACAAACAACAGAATCGCCAAGATACAAGTAATTACTGGAAAAATTACATTATTTGTTACTTCTTTGATTTGAGAAAGTGCTGAGTCCCAAGTCGCCTCAATCGCTGCCGATAC
>JAWXUZ010000037.1:0-22629 GCA_044425835.1 Bacillota bacterium | reverse complement strand
ATCAATAATTACCCACGAAAAATACTTAACGGCAAATCAGCCAATATGATGGTGGAATGTGTATAAAAAAACTTAATTTTATATCAGAAATTTCTGCGACATTTAATATTGCAATTTACAGTATATTGTAATTTCTAAAAAAACATTGCATTTTACAAAAATTTGCTGTATAATGGTATTTAGAAAAATATATCGAAATATAAAAAATATATAATTAAAATAAGAATGGGAGAGGTAATCAAAATGAAATTCAAATTGCAAAACAAAAGAGTAAAGTGTATCGCAAGCTTACTTGCTTTTACTATGGCACTTAGTGCTTGTGGTTCTAGTTCTACTGGCAATAACAGAACTGACCCGAATATGGAATTGAACATAGCAACGACTGCACTTTCCTTAGAAACAGGTGTACTTTCTGTGCCATGGCGACAACTTAGCTTTATATCAAGCGTGATGTATCGACACTTATTTTTAGCTACCGTTGGTGAAAGTGAGATTGCGTGTGATTTGGCGAAAGACTATAACATCAGCGAAGATGGTTTGGTGTATGAAATTACATTAAAAGATGATGTCGTTTGGTCCGACGGAGAACCGCTTACGATCGATGATGTCGTATTTAGTTTGGAATCGCTTCTTCTCTTATCTAAAGTGGAAACGGTGAATAATATATTATTGACTTCCTTTTCTGAAATCGTAGGAGCGGAAGAATTCATGAACCACACCGAAAGCACTTTGGAAGGTCTCTGGAATGGATTACATCTCTTTGGTTTATAACGACAAATACAACGGCGGCGAAGCACCTTACATAAATTCGTTATTCCTTCGTGCCGACTATGAATACGCAGATCTTGATTTTGCTGAAACGAATGATGTCTCTACAATTTTAGATTATCGCTCCATTCTCAATCAATATGAGCATGATGCAAATAGTATATTCTATCGTTATTTTGTATTCAATATAGACAAAGGTGGCGAATTGGATCCTGTTTTGAGTGACATTCGTGTCCGCCAAGCCTTAATGCATGCAATCGATAGAGAATCGATTGTAAAGAATGTGTATTACGGAATTGGTTACGTCAATAATACGGCGGCTGTTCAAGAATACGATAACCCTATTGAATCTGATTATAGTTATGACCCTGAATTGGCGTTGGCACTTCTTGAAGAAGCAGAGTATGATTTTGATAGACCTGTCACTCTTTTATATTACTACAGCGATGCAACTTCGATTAAATTTATGGACGAAGTCGGCAAATATTTAGAAGAAATCGGTTTGACTGTAGAAATTATCAAAGGTGATCTGTATGCAGATGAAACAGATGCTTACGATATGGGATTGAAAGGTCTTCCTGTATTTAGTATCGAAGATTGGTACAATGAATACTTATCTTCTACTAAATTACATACTGATGTTTATGGTGGACAGCCGATGTTTGATGATCACATAATCGATTTGAAACAAGCAACGAGTGCGGAAGAAAGAAATGAAATTTTAGCCGAATTGCAAGCGTTAGAATATGAATTATTATATAAAACACCTTTGTTTATAATGGGGCATAAAGTGTATGTCAGTAGCGATGTTGTATTGCCTGAGAATGTAAAATTTGGTGATTCCAAATACAAATACGATTTGGACTTGGAAAATTGGAAAATTGACAGTTGATTAGAAAGACACCCGTTCCATGGATGCGAAATTTCTATGATGATTTTTGGGGTCTACCCCAAAATTTGTGTAAAGATTTTTTTTGCTTCAACCCCTTTTAAATTTAGAAATTCTGCGATATAATTAGTTTGCGTTTTCCAACAGCTCCTCTCTTATTGTTTTTAGTCAACTACATTATATAGCAACTTAACTTTTATTAGTCCTATATTGCAGGCTAAAATCCCGTTCTTCTGCGTCATCGTCGCTCGACGTAGCTTTCAAGCTAGGCTTCAAGGGCTACGACTCGTCTCCTCTTCCTTGAATAACGAAATTTTATCTCTGCACTATATGGACAGATAAAAGTCAAGTTGCTATACAGGAGTTTGTAGGGAAATGCATTATTTTTTGCAAAAAATAATGTTGAGGTGATTACCACCCCAACATTTATTATACAACCCTTTTGTGTACATGATAGGGTTCCTCCTCTGCCGCTTTCTTTGTTGTTCATATACCAAAAATCTAATTTATTTGCACTGATAACTATTATGACAGATAGGGCATTAGCGATTATAATTCTCCCAAGACGTATACCTTGTTCATCTACAAAATTAGCGATTGCAGAAATTGGCATTTCATTAATGACTCGCTATGCCTCCATTTACCAAAGTCAAAACTCGTGAACAAACAGATGCAATAAACTCATCATCATGCGTAATGATAATAATGATTTTTCCTTGTTCAGATAACATTTGAATTAGAACAGCGACTTCTCTCATACTTTTCAGATCCAGACCGCTCGTCGGCTCATCAAATACAATCACCTCTTTGTCACAAAGTAAGCTGACCGCTACCGCCAATCGTTGTTTTTGACCGCCTGAAAGAGAGAGTGGATGCCTTTCCTGAAATGCAGTCAAATCAAGCAACTCCAACGCTTTTTCTACTGCTTTCATATCCACTTCTTTGATGCCCAGCATACATTCTGATGTCACACTTTCAGTAAACAGTTGGTGATTCACATCTTGCATCACCATGTATGACTTGCCCTTTCGCTCTTTTTCAGTAACAGCCACTCCTTGCAATGAAATACGTCCATTTGTTGGTTTTTCCAAGCCGCAAATCGTTCTGGAAAGCGTCGTTTTTCCAGCTCCATTCTCACCGACAATGCCAAGTATCTCACCACCACCAACTGAAAAATTCACATTTTCAAGTACTGCTTTTTTACCGAAAGTCACAGATACATTTTCTACAGATAACATCATATCATTCGTTGTTTTTGCATCGCAGAGTTCTTTCTTAATATCAGAAAGGAAACGACATCGAAGCCCCATATCACGCACTGCATCATTTGTCAGAGAGAGAAATTCACAGGTAGGTAAATCGCTCACGATCTCCCCATTTTTCATAAACACAACACGATCGACGATATCGAGCAAATACCAAATTCTATGTTCTGCAACCACGATGGTTTTTCCTTCTTTTTTCACCTTTTTGAGCAGTTCAGAAAGAGCCAAAATCCCCTCTTTGTCTAAATTGGAAGATGGCTCGTCTAACACAAAAATGTCGGGGTTCGTTGCATAGACCGAAGCAAATGCAATTTTCTGCTTTTCTCCACCAGACAATTCAAAAATACTACGATCTTGTAAGGTGTGCAACGTCAATTCCTCTATGATGCGAGAGAGTGTGGCTCTCAGTTCTGCTTTTGGTATTCCTCTATTTTCCAGACCAAATACAATTTCACTATCGGTATCTGTATTGAAAAATTGTGTGCGTGGATTTTGGAACACAGACCCCACGCAATCAGAGAGTGTAGCCATATTGGTTGTTTGTGTAGTGAAACCACAAATATTGATGTCACCTTCTAAATTCCCACTGTAAAAATGGGGAATCAAGCCATTGATTAAACGAGTGATCGTCGTTTTTCCACAACCACTCGCACCACAAAGTAAGACACATTCCCCTTTTTTGATCGTTAGCGATATATTTTTGAGGTTGTTTTCTTTCTCTGTTCCATACGAAAAAGAAACATCTGATAATTGTATCATATCACACCACACCTCCCATAATCCATGCCGAAAACAGTATCAATCCCAAATAGCAAAAAAGTACCACAACATCATAAATCGTAAAAGTAATATCCGTCACACAAGTCCTTTTTGCTGTATATTCAATGCCCCTTGTAATGGCAGCTTGTGTGATTTCATCTGCGATTTTCGTTGCCGATGTGAGCATAGGCACATAAATATATTCCATGCTTTTTGTGGGGTGTCGCAAAAATCCGCCGAGTGTTGTCGATATGCCTCGCAGTTCCATTGCATCTTTGATATATCGCCATTCTTCGCTCATCGTAGGGAAATAACGCAGTGTAATCGAGAGTGCAATAGTGAGTCCTTTGGGCAAATGTAGTCTGCCAATCGCCGCCAAAAATTCACTCACTTTCGTGGTAGAAATCAATAGTGTAGCAAGCATAAATGATGGTATCAATTTGCGGATATACGTACCAAACACCAGTACAATACTACCAATGCCCATAGGTAAAATCGGTGCAAGCCATAGCCCTAAAAACAACAGTACCACGTAAAAAACACCATACTTGATTGCCACATTATATTTTTTGAAACCCATCAACAGCAGAAAAGGAAACAGCACCAGAAGACACTCAATCAACGTAATTTGTACAAAAAATACCACGAGTGAGGTCAAGGTCAATATCAGTAATTTCGTTCTCGGATCGAGTTTCATTTATACGATACCTGCTCTTTCAAAATGCTTTTTCATCATTTTTTTACCGAGTAAGCCGCCAATCACACCACAAACCATAGAACCAATCACAATGAGTGCTGCCACCCACCAATTTTCCGCAACGAGATTGATGCTTTTTTCAAACATAGAGATGTCGCCTTTTGTTTGCATAAATTCATTGAATTGCGATTGCAACAAAAACATTGCCAAATGCCCACCACTCGGTGAAATTGCAAAAATGGCATACGATATTAGATTCCATTTGAAGGATTTGTGTTTGCCGATGGCACAAATGCAGTCTGCCACAATGCCAAATACGACAAAAAATGCACCCATCATCCAAAACATACCGCCGAAAAATGACAATAACCCAGCAATCACACCAAGTAAAATGACAGAACCTCGTTTTGGAATTTTTGCCACATAGAGCATGTACACAGGCCCAGAAAAAATAGCAGCAGCCATCGGCATAAAAAGAAATGTGAACGGATTCGATTGTGTAATCGCCCCCACCACAAAAGTAACGACTGTATAAATGAGGGCGAAAATCCCACACGATATATAATCTCTTGTTTGCATTTTGTAATCATCCATAATTGTTTTCCTCCTAATTGTTGTTTTTGATAAAGCAAAAATCACATAGTGCATCGCCATCGCCAATGGTTTTTGTCCTTGCCCACGTCGCCGTAGGAATACTGCCATACATCACATCATCAAGGCGACAAAAAATCTTCGTGAGTTCAGGAAAATGATGTTTCGTAAACTCATCATGGTAGTGACACTTATGACATTCCCATGCAATTTTATCTTTGCCATGGTCAGTCCATCTCATATCAAAATATGGTTTTTTATAACTCGTTTTCGTTGAGATAAAACACATTTTTTTGAATAGCAAAAAGAAAAACTTTAGCTTGCCTACTTTGGCAAAAGTGTGTTTCATGCCTTCACCTGTCGCAAGAATTTCAGCTTCGATTTGCTGAAGAATTTCTGATTTCTCATAGTCGTATTTTTGAAAAGTCTGATAGATTGCAATGCTTGGATAGATATAATATCTATTTTGATACACTATATTTCTATCTGTTATCGTTGTTTCAGTAAGTAATTTTTTGTAATTTATCAAGATTTCTTGCTGAATTTCTGGATTTTTGCAACTCTCATAAAGCATATACAACTTACTTTTTCGCAAATGTTTTTCTGCATTTATTTTGTCCATTATAACCTCCAGCCGACTGCTTCTTTGCGAATGGAAAGGAAATTTTTGTAGATTCCTTCCTCTTTTATCAACTCGCTATGCGTTCCCATCTGTGCAATTTTGCCTTCTTCTAGCACAATAATTTGATCTGCATTTTCTATCGTAGACAATCGGTGTGCAATCATAATGACTGTTTTATCTTTTGTCAACTCTTTCAGTGCGAGTGTGACTTCTTGTTCATTTTCAGGGTCGAGAGATGATGTCGCCTCATCTAAAATAATAATTGGTGCATTTTTGAGCATCGCTCTAGCAATGGAAATTCTCTGTTTTTCTCCACCAGATATCGTTCCGCCACCCTCACCAATCACTGTATCGTAACCACTTGGCAAAGCCTCAATGAACGCATGGCATCTCGCTTTTTTTGCCACTGTTATGATTTCTTCCTCTGTTGCCTCTGGATTTCCAAACCGAATATTATTGCGTATTGTATCCTCAAATAAATATACATTTTGAAATACCGCCGAAATATTTTTCATCAAACTTTCGTAGGAATATTCCTTGATATTGATACCGCCCAGCAAAATTTCGCCTTGCTCGATATCCCAAAATCTGGAAATCAAATGGCACAACGTACTTTTTCCGCTCCCCGATGGACCAATCAGTGCTGTCGTTGCCTTTTCTGGTATGACCAAATTGATATTTTTCAGTATCTCTGTTTGGTCGTAAGCAAACCTTACATTTTTAAATTCAATTGAATGATTGCTTGGTGTGATGTCTTTGCCATTTTCATCTAAAATCGGTGCATTGAGTGCATCTTCTACATTTTCCATAGAGTACTCAAGTACTCTGACGAGTGCAGAAATACTCCCTGCAATTTCCACACTTTTATACAACATGAAACTCGATACCGTGAGCATGACTGCCTTTTGTGTGTCAATTTCTCCACCAATGAGCAAGTACGCCGCCCCGAGTAAAATCACAGTCGATAGCACCTTGAAAATAGATTGGTATAAACCGCCGATATTAGAAAATGTACGCTCAATCTGAATATGGATATTGCGACTTTCCGCTGCCGCATTTTGCACTGCTTCCTTCGTTTTGTTCCCGAGAGAAAATGCTTTGACAACGCCCATGCCTTGTATGTATTCCAAAATGGAAACGACAAGGGTAGTCTGTGCTTTTTGTCTTTTGGGAGATAAAGCTTTGCTACTATTTTGTAGATATGAAAATACAATCATCGAAAAGCAAAGTCCAAGAATTGAAATCATCCCGAGTCGCCATTCAAAAGTCAACAGCCATAGATTGATGATGAGTGCAAATACGAATCCATTGATGATTTCTTGAAATACATCTTTTGCTGTATTTTCCAAATCAGACAATGTGGTTGTGACAGTGGAAGTCAATTCCCCCAAGCGATTTTCCGAGAAATAGCCCATAGGAATGCGTTTCATTTTTTCACCGATTTCCAATCGTTTGAGTGTACACATATGATAGCTTGCATAAATTCCACCATTGCGACTGAAATTGCCAAATACAATCTGTCCAGCAATGCTTGCAAGCATCACACCTAGACTGATAAAAATATGTGTATTTGTCATATTATTTTCTATGACACCCGACAAGACAACGACAATCGCAGTGATTGGCAGTACTTCAAAAATCGAATTGATGCCACCATAAATAAAAGATTTCACGAATCGTTGTTTTTCTTCTCCTGCAAAATACAAGAGTTTATTCACCATTTGAACCATTACTTTTCACCTCCATCTGTAGCTGTAGCTGAATCTGTATGAGCTGTCCACAAATCATGATACAGCGTACTATTTGCGAGTAGCTCCTCATGTGTCCCTTCCGCCTGAATACTTCCTTTGTCAAGCAGAAGGATTTTATCCGCACTCACAATAGTAGAAAGTCTATGTGCAACGATAATCAGCGTTTTGCCTTTAATCAATTCAGAGATTGATTTTTGGATATTCGCCTCATTTTCAGGATCAGTAAAAGCCGTTGCCTCGTCAAGGAGTATGACGGGTGAATCTTTCAAAATGGCTCTTGCCAGTGCAATTCTCTGACGCTCACCGCCTGACAATTTGCCTCCAGCATCACCAACTGTTGTGTCATATCCACTCGGAAAACTCATGATAAAGTCGTGACACATTGCTTTTTTCGCCGCAGCGATCACTTCATCATCAGTTGCATTTTTCTTGCCCATTAAAATATTTTCTTTGATTGATAAATTGAATAAAAATATATCTTGGGATACGTAAGATACTTGCTCCATGACTTGCGTCAGTGGTATATTTTTCATATCCGCACCACCGAGAAGAATGCGACCACTCCCAACTTCCCAAAAGGAGGCAATGAGTTTGGTAATCGTACTTTTTCCGCTACCAGACGGACCGACAATGGCAGTAATTCCATTTGGCACAGTCGAAAAACTGACATTGTTTAGCACTTGTACTGTATCATAAGCGAAGCCAACATTTTCAAATACAATGTCATTTCCGCTTAAGTTTGCGTATTCCGTTGGTCGTTCCAACTCTTTTGCGTGCAATAGCTCCGCAACTTCTTTGAGTGTGCTGTCGACACTCGCCATACGATCGGTATATTGCAAAACAGAAATGAGTGGTTTGATGATGCCTAATGCTAAAATAATCAATGTAATTAATGTATCACCAGCAAGCGTGCCTTCCATATAAAAATATGCTCCGACAGGCAACACGCAAACGAGTGTCGATGGCATAATGGCAAGCCCTGCAATGTAATACGGATTCGTATCGCTGATCCATTTTGCACGCACTCTCTCTGTCGTGGTCACGGCATTGGCATATTTTTCATAAGAAGATTTCGACTGGTTGAACGTCTTAATGACTTCAATGCCGCCTATGTATTCCACGATTGATGCATCCATATTTTTTTGTGCCTCCATGACTTCTTTGAATCGCACTTCAAAGTTTTTCGTCATGCCCATATAACATAGAAATCCAACGGGTATTGTAATGAGCGAAACCAAGGCCATTCGCCAATCGAGATAAAACATATACACAATCATACTGATTGGAATCAAAACGCCAGCTGTAATTTCTGGAATCATGTGTGAGATTGGCACTTCCATTTTTTCGACCGTATCGACAAACAATGTTTTGAATTTGCCAGATGGTGTATTTAAGATATAGCCCATTGGCACTTTCGATAGCTTTTCAGTCATTGCATCTCTGATATTTTTGATGATGCCAAAAGACGTTTTGTGTGCAACGTTCGTCGATACAATGCCAAAGAACAATCGGGCGAGTTGCCCCAAAAGTGCAATCATGCCCAGTTGAAGATACACCGTAAAATCAAGCGTGCCACTCAATATTTCTGTGATGAAAATGGATATTACAAAGTAAGGAATCATTCCGCAAGCCGAACCTAAAACTGCGAGTACCACCGCAGTATACATGCTACTTTCATGTCCTTTCAAAAAGTGTGCTAGATAAGAAAATCCGCTTTTTTCTTGTTCCATATTGACCTCCTGTGATTTATGATTTGTACAGCAATACCTTCATTATAAAATATCGTTATAGAAACCGAATGAGACTTCGGAATCCACTTTGGAAAAAAGTAGCAATTTGGGCAATGTGAGAGTAGGCATCTTCTTTTTTCATATCGTGCTTGACCACTTCAAATACACTCGTAAAATATGCAGCAACGAGCATATGATGCACGTCAGGATGAATTTCTCCTACGAGTTTCCCTTTTTTACGCAAAATATCGTAATACTCATTTTTTCTTGCCACTTCCAGTGCGACGAGTTTATGTAAAAAATCCTCATGCTTAGAGCCTGCCCCATAACATAAAATCAATCTGAAATCCTCTAAATTCTCATAGACGTATTCCACCAACGAAAGTAAATAATCATTCGTCAAATCATAGCTCATCTTGGTGTTGCCCTCCTCGATCAAATCAAAAAAACTTTCTTGTGCAGAAGAAAACATCTGAAAAAAACCTTCTTCTGTCTCTGATACAAGTGCATCGAATAAGGCTTCTTTGTCGGCGTATCTGCGATAGATTGCCCCCGTTGTCATTTCTGCATTTTGTGCAATCGTCCGAAGTGAGGCAAGCTCGTAGCCTTTTTCTAAAAATTCAGAACGGGCTGCCACAATTAATTTTTCTGATAATCCTTTTGTTTTTGTCCTCATGTGTTCACTTACCTTTCCTTCAATGTAACTTCTAACGGTAACACTGTTATCATTGTATCATCGTGGAATCGAATTGTCAAGTATTTTTAAGGTTCGTGATTATATGATTCTATAGGTTTCCGGAGGTCACCTATATCTGAAGTGATAAAAATAAGACGTGCTGATGATTCAGAGAACGAACTCTCAATTCATCAACACGTCTTTTTTATGTATAGTCGTTTACACGATCACTTCTTTAGCGAACACCAAGTTTTCCAATGGTTGCCCGAAATTATTTTTTGCTATAAAATCACTATTTCTTGTCGAACACATATCAACATGTTATGATATATAAAAAGAGAGTTAGGGGTGAATAACAGGAGAATCAATTTTTAGAATTCGAAAAAATATATGGCAAAAATACAGAAAAAATCAAAGAAAACCCAAATTCAACGGTCTATTCCACGAACCAAAAAAGGCACTGGTGTCATTTAGCAATTTGAACCATTGGAGGGCTTCCATATATTTTCATGGATTTATCTGTAGAGGAATTTGATTACTCAGGTGTAGATATTCATTTTCAGAAGATTTTTTGCTTCAAAAGACATAGCTCCTCCTGTATTCAAAATAGCAAATTAAGAAATTACTGACAGAACCTAATGACTTTAGGGATTTTCAGAGCTTCTCTTAGTTCTTGTAGAGATTTTCAGGAGCATCCTCTCTAAACAAAAACCCTTTCTTTTTCCAATCTGGCATTTGTGTTCTATGACGAAAAGATAATTCGATATCACTGCTGATACCAGAATGTGATGTCATAATGAGAGTGACCTCCGTTTCTTTTGCGAATATATACATATCCTCCAACGACTTCTCCAATCCGCCGAAACAAGTTCCTCATCTAATTTTTGAAACTTTTGTTAGTACTTCTTTTTGTTTAACTTTTCTTGTTCGATTACTTACTTTTTCGCCAGTTTTTTCATCAATACTTTTCAATTGAATTTACGACAACAACTTGAATGTTATCTCTACACCACAAGAGTTTTAAAGGTTCATTTATTTTCAAGTATCACGTAAATTTTTCACAGAAATCCCTTCATATAACTTCGGCGGAATTTTCTGCGAATATCTGTCGGCATATGGAATTTTATTGAAAATCATGCGTGTTAAATTTCTTGCAGAAATTTGCCCCATTTCATACGCTGGATGAATTGTGCAAGTGACCCCTTCATCTTCCAAGTTTTTTTCTGAATAATCAAAACAGACAACGGAATATTGTTCAGGAATCTTTTTATTCAACCGCTCAATGACTTTTTTCACTTCGCAATACACCAAATAATTGCAACAGACGATGGCAGTCGCTTTCGTCTTTGTACGAAGGAATTTCAAAAAATTACGTGCAAAGGAATCGCCGACACCATCGCTTGACATACACCAATATACATCGTCATCTTGAAATGACAACCCACGAGAGCATAACATTTTCGTATACCCTGCAAATTTATCTAAACTTTGTTGATTGTCGCACCAAAAAACACTGACAATCTGCTTATGCCCTTTGTTCAATAACTCGCCAAGTAATAATTTGGCACTGCTTTGATTGTCTGTTGTCACCCTTGGGTATGGCAAACTCGAATAATAATTGTTATAAAAAATCACAGGCTTTTTTTTCTGTAATAACTTCTCGTAACAATCTAAATTCGGATTGATGATTACAGATTTCACACCGTCGATGATAAACCCCGAAAAATTTTGTGTCATAACCATCTGCAAACAGTATCGCTCATTGGCAAACGTATTGTCTGTATAATAAATATAAAGCCCGATGTCTTTGCCTTTGATTTCATCACGAATCCCTTCTAAAAAATCATGAATCGCCCCTTTGTCCTGCCCTTGCAGAATTGCACCGATTTTAATTTCATTGGAATCGCCATATTCAAGGGGAGCCACCATCACTTGATTGATGTATGTGCCACTGCCTCGCACAGCGTAAATCAAGCCTTCTTGTGTCAACAATCGCAAAGATTCCCTCACCGTTGTACGGCTCACCAAAAATTTATTGCATATGAAATTTTCAGATGGCAATTTCAAATTATCGGAAAATTTATTTTGTTCGACATAAAGACGTAACCAACGATATACATCTTCACTTTTTCGCCTTTTTTCAGACATTGGACACCCCTACTTTCACTATCTCAATTACATCATTCGTTGTACTGACACGACCACATGATGAACCATATTATTGCAGTCACTTCCCACAACTGCTCTGATTCTACGCTTCGTCCATGATTTCTGGTGTCGCATGTTCTGCTTCTAAAATCAATGCGAGCAAGCTTTTTCGCAAAGACAATTTCACTTCTTGGTATGCACGATCTTCTACTACATTTTGGAGTTGGTGCGGATCGGTTTTCATATCATAGAGATAATCATCGACATACACCTTTGATGATGCCACTGCTCCGCCATTGATATTAGGTGCGTACACTCCATACAAATATTCCGATGTACGAATGACACGCCCAACACGACTTTCCGAAATTTGAGCATATACTTGATTGAGACGCCCCTCTGTTTTGCCTTCTGCCACTTCCAAAAGATTTTCGCCGATCATTTTGTCGCCAACGTCAACGCCTGCCATTGCAAGAATCGATTTTGGCAAACTCGCCGTACTGACCAAATCATCAATTGCCAGTCCGCCCGTATAACCTCCGCCCGAAATGACTAGTGGCACACGCAATGCCGCATCATGCCCCGTACGTTTGTAATCATCGTATCCATTGAGATGAGAATCACGGTTGCGAGTCAAGAAGTGACTGCCATGATCCGATACGAAAATGATGATCGTATTATCGTATAGTCCTTTTTCTTTTAATTTATCGACCAACCGCCCGAGATTTTCATCTAAGCTGGCACAAGCCCCCAAGTAATCAGGATATTCTTTTTCTGCATTGCCTTTGAGTGCTTCCAAATCGGGTGGCAAAATGAAATTTTTGAACTTTTCTTTGCTTCCTTCGGGCCCTTCGTAGCAATTTCTATCGTTTTGGTGATGCGGTTCAATCTGAGATATCGTCATAAAAAACGGCTTGTCACTCGTTTTTTGATCGAGATATTCCAAAGCAAAATCTGTCATGCACGTCGCACGATACCCCTTGAACTCAATTTTATTGTCATTTTCGTCGAATACATAACCATCATATCCATGGCTTGTGAATTCCAAAACATCAGAAGTCCGCCAAAATCCTGTATATCCGCCACGGTATTCTTTTGGAATTGCCGTTGTTGTATAATCGATAACAGGTGCCTCTTCGAGTTCACCTTCACTTGCCAAGTGCCATTTGCCAATGTACGCCGTTTCATATCCAGCTTCTTCTATATATTCCGCAACGGTTTTTACATTTTTTGGCAACATCTTGTTGTTACGGAAACAACCTGTTTCTGTTGGGTAAAGCCCTGTTTGCAACAATGCTCGAAACGGCCCACATACTGGTTGAGGAGAAAATGCATAATTGAACTTTACACCTTCTCTCGCCAAAGTATCAAGCACTGGCGTAATCGGTAGTGGTTGCCCAAAACATCCACAAGTATCTGCACGTTGTTGATCAGTAAAGTACAACAAAATATTTTTATTCATAAGACTGTTCCTCCTCTTTCATCGCCCTTGCTTTCGACTTAACGACCATAAACACGACGAGTACAATCAAAGCCACTAAAATGTAACAGTAAATGCTACTAAAGAAAATACTAAAACTTCCTTTAGAAATGAGTAATGCACGACGGAAATTCGTCTCCGTCATATTGCCAAGCACAAGCCCCAATAAAATTGGTACCGCTGGCATTTCCAATTTTTTCAAAATCCAAGCCACAACCATAAACACGAGTGCCGTCCCCACATCGAAATACGATTTGTTGATGGAATATGCCCCCGCAAAACAAAATACAACGATGATCGGTGTCAAAATTTCTTGCGGAATCGATACGACTTTCGAGAAGAATCGACTGAGGAATGACCCTTGTAGCAACATAAATAAGTTGACAAATACAAGCCCTATCATAATGGCATACATGATGTCTCCTTGTGTCGTAAAGAGTGTCAATCCTGGATTTAACCCATTGATCATGAGTGCCGATAACATAATGGCAACACAACCATCGCCCGGAATCCCAAGCGTTAGGAGTGGCACGAGTGTCGCCCCTGTTACTGCATTGTTTGCCGATTCTGCCGCAGCAATTCCTTCAACAGATCCTTTTCCGAATTCTTCTTTGTGTTTTGACATTGCCCTTGCTCGGTCATAACTAAACCATGATGCCATGGATGCTCCCGTTCCCGGGATGATGCCAATAATTGTACCAATAATGGAAGAAATGAACATCGGACGAATGATACGACGTTTCTCATCTTTTGTGATGATGCCATCATCCTCGACTTTTGCTTCAGCAACGATTTTCCCAGCAACAGCTCTTTCTGCTTTTCCTAAAATTTCGACTAAAGCAAATAGACCAATCAAACAAACTGCTAGGTCAATCCCCAAATACAATCGGCTGATCCCGAACGTAAAACGGTCGTAACTCGTCATTGGATCGGCCCCGATGATTGACACGAATAAACCTAAGCAAGCCGCCATAATCCCTTTGACTAGACTGTCGCCCGAAACACCTGAAATGATGGTGAGACCAAATAGGCAAACTAAGAAATATTCTGCCGTCCCGAGTTGTGCTGCCACTTTAGCCACTTGCGGTGCCAAAAAGAGCAACATCAAAGCCGAGAACACACCCCCAAATACAGAGGCATATAATGCCACTTTCAGTGCCACTCTCGTTCTTCCTTGCTTTGAAAGCGGATGCCCATCAAGCATTGTCGCTGCTGCATGTGGTGTCCCTGGCGTATTAATTAAAATTGCAGAAACGCTTCCGCCGTATCCGCCAGCACAGTAAATGCCAAGCAAAAACATCATGCCGGGTATGGCGGTCATAGAATATGTAAAAGGCAAAAATAGTACGATACATAAAATTACAGATAACCCAGGGATGGCCGCAAAAATCGAGCCGATGAAGATCCCAACGTTCATCCATAAGAAATTTTCAAATTGAAATAACTGCTGTAAAGCAGGTACAAAAAATTCAAGCACGTCAAACAACTCCTTTCTTTTTAAATGTCATTATTCACGATTGGTTCAGAGAACTCTCGAAAGCGAAATACAACGAATAGCCCTAGAACCGTACGTTCAACACATACTCAAACAATGCCCAAATACCGACTGTCAACCCTAGTGTAATGACGTAATACAACGGTTTTTTACATTTAAAATATAGCAAAAAACCAGTGGAAGAAAAACAAGCACCCACGACAAATAACCCTGTAAATACATTAATCAGATGGAATCCAAGGAGAATCCCTGCAATGCATAACGCACGCAATTCCGTCCCCAAATTGATTGTTTTGTACACGAGTGGTTCTTTCTGTTTCATTTTTTTCACTTCTTTGAAAGAAATAATTGCAGAGCCAACTAAAATCAATCCCATTAATAATTGTGAAAAGTTTCGCCCGTTGACAATTTCATTTTGCCCCACTTTGATTTGACTCGGCATCAAAAGTAGCATTGCAATGGCGAATATAGCAAATACAATAGCCGCCGTCAAATCGACAGGTATTTTAATTTCTTTGTCGAATTTTTCCGTTTTTTCTGTTTCCTCCATATGCCGCACCTCCTTTTCTATTCTTAGACGTATCGCCAATAAACAACGTTTACTTTAAAAACATTCATTCATTGGCGACACGGTAGAAAATTACTTATTTGAATTTTGATTTTGCATAAAAATTATTGTACTAAGATATCTTTGTATTCTTCCACGATGTTTGCAACGCTTTCTACGTGTTCCAGCATTTCAGCTTCAGACATTGGATCAACTTCCAAAATCATAGTGTTTGCCAACCATTCGCCCATTTCCGCATCTGCAAGGACTTCACGGTAAAGTGATTGCAATCCAGCAAGGTCGCCTTCGTCTGCACCCGCTGGAGCAAAGATGAAGCAACGGTTACGGAAGTATGGATATCCAGCCGCACCAACGCCTTCAAGCCCAGCAAAAGGTCCTTCTTGGATTGCTCCATCATCAAAGGCACAAATCATATTCACATCACCTTGATTGAAGGTTTCAAGAATTTGAGACTGGTGAGAAATTGCCAAATCAGTTTCACCTTTTGCCACTGCTTGTGCCGCTTCAGCTGCAGATGCATAAGGAATCAATTGCATTTGGTCGCCATAACCCATAGAGCCAAACAACGCTGCAGCAAGGAATGCTTCAGAGCTTACCGCACCATTGGTACCAACGGTAATCACATTGCCTTCTGCCATGTACGCTTCCAAATCTACCAAATTTTCAATACCAAGACCAGTATCTGCTGACATTACAAAAATTGCAGAATATAGATTTTCAACGTAAGCCAAATCGTCTATACTAAATAGCATTTTATCAGGGTCAAGTTGGCTTGTGATAGAGAGCATACCCTCGCCCACGAATACGAGTTCAGGATCTTCTGCCCCATTGCTTGTAATCCAACTATTTAAAGTTGCAGTATCTCCTTGCACAGCTTCTGCAACTAAGATGTACTCATCAGAAATACCAGACATGCTTGCCGCTTTTTGACTCACCAAAGAGGCCACACCAGATGGTGCCCAAGGACAAGTCACAGTCCATGTAGTGGCACCGCCTGAAGAAGTTGGTGTTTCTGCAGCCGCAGAACTTTCTGTAGAACTGTCAGTCGTTGTTGCAGCGGAATCATTGCTCGAACTTGAAGAGCCACAACCTGCGAGTGCACCAAGTGTCAACATTGATACGAGTGATAATGAAATGATTTTTTTTAGCTTCATAGTAATTTCTCCTTTTCCTTTTCCTTTTTTAAGTTTAGTTTGCAACACCAAGTACCAAGTATCAAGTACAAAGTATTTTTAGAAAGTAACGTCACTTTTCTTGTTGTTATCATATCACGCTAAGAAACATAAAAACAATAACTTTTTGCAAAAAGACAACAAAGTTGTACTTTTATAAAAAGTTATATTATGATTTGTTTCAATTTTTCTTCATTTTTTCAAATAAAACTGTACATAGTAAATAAATCATATAGCACCTTTTTTATTTTATGTTAGTTTTTATAATTTTCGGTCTTAGGATGTGAATATATTATCATATATTGTAAACGTTAGCGATATATATTTAAAATTTTCTTAAATACGGTGATTTTACAGCAGAGTAAATGCGTACTATATGAGAAACTCACCTGAAAAAATAACGAAAATACATAAAAAATAAGTGGTATTACATACATGATGTAGTATAATAAAAGTTGCAGTGAGTTTCACCCAAATTTAAGATATAATAAATGAAGCGAAAGGAGTGTGTGTTACTTGTTTAATTATGCGTGCAAATAAAATATTTCTTAACTGAAACGGGCGACCTTTGGCCGCCCGTTTGTATTTCCTATTTCATTTTAAAAAGTTGAATTTATAGGTTTTCTATAGATTTATCATATACAAAGTTTAAGTGTAACTATTCAGAGTATAGGGTTGCATAAATTATTTTTCTTTAAAATTGTTCAGCATACTCTGATTTTCACAATTCCCGAACGCTAATTGTTGCAAAATGAAAGTTTTACTCCATTTTTTTAAAAAAATGGCAGGTGTGGACAGCGTCCACGGTCTTAAAAAAATAAGGTTCTGCACAGTTACGTTTAAGTTATATAAAAAATCAATCGCCATACACTGCTTTGTACAAATTCTCTGGTGCATCAGTATATGGTGTAATTGCATACCCTGACCAACTCGCTGCAATGCCTATGAAATTTTGACTTCTTGCTACAGGAATAAATAAACTGTATTCTTGCATCATTTCATCCGCTTTTTTGTATGCCTCATTTTTTTCTTCTGTTGTCACAGCTTTTGCAATATTTTGAAAAACCTCATCGAAATGAGCGGGCATTTCATCAAAATATTCACGCGCAAAATTTTTATAGTCATCTGCTGTGCTTAAAATATTGACTTCTTCCAAATACAAATCGTAGTCATTTAGCAAATATAGGCTATCAATATACCCATCGACATCTTTTGGTTTCACATGCACATCTACCCCGATTTGTTGCAACTCTTTTTCCACACCAGCAGCAACCGATTCATACAAGTCATTGCCTTCGATAATTGGCAAAGTCATATGGAATGAATCCATATTCAAATATTCAAGTGCCACTTGGAATATTTCAGATGCTTTGTCTATTTCACTATCAAGTTGTGCATCTCCTTCCAAATATCCATTCCCAGAAATGACAGAAGCTACAGGTTTGTAGCGATACCAATGCACCTCCGGTAGCAAAGTACGTCTATCAATTGCATGATGAATTGCCTGACGGACGTAGCTATATTTCATAGGCACTGACGTTTCATTGACCATCAAACCAATGACAGTAGACGTTTCTTTGCCGTAGACAGCATACCGCACATCATCTATAAACGTATTGAGCATGGCATCGTGTGAACCAAAATAAATATAGTCAATGATTTGGTCTTCTATCATTTGATCAATATGAACGTAATTGACATCGTAAATTCTAATATCCTTGATCGATTGTATCGGCTCTCTGTAATTAGAATTTTCGACCAAGTAGACATCACTGCCGTTGCTTTCTTTCAATTTATAGGCATTCGTTCCAATGCCGTTGCCCAATAAATTTTGCGTATAGCTTGACAAATCACCAAGAGTTGCTCCGAAATCAAAAGTACTCGCTTTTTGAATTGGGATTTCTAGGACTTGTTCATTTTGCATGCCATACTCATCAAATGTAATTTGAAGGGTATTTTCATCTATAATTTGCAATCCACTTGGCAATGATGATTGGTCTCTCAAGAACAAATCCACACCAGCAATATGCTCTGTACCAACGACACTTGTCATAGTCCCCAACAATAACGAAATGGCAACATCTGTAATTGTAAGTGGTGTTCCATTTGAAAATAAAATATCATTTTCGATTGTAATGGTCACGACATCTTTCGTGTCATTGTATGCAACCTTTTTTGCCAATACGTTTTGCATCACGCCATCTTTGTCACGTCTTGCCAACGGTTCAAAGATCAAATCCACGACCATTTTTTCCCCTTCTTTACTTGCAAAAATAGGATTCAACTCAAAACCCAGACTCCGTGTAACCATGGTAAATATACCATCGTCCGGTATTTTTTTCGCTTCTTCTGGATCGCCTTTTGTGATTGCGACGACACCTGCTTCTCCTTCTAATGTACCAATTGGTACCTCCTGCTCTATCTGTTCTGACAAAAGCCCCACAAAAATTACAATTCCTATTGCAAGGACTCCACAAATGCATAATATTGTTTTACGATTCCACTTTATTTTCAAACCAACATTCCTCATTTCTTAGTTTCGTATGTCAATCAATCTCTTTTGCTAACGTTATACAGTTGTTGCGGAGCAAAACTAGTTGGGGTGATTACGTAATCTCTCCAATAGGTAGATACCACTGCAAAATTTTGAATTTTTCCCAATGGGAGAAACATAAAATTCTTCTCAATGAGCGTTGTCAATCTTGTGGCAGCATCTTGTTTTTCTGCATCAGATTCTGAAATTACGAGATTCTCCATCAAAGAACGTACTTCTTCTTCCGACTCCCAAGAATATTCATCGAACAACAATTCAAAATCGTAAATTTCCGTAATTTCTTTCATTGACCCGATATAAAAATCGTAATTCCCTGTGCCATATAATGCATCAAGATATTCATTTTGCGACACCACATCCAACTCCACATAGAATTTATACTTTTCCAATTGTTTTTTTAGTTCCTCACCGATGCCAATGTATAAGTCATTGCCTTCCATTAGTAATATAGATATCTTCATTTTCCCATCTTCAGTGAGCAGTAGTAACTTTTCTTCTGCAAGTTCTTCTGTAGGTTGCGGAGTGGAAATTGGCATTTCTTCGATTTCAGAACTTTCAGTTTCAGTTGTAACTTCAGTTGCAGTTGCAGTTTCAGCTTCAGCTTCAACTACAGTTGCAGTTGCAGTTTCAGCTTCAGTTTCAGCTTTGGCTGCTTTTTGATCATTCGATTTTTGCTGTTCTATGTCTTGGTTGAGTGTCACGAAAATTGTATTGACAAAATCCAAATCAATCATATCTTTCGGTTCTTTATTTGGCAATAGTATATCATTGAGAATTGAAGTAACGGGAATCACTTTGTTTTCATATGCACCCGTAAAGAGCAGTTCACGGTCGATCACATTTTGCAGTACCAACCGCACAATTTCATTGTTCCCCATAACGGAATCGTGGTTCATATATAACCCAATGGTCTGTCCATATTCTTTCCCGAAAATATCTAAATTGTCTTTTTCATATACCAAATCACTCGCTTCGCTGTTGTAATCGACAAGGGTATAATCGACGGTGCCTTCTTGGAATTCCATACGCAAATCCAAAGCATATTCATCATACACATCGATAAATTTGATGTCTTTGATATCATAGCGATACAATTCATTGGCAACCAAACGCACTTGGTAATCATTTCGGCTATCAAGCATATAACTGCCTGTCCCAACGCCATACCCCACGATGCCTTTCAAATACGAGTCGAACTCTTCTTTATTCCATTGCAAATAAGGTACTTTTTGTATTGGAATTTCCAACACAAGGAGATTTTCTATTTCGTATCGAATGAATGAAATTTGGATTGTTAAGTCATCAAGAATTTGGATTCCCACAGGTCTTAACGATGGATTCGAGATAAAATTGTTTCCCTCAGTAATATATTTTGTTCCTTTTGCAGAACCATACATCGCTAGGAGTATGGATTGTTCTACATCTTGTATTGTCAGTGGTGTCCCATCTGAAAACTGCACACCTTCTTTGATTGTAATAACTAGCGTTTGTTCCGCTTCATTGTAGTCGATTTCTTCTGCCAATACATTTTCATAAAATCCATTGGCATCACGCAGTGCCAATGGTTCAAAAATGAGTTCTTGAATGATTTTTTCCCCTCTTGTACTTGCATACAAAGGATTGAAATTTTCACCCAAATCATTTGTCACAACACTAAACTTTTCTTGTTCTTCTGCTGTTTTTTCGACAACTTCAACGCCTTTTTTGATTGGGTATAAACTCGCCAATTGATCTTTTTGCGATACATTTTTCATTGTATTTATAGACTGCATCATCAAGACTGCCCCCAACAGACATATCCCGATTCCCATATACATATTTTTATTTTTTTTCCAATTGAGATTCAAATCATTTCCCCCTTTTCTTGCTGTAATCAACACCTGAAATAGTATATTCTGAAAATATACCGTTTCAGCTATTGATAACAAATCAAATTTTGCTATCAAGAAATCTCACACAATTTTATCAAATGAGTCATTGACTGTCAAGGATTCACGCCATTTCCTATTAAATTTTAAGGAATCACTAATTTATACTGTTTCCAGTTAAAAGTTGTTCTAAAAAACCAAAATGCAACCTTTGGACTCTACCTCCCTAATCTCCATGAACAGTGGTTAGTGTAGCTAATTTTGTATCACAAAGTGTGATTGTGATCATTTACAAAGGCAGGGGAAATTGTTTCCCCTACCCTTGAGAATGAGTATTTATCTTTTACTGCCTTTTACTTCTTTTACTTCTTTTTACTTCTTTTACTTCTTTTTACTTCTTTTTCTTTCTTTTTCTATCAAATAGAATGAAGCATATACCCATTAAGAACATTCCTCCTGCAAGTACCATGTCCCAAATGACACCACCCATTTCGATAATATCTTTATCCGAGTTGTTTTTATCAAACCAATCGGAATCATCTTTATCTGTTGTTGTATCATCATCTTCTCGATCTTTATCGAAGTTAGGAGGATACACAGGTGTCGGTGGTACTAGCCCCGGTGGCAATACTGGCACCGGTGGTTCAGGTGGTTCAGGTGGATCGTCTGATCCTGATCCTGGTCCTGGGTTAGTTCCTGTTCCTGGTTCTGGATCTGGATCTGGATCGTCTGGATCGTCTGGATCGTCTGGATCGTCTGGATCGTCTGGACCAGGTACTGTTGGTGGTGGATCTGGTTCTGGTGGTTCTTCACCGATTTCTTCAGCGAACACTGCCAATCCCGCATTAATTGTCATACGTCTTGGCAATTTCACTGTTTCTTCTTCCGATTCTTCTTCACCTTCATCACTCACATCCATAACGCCATCGTCAGTACTATTTAGATCAAATTCAAATTCAGAACTCAATCCTGCAAAATCTCCCCCAACGAACATACCAAAGATTTTCCCAAAATTATCTGGCGGATCAAACAATGATATTGTACGTGTCGCCACAATTTCATCTAAAGGCAATGGTGTATATTGCCCATCGACTGGCTTATCAATATCTGTCTCTGGTACACGGTCACTTCTTATTTCAAAGAAGTCGCTTGCACTCAATACATTATTATTGATTTCGTACAAATCAGAATATGATAACGTCAATTCTGACCATTCTTTGATGACACCTTCTTGATAGAATAGTACACGGTATTGATATTCATATTGTTCTCCATCATCATTTTTGCCATAGCGAGGAACAACAAATTCATACCGTCCCAAATCTTCATGATCCTTTCCAGTATAGACAAAGGTATTTTGATCCACATCTGTCGAGTTTTTCCAAACACCTGTCACTTCAAACGTCTCGTATCCATATACAAACTCTGATTCAGATGTTTCAGTTTCAGTTTCTGGATCTCCTGTATCATCTGGTTCTCCTGTACTTGCATCAGTATCACTTATACCTGTATCACCTGTACCATCTGTATCAACTGTACCATCTGGATCAACTGTACCTGTATCACCTGTACCTGTATCACCTGTACCTGTATCAC
>JAWXUZ010000154.1:0-4153 GCA_044425835.1 Bacillota bacterium | reverse complement strand
TTCAAGTCAAAGGTGCGAAAATTGGCGAGAGTGATGGCTCGTCAAAAAAAGCGTTTGATGTGTCGAAAGCGACATATTCAGAGATGATGCAGTACCTGAAAGAAAATCCCGATGCAAAGTTGTAAGACAATACTAAAAACTAAAAAATGAAATGGAGATGGTAAAATGAGCGATACAAATACAACAAGTTTAACTTTTGATGGCAAGCAGTTCAATCCGATGGCTTTTGGGAAATACGTGGAAAACATTCCGAACGTAAAACAAAATGCACTTGCGAAATCGAAAGCAGTCGGTGCGAACCCACAAGCAAGAGTGGCCTTGAGTGACCAAACAGGAAGTCTGTATGCAAGAGTGCCATACTTTGGCAATATCAAATCTAGCACAAGTCAAAACAATGACGGCAGTACCGATATCGAGACATCAAGCGTGAGTTCCTTTGACCAAGGCTTTGTGACAGTCAGTCGTATGGATGCGTGGACAGAGCGAGATTTCTCAACTTCCATCACAGCTGGTGTCGATTTTATGGACAACGTGGCAAGCCAACTTGCAGAATACAAATTTGAAGTGAAGCAAGATATCAAGTTGGCGATGCTTGAGGGTATCTTTGCTATGGATACAGATGGCGATTCGATTAGGGCAAAAGCCAACAAGGAATTTATTGACAACCACTCTTACGATGCGAGTGGTGAAGATAGCGATGGCGTTGTATTTTCTACCACCTTGAATCGGACAATCCAACAAGCAGGTGGCGACAATAAAAATACTTTCAAGCTTGTGATTATGCATAGTATGGTGGCGACAAACCTTGAAAATCTGAAACTTTTGAAGTTTATGACGTATACGGATTCATTGGGAGTCGAACAAGAATTGACACTTGCCACATGGAATGGTCGTGTCGTTTTGATTGACGACAACATGCCTGTTTATGAGGGCAATCCTGTCGATGGCACTGGTGATGGCACGTATTATACCACCTACGTACTAGGGGAAAACTCCATCGTTTTAGATCCATTGCCTGAAAAATATCCTTATGCAATGCACCGTGACGAGTTGAAAAACGGCGGTCAAACAACGCTTGTGACTCGTGACCGCTACTACGTAGGTTTCAATGGTATTTCGTTTGAGAAACCATCTTCTTTGACAACTTCCGCTACGAATGACGATTTGCGAACAGGCAAGAACTGGTGTGTCCTCAACAATGGCACAGAGGCGATATCTCATAAGTCTGTGCCGATTGCAAGAATCATTTCAAAGGGGTGATTCATTTGCATAAATTGTCGAAAGCACTAGCCGATTTGGTGCATGAACTACATAGGGGATTGAGCCACACAGGGCTTCCCTTGGAATTTTTCGAGATGGTTCTACAAAGGCTTTTTATGTTCCGCTACAAAATCGTAAAAGAAGATTCATATGCTTTACGGTTTGCGGTTCTCATAGCTGACCAAAAGGTACGGACGTATTGCAATATTATAACAATACCAAAAGAAGTTTTGCCGAAATTGGCAGATATTTCAGTTGGTATTTTTTTGGAAGAAAAGTTGCAAAACGGACAACTGAATTTGGGTGATTTGGATTTGTCGAGTGTTGTCGCTGTCAAAGAGGGCGATACGTCTGTGACGTTTGGAGCGAGTGCGAGTGATAAAATATCAGCTTTATTTTGCGGTATGACGAGTGTAGAAAGCGGTGAACTTTCATGTTATCGAAAATTAAAATGGTGAAGATTTTACCGATGTTGTACAACGGTCTTTGTACAATAGTTGTGTGTGAGAATAAGAAAGATGAACGGGGTGTGACAGGATTTTGTGATGTCATAAAAGCTGAAAATGTGCCTTGTAGGTTGTCGCATTCCAAAGTTGAGCAGAGCCAAAAATATGGAAATCTAGGTCATACCGCAAGCCAAACCATCAAACTATTTCTTGCACCAGATATAGAAATTTTGAGCGGTTCTAAAATCATTGTAACTCAAAATGGTATGACGAAAGCATATCGAAATTGTGGTGAGAATGTGGTGTTTAGTGGCCATCAAGAAATCATGCTAGAGATATTTGAAGAATGGACGTGAGAATATGAGTAGGGGCAGTGCGAACTATAGCGAGTTGAGACGGTTCAAAAGACAGTTCGATCGTGAATTTGGCAACCAACGAAAAATCGATGAATGGATTAAGCAAGTGACGAAGCATTTGACAGCACGGTTCTTGACAGCCGTTATGGAAGATACACCTGTTTATGATGGTGTGTATTCTGATGGGCGACTGGGCGGTTCGCTTAGACGTGGTTGGGTTGACCTAGAGGAGAATACTAGTTTACAGATTTCTGATGCCGAAATCGAAAACTATGCCCTTGCGTTTGTGGCGAATATCAACGTGGTAAAAAGTGGCAACCATTATGAAGTGATTATAAATAATAATGTGGAGTATGCCTCTTATGTGAATTATGGGCATCGGGTGGTGCGTGGCGGTCAAGTCGTTGGTAGTGCACCAGGTCATTTTTTCAAGGAGCGTTCGGAAGAGGCGGTTGACCGTGTGGCCGAAAGGATTGTCGGGAATCTATTGCTTGAGAAATTACAAAGTGCAATGAGATAAAAGGGGGATTTTGATATGGGTATCAAAGAAAAACAAGAACTAGAAAATATGGGGAAAGTAGAAACTGGAAGTGCAGAAACTGAAAAAGCAGTAACTGAAAAAGTGGAGACTGAAAAAGTGGAAACTGAAAAAGTAGAAACTGAAAAAGTAGAAACTGAAAAAGCGGAGAAGCCAAAGGCGAAAAAAAATCAGAAATTTACGAAAAATCAAATCGTCACTTCCAGAAAATACGCAAAACGTAGAGATATTTTGATGGCGACTTTGACGGATGGCGAAGCCTATTCTCATGCAGAGGTGGAAGCGAAAATCACGGAGTTTCTTGGTAAGAAAAGATGAGCTCTGTGCTACAACAAATGATAGAAGGTGTTGTTTTTGAGATTCGTAAAGAATTTGGGGGTGACAAAAATATCTATTTAGAGACGGTGAAACAGGGCTTGCAGAAACCTTGTTTTTTCGTCTTACCAAAAGAAATGAAAACGCAAAAAATTCGTGGGGGACGGCTTTCACATGAGATTCATTTTCAAGTCACATACCTTCCAGAAAATGAAGATGGACGTGCAGAATGTTACGCTGTGGGTGAGCGGTTGCTTGGTGTTTTGGGTGTTGTGAAAGTGCGAGATGGAGCAGTGCGGGGGCGAAAAACAAATATTGTCGTTGATGATGGGTTGTTGCATTTTTCTGCGATTTATGAATATCAGTTTTTTGTGGAAGAGCAAAAAGGGGAAGCAGAACATGAGACAATGGAAGCCTTGCAGATAAATTTTAGTCAATAAAAAAAGAAAAAAGGAGAATTTTATTATGGGTGAATTTAGTAGATTTTTAAAGTTACATCGTGAAGAAAAAGCAAACGTTAGATTTGCAGCAACAACAGCGTTCAAGGACGAGGACGGCAATCCTTGGGAATGGGAGTTCAAGCCGTTGTCAACGGCGGAGCATGACAGAATCAGAGATAATTGCATGGTGGAAGCAAAAGTGCGAGGCAAAAAAGGAATGACACAACCGAAGCTTGATATGTCCAAATACATTGCGAAAATGATGGTGGCTTGTACGGTGGAACCTGATTTGCACGAGGTGGAACTGCAAGATTCATACGGTGTCATGAGTGCCGAAGACCTGATCAAAGAATTGATTCCAAATCCTGGGGAATATGGAAAGTTGTCTGTGTTCTTGCAAGAATACAATGGTTTTGATGTAGTTGAAGGGGAAATGGTCGAAGAGGCAAAAAACTAATTCAGGGCGGTGATGGTGATGCAAATTTCGCATATTATGCGTTGCATGAATTACAAATCACACCGTCCGAATTGATGAGCCTCTCTATTGAAGACCGTGCATTTATGATTGCTGCAATCGATATCAAGTTGGAGCGAGAGAAAAAAGAAGCAAGCAAAATGAAAAGTAAGAGATAGCAAATTATGAGACCGCCGTGCAGAAAACTGTATGGCGGTCATTTTTTAGAAAGGAAAGGGGGCTTTTTATGGCGAGTATTTCAACGACATTGCGGTTGACTGACCAAATATCTGCACCGATTATGAGTATACAAGCAGGACTTGACAGCGTGGAAAGAGCGTTTG
>JAWXUZ010000153.1:0-4153 GCA_044425835.1 Bacillota bacterium | reverse complement strand
AATTAATCCTGTTTCTTTATCTACCCCAATATGTGCTTTATATACAAAGAAATACATGTATAACTTTTTAGTCGATTTCGACTCTTTATCTCTCGTTTTTTCTTTATTTTGGGTTAATTATAAGGTATTGAAAAAAAGGGGATGAAAAATTAATAAACAAATGACATTATCACTGTATGAAGATGAACTAAAAAAGTAAAAACGAGTAAAAAAGGAAACCAACCATATGAATTAGAATTAATGCTAAGATTATATGTGTTTCAAAATTTATATTATATGTATAACAAAACCACTCCCCACACCCAAGCCTAAACTCGAGTGAGGGGAGTGGTATTATTCTATCCATGTCATCTATCCTAAAACTCGCCAAAACCGAATGTCATCTATAATTTCGGCTATTCTGGAAAAAATGTCATCTATGGAATGAGTGGCTACAAACCCTGATAACTCCTATACTTCACGCAACTTAAGAGAAATAACGACTTCAACGAGGGATCTGCAACGGATTTTAGAGCGATTAGTAATGGTGGTTTTAATAGTGCACTGTACAATGCGATGATTCACTACAACTGGACAGATGAAATCAATCCGGACGTTGTAATTCCTTCTTTGATAGATTTCGATTCAATAATTTATAAAGCGAGTTATATCAATCGCCCAGATAGTACTCCGAGTCAAATGATTCGTGATGATTTGTATACAAAACAAACACCGTCTGAAAATTTAATTGAGCAATTGCAAGCCAATGGATTTGAAACAAGTAAGACAGCGTGGGAAATATTGACAAATTTTTTTGATACGATAGAGGATCCTACTACAGCGATAGATACTTTGAAAAAAGATGACCTATATATGGCATTAATTCTCTATACGCTAGAGGAAGAACAAGAGGATATTATAGATTTAAGTATTTGTAAAGAGTTACATAATATGTTTGAAAAAACATCAGACTATCTAGTTAAGTACTACCAAGCAACAGAGGAATTCGATATACTAAATAAGGACTTTTTTCAAACCTTAACTGATGATGACAAAAAAGCAATGTTGAAAACGGCGGATGAATATGTGAAGACAGAATTTGTGCATGCAGAGCATTTGTCTGATGTAATATCAGCAGTTCTATTTGGTGTAGAAAGTTTTGTAGAATTTTCGGATATTGCCACAGGAATTTACACATTACATAATACGACTGATGCTATAAAAAATGTTTTTGAGGAAATGAAATCAATAGATGCTGATAATTATGAGTTGTCAAAAGCTATTGATGAATGTGTAGAGGCTATGCAAGCAACCGAATCTGAGCTAGAACAAAAAATATTAGGTCAAGAAATTGTTTTTGTGGGCGAAACGCTTGCAGTGGAAATTTTTAGTGAATTGTGGAAGGGAACAGTAGGAACAGCAATGAAAAAGAATTCAGTACTAGGGACGTGGATTGTGGTGTATAAAACGGGTAAATTTTTAATGAATTCATTGTATAATACAGATGCTACTATAGAATCATATAACAATATGTTGATGATTACTGAAATAGAGAGTTTAGTTATCCAAGCAACTAGAAATTTAAGTAGAGATTTTATGTCGAATATTTCGGATTTAAATAAAGCAGAAAATTTTTTGGGGGCTATAGATTTATCATATGCATTTAGATATACAGATTGTGTGCAAGCCTATAATTTTTATGGTGCTTTAGATAACACTGTATATGGTTGGTTTTCTGACACACCAGAGCAATACCAAAAGCTAATGAATACATTGAAAAGTAATTATAATTTAAACCATATAATGGCTCATACTGCTTGGGTTTCAGAGTTGGATGTGGATTATCCCGATACAGGGCTATACGAATACTATAATGAACACGTTATTGAAGCATATTGGAAAAGTAGAGAAATAACAATTGCTTGTCCTGTTGATGTGATGGTGTACGATAGTAATGATAATCTTGTATTAGAAATTACTAACAATAGAGTCGAAAATTATTCTAACAATGTGAATATGATTATTCGTATTATTGACGATGTAAAAACGATTGAATTCTACGATGAAGAAAATTACAGGATTGAATACATTGGTAACGATACTGGGACAATGGATGTTACTATAGTGGAGTACGGTAGCAATGAAGTTGTATCACGAACAGTGGAATTTTATGATATTGCGTTGATGAGTGGAAAAGAATTTACTTCTGCCATTTCAAATCAAACAAACACTACTTATGAAATCATACCGAAGGATGGCGGAGAGATTGCACATGATTATGATAGTAATGAGCAAACTACAGAATATGCAATTACAACAACTGGTGGAATCATCACTACAAGAGGTGTGTCTGATTTTGAATTGAATGCAAGTGCCGATGAAAAAATTGAAATTCAAGCGACTATACCTTATGGATATGAATTTGTAAATTGGACATCTGAATCGAGTCAAATTGTATTCAAAGATGATACTTTATCTGAAACTTCATTGAGAATGCCAGCAGAGGATATTCATATTGTTGCAAATTTCAATAGAATGAAACCGACTATTTCTGATTTTGATATTACATTTGAAAATAATTCAATTATTGTATCTGCAAATGTCGATGAAGGCACTTCAAGAATTGCAAATGTAGTTTTGAATGCAGAAATTAATGATACAGAAATGCGTTATCCAATGCAATTGGATGATGGGACATGGAAATATACTTATATACCAAGCGATGTGGCAACTATTGATTTTACTATAACTGCTATAGATGGTAATGGGTATACAGAATCATCTTTGAGCCAAACAATCTCTTTTGATGGCAGTGGATTTTTTGCTGTTTATACTATACTGTTTGATGCACGAGGCGGTGTACTTCCTATGAGTTTGGAAAAAACGAATACAAAAGGAAGGGTCGATACATGGCCTGTCGTAGAAAAAGCAGATTATTCACTTGTAGGATGGTATGACTCTATAGAGGGGGGAAATCAAATCACACTAAATACTACATTTGAAGAAGATATGGTGGTATATGCACAATGGAAAGTGGTTGATAATTCAGGTGGTGGAAATGGAAATAGTGGTAATACTGGTGGTACATCAGGTGGAGGCGGAAGCAGTAGTTCGAGTGGTAGCAATAGCTCAAGCTCAAGTAGTTCCACAACTACTGACACGGACTCGACTTTCGTTCCAACGATTACACCAAGCACCGACTCAGATTCTTCTACAAGTACGACTGCAACATTTTCAGACACTGCCTCACACTGGGCAAAAGCCTCTATTGACTTCATGGTAGAGAGAGGACTCATGAGTGGTACTGGAAATGGACAGTTCTCACCAAATACTGCAATCACTCGTGGTATGTTCATTGCTGTTTTGAGTCGATATAGTGCAGAAGATTTGAGTGCGTATACAGCTAGTAGTTTTGGTGATGTTCCGCAAAATTCTTACTACATGAAAGACATTGAATGGGCAAAAGCAAATGGTATCGTATCAGGTATGAGTGCGACAACGTTTGCTCCTGATATGCCAATTACAAGAGAACAAATGGCAGTTATACTTGCCAATTACATGAAATACAGAAATATCACTTTGCCTGAAACAACGGAAGCAATTGCTTTTTCTGATAGCAATGAATTTAGTTCTTGGGCAGCAGATTCTGTAGTTGCTATGCAACAATATGGTATCTTAAGCGGAAAAGGAAATAATCTTTTTGATCCGAAAGGTACTGGTACACGAGCTGAATTTTCTTCTATGATGGAAAGATTTATTTTGGCGAGTGAGCAATAATCAACAAAGAAAAATTGTAATTTGAAAATGGGTCACTCTTAACGGATGTGTTAGGGGTGACTTTTTTCGTGAAAGCATTGCAAGGCAGAGGAAGATATGGTAGAATGAAAATAGAAAATGAGTCGATGGAGGTGAGACGGTGAGCGAAACAGCGGAAGATTGGAAAAAGTTGACGATTGCGAATCATTTTATTTTTTCCAAAGTCATAACCCCTTGTAAAGTCTTATAAATTCAAGGTTTACAAGGGCTTATTTTAATTTTATGCTAACTTTTTATACTAACTAGAAGTTTAGTATCTTTATAGCATTGATTTTTGAGTCTGGGGACAGATGGACGTATACGTTAGCAGTAATGGAAATATTACTGTGCCTCATCAATTCAGATATCGTCTTGATAT
>JAWXUZ010000036.1:0-23102 GCA_044425835.1 Bacillota bacterium | reverse complement strand
GTGATTAAATTATACTACAAAAAGAAGGAGAATTCCTTATTTTTTCGCTAAAAATTAAATTTGTGGATAGAGTAAATAACGGAAATCGAATTTGTGGATATTTTTGCGGAAACTCAAGAAATATTTTAACTTGACTTCATGGAAATAAAAAGTTATAATGAAGTAGTTATCATTCATTTAGATTATTAAGAGTAGGAGAGATGGAAATGCGTTTGGTACCTTTTTTATTAGATGGCAGTACGATTGTATATGGAACTGATGGTGCAGGAGCAGTGGCAACGACAGCCGATGCAGGTGCAGGAGTGGCGACTGCCTCAGCAGGAAGCCCTACGATGTTAATTATTGCTTACATTGCAATGCTTGGGATTGTATTTTACTTTTTCTCAGTACGTCCGATGAAGAAAAAAGAGCAACAAATGGCACAACTCCGCAGTGAAATTGCTGTCGGTGATTCAGTGTTATTGAAAACAGGTATGTTTGGTACAGTTGCAGACATTACTTATGAAAATTACATCATTGAATTTGGTGTGAATAAAACAGTCCGTGTGCCTGTTTTAAAAACTGAAGTTCATGCAAAAAGAGATGTGAACTTGTCAAATGAAGCACCACCAGCACCGCCGGCACCAGAAAAAAAACAAGGTGGTCTTTTTGGAGGCAAAAAGAAAGAGACTGCAGTTGATTTGAAAAAAGACGATTCTAAATAAGAAAAAATAAAAAAAAGAAAAATAAGAAAAAGATTGTGGCATAGTTGTCGCAGTCTTTTTTTGGCTGTTTGTCAAGAATTGGGGGAATTCTTATCGGGAGCGGTGAATCTCTCGCAATTTGTCTCTAATATTTGACAAAAAGCAAAAAACCCGCAATGGACTCTCGCCACTACAGGTTTTAAAAGGTAGATTTTAGATGTGAATATTATTGATTCAAAGTGTATTGAGATGCAAGTTGCAAATACGCAGCGGAATTAACGATAGAATCATCTAAGTATGAAGAAATATTGGAAGTAGCTTGTTCTTCATCTTCTTCTAGTGCTTCCAACAAAGAAGTGTAATAGCTGTCTGCTGTCACTTCTTCACTCTCTTGAGGTGGAGGAGGTGGAGGACCTTCTGGTCTACCGCCTCCTTGAGGACCGTTTGCGATCATTTCGTCTTTCAAAGCATTGAGTTCGTCATCTGATATATTGGCAAAATCAGGGAACCCTTCAGTGCTTACGCCGTCGGAAACCATTGTATTGTACACTTCTTCTAAATGGCTACGGAAATCGTCTGTACTCATGTTTTCAAAATCTGGTGGGCGGTGTCCTGACATAGACGCCATCCCTTGGGAACTGATTTCGATGCTATCGTAACTTGAGCTACTGCTGGTACTAGACGTACTTGCTGATGACAAAAGATCTGAAAAATCAGTTGCCGATGTACTAGTTGTACTTGTTGTAGAATTTGTTTGCATATTTGCATAAATGCTACTAATTGATGGTAATTGCATAATATTTCCTCCTTTACGTAGTTTATTTTCACTACTTAGTTATTGTTTACATATAGAAATATATCATTTCACTGTGTAAGTTGCGTGTAAATATAAAAATAAATTTATTTTCTATTTTTATTTTCATTTTTAGCATAATTTAGTTGTTATTTTGTTGGAAAAGGTGTATAATGGAAATGACAGAAAAAGACTGTGTAATTGTGCATGGAGGAACTGCTATGAATTTAAAGATTATGGATCAGATTTCAAATGGAATCATCGTTGAAAGAGTTGATACAGCTGAAATTATTTATATAAATGACGCTGTGACGACAATGTTGCAATTGCAAGCAGGACAAACTGTGGCGACAATGCAACAACTTTTTGGAGATGAGGTTGTATTTGAACGAGTAAAAAAACAAATACATAATGATCTGAAAACCGAAGATGTGGCGGCGGGGACTGCGTATTTCCAATTGCCACACCATGCGATTTTAGAAGTGCATTTTTCGTGTAGTTGGTTGGAAGAAGAAAAATCTATTTTATGTTACGTCATTGAAGATGCGACAGAAGTTGTGATAGGAAATGAATTGAGTTTTCGTGAGCTTGCAGATTGTTTGCCGAGCGGAATTTTAGTCATGGATGTTGAAAATGATTTGGAAATTACGTATGCCAATCGGGAATATAATAAAATTTTAGGGATTTCAAATGAGGGCAATGCACAAAACAAAGCGTATGT
Organism: Bacillota bacterium; assembly: GCA_044425835.1. Taxonomy (GTDB): domain Bacteria; phylum Bacillota; class Clostridia; order Lachnospirales; family Anaerotignaceae; genus Chakrabartyella. The sequence goes on along the minus strand of JAWXUZ010000036.1, from coordinate 20,905 downwards.
ATTGGAAGATTTTATTTTTGAGGAAGATTTGAATTGGGTCTTAGATGAAATTTTTGAGAAAATTGCAAAAAATGAAGATGTCGATATTGAATTTCGTATGAAAGTCAACGCTGGTCAAGAAAAATGGATTCGTTTTTATGGACGTGCAAACACCTCTTTTTCAGAAAAAAAATTGTTTTATTCGAGCATCAAAGACTTGAGCCAAAGAAGAAACATCAATGACAAGTTGCATATGGAAAGAATTATTTTCCATAAAATTACAGAACTGACAGAAGAAACTTTATTTCGGTTGGATTTGCAGACGAATGTCATTCATTTTCTTGGGAAAAAAACTGAAGTATTCAAAGGGCATATGGTCTATGAAAATTATCCTGAGTCAATTTTGAAATTTCAACGCATTCATAGAGAAGATTTGATTGTGCATAAAAAAATGATTGATAATTTCAAAAAAGGGATTGAAGAAACAGTGGAGTTACGCTGTTTGGTCGAAAACGAAACGTATGAATGGTATCGTTTGACGTATAGTTTTATCAAAAATGCAGAGGACGAGCCTATTTTAATCATCGGGAAAATCTCGAATATTCACAATCAAAAAATATTAGAAGAACAAGCAAAAACCGATGCACTGACTGGATTCTATAATAAAGTGACAACGGAAAAAGAAATCAATCAAATTTTACAAAAAAATAATGCGATGTCGCATACCTTCTTTATTGTTGATATTGATCATTTCAAATCCATCAATGACAACTTAGGGCATCATTTTGGCGATTTGCTTTTGGTGAGTGTGGCGGAAGATATCCGCAGTTGCTTTAGAGAAAATGATGTCTTAGGCCGTATTGGTGGGGACGAATTTGTAATTCTTATGCGGGAAACAGGCAATACTGCTGTCATCATTCAAAAAGCGAGTCTCATTTGTGAAATGTTAAATAAAACGTTTTCTGGCAGTGGCAAGCAGTATTCCATTTCTGCTAGTGTAGGCATTTCTATGTATCCAACAGATGGGACGACATATGAAGAACTCTACAAAAAATCGGATGCTGCTTTGTATGAAGTCAAAGGTTCTGGGAAAAATGGATTTAAGCAGTTTTATAGTGAGATGGATCACAAAAAAACGACGCATATACCGAAAAAACAAGATGACAATCGGATGCAACCGATGTTAATGAATAATAAGATTGTATCGACTGTACTCAATTTAATATATGAAACGAAAGATTTGAAAATGTCAATGAATAGCATTTTAAGTTATATTGGCACTGCTTTCAAATTAAGCAAATGCTATATTTTTGAAACGTATGACGAGGGCGAATCGTTCCAAGATGCGTACCAATGGTATAGCGAGGTCAAGCACAAAAATCCAGTCACGCAGTTGATGTCGGGGAAGAGTATGGAAGCTTTTTTGACGAAAGTAAATGAAGAAGGGATTTATTATACGAATGATGTTTCAGATATTGAAGATGAAGGTTTTTCTGAAGTTTTGATGAAAGCAGAAGTGAAGTCTTTGTTCATCATCGATTCTATGAAGCATTATCAGGAAAGAGGTATTTTTGTCGTTGAGGATTGCAAAACGAGAAGAGTTTGGTCGGAAGAAGAAATTGTTACACTTTTACATATAGCGAGATTGCTGTTTACAGGGCTCAATTATTATAATAAGATAGAACACTTATTGGAGCAGGTTGAATAACGAAAAAACATCATCTTACCTCCGCTATTATTTTATAAAACACAACTTATAAAGAGGTGATAATAATGGAAACTTTAAGAGATATATCTATAAGAGATTATAATATCGCCTTAAGAGAATATAATCTTAAATGCAAAGAGGATCATGTATTAAACAATTGTGCATATCATTTGCAACAGTCATTAGAGAAGTATTTGAAGTACAAACTTGAGTTACTTGGTGTAGATGTACCTAAAAAACATAATATTTCAATACTGATAAATCTCATTAAATCCAATGGAAGTGAAATATCAAACTCAGAACAACTAAACAACTTCATTTACTTAATGGCGGACACTTTTACAATATGGGAAGCCGGTACAAGATATTTGAAAAATTTTAGAGTGGATGAAGATAAGGTCAAACTTGCCATAGAGGCATTGCCTAAATTATTAGAATTGGGAGAGTCTTATGAGGTAGATTTTTACAGAAAAAGAGTACAGAGTTTAGCAAATTATGGTATAGCACCTGAACATATAAGTGAAAATTTGGAAATACCTATAGAACTAGTAAATAAAATATTAGGAGTGAATATTAGGTAGTGCATTTCACCGAAAGTTTTAAGGAGTGATACGATGAAATACGAATGGGATTATGCTGTCAATCTAATAGAACCGTATTGTAATAATCTAAAACAAATATACCCCTTAATGCAGAGAGAAGTCAATGAGACAGTAAAGAACCTGAGCAAGATTCCTGAAGTATTGAGGATAACTATCTTCGGTAGCAGTGTCACACCGATAGCACACCAGTGGAGTGATATAGATTTATATGTAGACACGGAAGAAGATTATGAGGGGAATTTAAGTTTTCTACTCCCTTTAGATTCGAGAAGGGACTTTGATTTATGGTGTACAAAGATGTTAAAGCACACCCAAGATGATAGTTTACTAGATGAAATACGAAAAACGGGTGTAGTAGTTTATGAAAAAAACACTACTCTACTATGTTCTATGGAAATTCGATAGCATATTTTTTTGTGGCAAGGGAACAAAGCCTTATTGGACTTGCCTACCCAATAAACATCAAACATCTATTTCCATAAAAAAAACCTTGCAAAAATCTAAAAAATATGTTAAGGTAATTGTGTAAAACATATGTATTTCTTATAGAAATTGCTGTAGAATTATGTATGATAAAAAACACGTAGAGGTGACGAAATGATTTATAAAACGATATATGACACGATTGGCAAGACGCCTGTCGTACAATTTAGAGATGGTCTCATGGGCAATATTTATGGAAAATTAGAGTATTTCAATCCTGGGGGTTCGGTAAAAGATAGAGCGGCTCATTTTATGGTTGAAGATTTGATGAAAAGTGGTAAAATCGAAAAAGATTCTGTTTTGGTTGAGCCAACTTCAGGAAATACAGGCATTGGCATTGCCATGATTTGTTCTGCTTTGGGCATTCGATGTGTATTTACTATGCCTGAAACGATGAGCGTGGAACGTCAAAAAATCTTAAAAGCATACGGTGCAGAGTTGATTTTGACAGAGGGGGCCAAAGGCATGAAAGGTGCCATTGAAAAAGCCAAAGAACTCGCAAAAAAAGACTCGTACTTTATGTTGTCGCAATTTGAAAATCCGCACAATGTCATGGCACATCAAAAAACAACTGCATTAGAACTCATTGAAGATTTCAAAGACATTGGACTCGATGTGTTTGTTTCGGGGATTGGCACAGGCGGAACGATTACTGGTACTGCAAAAGTTCTAAAAGAGCATTTTCCGAATATATATATAGTAGGCGTTGAGCCAATGAATTCGCCATTTTTGACGAAAGGCACAACAGGACCGCATAAAATTCAAGGCATCGGAGCGGGATTTCACCCAGATATTTTGGATCTCCAATATGTCGATGAAATTGTAGCTCTCGAGGATGAATTTGCCCTTGAATATGCTAGAAAAAGTGGGAAAGAAAATGGCATTCTACTTGGAATTTCAGGTGGAGCTGCGTACAAAGTCGCAACGGACATGGTGAAAAAAATGGGTGCGGATAAGAATATCGTATTCATGGTGCCAGACAATGGCGAGAGGTATTTATCAACTATATTATATGAGGTGTAAAATGTTTAGTGATTTACGTGGCATCATAAGGGCGTATAAAGAAAAAGATCCAGCAGCAACAAATGCACTGACGATACTGCTCACGTACCCTGGTGTACACGCTGTCTTTATGCATAGAATTGCACATTTTTTGCATACAAATGGATTGCGATTTTTAGGAAGAGCGATTGCACAATTTTCAAGATTTTTGACAGGAGTGGAAATACACCCTGGGGCAACCATAGGAAAGCGATTGTTTGTTGACCACGGCATGGGCATCGTCATTGGCGAAACTGCTGAAATCGGAGATGATGTGACGATATTTCACCAAGTGACACTCGGTGGTACAGGAAAAAGTACAGGAAAACGCCACCCAACAATAGAAAATCGTGTCATGATTTCTGCTGGAGCAAAAATTTTGGGGGCAGTCACAATTGGTGAAAATACGAAAATCGGGGCGAATGCAATCATTTTAGGGGATATCCCCAAAAATGCAACAGCCATTGGGATTCCGGGGAAAATCGTAAAATTAGATGGGGAGCGTGTCAACATCAAAGTTAAGGCAAAACCAATCGATTAAAGAGAATATCAAACGAGAAAGACATTATTCATGCAAATTTCACTGCGTATAATGTCTTTTTCTATTGATTAAAAATGTGAACTTTTTTTTAACAATTTGAAATAACTATAGCAATTCATAAAAAGGTATGTTACAATAAATGTGGATTACTAAATAATGAAAAAATGCTGATATGTCAATATTTATAATGCTTTTGTGCATTCGACTTGCAAAGTTTTCTTGTGGATTGTGTAAAATCTTTGCGTATTATGGTGTATAGAAGCTTGAAAGATATGGGGAATGATGATGAGTGAAAAAATAGTATTAATCGATGGAAATAGCATTGTCAATCGTGGATTTTATGGGATTCCTCTGTTGACGGACAGCAAAGGTAGATATACAAATGGGATTTATGGATTTTTGAATATTTTGTTTCGTATTCTTGACGAAGAAAAACCGAAGTATTTGGCGGTGGCGTTCGACTTGAAAGCACCAACGTTTCGTCATAAACAATTTACAGAATACAAAGGCACGAGAAAAGGTATGCCCGAAGAATTGAAAGAACAAATGCCTCTTTTGAAAGAAGTGCTCAAAAGTATGAATGTAGAAATTTTTGAAAAAGAAGGCTTTGAAGCCGATGATATTTTAGGTACGTTGGCAACAGTGGCTGCAAATGAGGGATTGTCCCCCGTCATTGTTTCTGGGGATCGTGATTTATTGCAACTTGCAAGCGATACCATAAAAGTCAGCATTGCCCACACAAAAGGTGGAAAAACACTGACAAACAATTATTTTGCAGTCGATGTCAAAGAAGAATTTGGTGTGACACCATCAGAATTTATTGAAGTGAAAGCTCTGATGGGCGATGCTTCAGATAACATTCCAGGTGTCCCGAAAATCGGAAAAGTGACGGCTACGAAAATTATCCAGATGTATGGCACGGTGGAAAATGCCATTGCAAATTATGAGACGGTTTCTCCGAAAAAGGCCTCAGAAAATCTAAATGAATTTCAAGAACAAGCAAGACTTAGCCTCTTTCTTGTAAGAATTGTGACGGATGTGCAACTTGATTTTGACAGAGAAGTCTTGAAAATAGAGGATTTATACAATCAGGATTCGCAAAATATGATTCGAGATTTGGGCTTCAAGAGTTTGTTGCAACGATTCCAAACGACTGGCGAGGCGAAAGAAGTCCGCACGGAACGCAAAGAGGGGAATCAACAATTGACACTTGATTTCGATGGGGATTCGCCTATGGTTGTGGTGGAAACCTCTACAGAAACAGAGGAAATTTCGCATATTTATGTGAATACCAAAGAAGCGTTCGATGATATTTTGCCGAAAATTGCTGATGAAGAAACTGCATATATCATATTCGTTGATGAAATGAAATTCGTAGGCATTTTGCTGTACCAAGAAACACTCGGTACGGTGTATATTGAAGTCGATGATTTTTCTGCATTTTCAGAAACAATGATTTTGACTGGACTCAAACCGTTTTTCACGGAAATGAAATCTGAAAAAGTAACAATTGATTTAAAAAAAGACTTGCATAGACTTAGAAAAGTGGCGGACATTCCGATCGATTCTTTGCGATGCGAGGCTCTATTTGATGTCTCCATTGCTGCATATCTGCTCAATCCGACTTCAAATGCGTATGCATACGAGGACATTGCCCGTGATTTTTCTGTGGGATTTTATCCGTCTTGGGAAGAATTTATTGGAAAAGGTCGCTACAAAAAACCGTTTTTTTCAATCCCTCAAAGCGAACGTATGGATTTCATTTTGCCACAAGCAAAAATTATTTTCGATACAAAAAAAGAGATGATTGCACAACTAAAATCACAAAACCAAGAACAACTTTTTTATGAAATTGAGATGCCTTTGTTGTTCGTTTTGGCTGATATGGAGCAAGAGGGAATCCCAATTCATAAGGAAGCTTTGCTTGCGTACCAGTCGTTACTGGATGAGAAAATCACTGAAATCACAAAGGAAATCTATGCAGTTTCAGAAGAAGAATTCAATCTCAATTCCCCGAAACAACTCGGTATTGTTTTGTTTGAAAAACTTGAGTTGCCTTTCGGGAAAAAGACGAAAACAGGCTACTCAACGGCAGTGGAAGTCCTCGAAAAATTGCGGGGGTATCATCCTCTTATCGAGTTGATTTTAGAATATCGTCAACTCGCAAAGTTGAAAAGTACGTATGCTGATGGTCTACTTTCTGTACTCGATGAAAGTACGCAAAAAATCTATACGACGTTCAACCAAACGACGACGGCAACGGGACGTCTAAGCTCCACTGAGCCGAATCTCCAAAATATTCCAACGAAACTTACACTCGGTCGAGAAGTCAGAAAAGTATTCGTCCCTCGTGATGAAAATTACTGTTTCTTAGATGCCGATTATTCACAAATTGAGTTGCGTGTACTCGCTTCTATGGCGAATGATGAAATGCTAATCAAAGCGTTCAATGAGGGGCAAGATGTCCATACATTGACAGCATCTCAAGTATTTCATGTGCCTTTTGATGAAGTCACAAGTCTCCAACGTCGCAACGCAAAAGCCGTCAATTTCGGGATTGTCTACGGTATGGGTGCATTTAGTTTGGCACAAGATTTGGATATCACAAGGAAAGAAGCCGAAGCTTATATCGAGCAGTATTTTGTGAAATATCCAAAAATCAAAGCGTATCTCGATGGGTCAATTGCCGATGCCAAAGAAAAGGGATTCGCAGAAACTTTGTGGCACCGTCGCCGTGATATGAAAGAATTGCGAAGCAGTAATTTCGTGCAAAAATCGTTCGGTGAACGTGTGGCGATGAATATGCCGATACAAGGTACGGCTGCTGATATTATGAAAATTGCAATGATCAATGTGCATAAAGCGTTGAAAGTTGGGGGATATCGCTCTCGTTTGCTTTTGCAAGTGCATGATGAATTGTTGATTGAAACGCACAACGACGAAAAAGAAGCCGTTGCAAAAATACTGAAAGAAAATATGGAATCAGCGGCGACACTTGCGGTCTCTTTGCAAGTCGATGTGCATGATGGTCTTACGTGGTTTGAAGCAAAATAATTCTGGAAAAGAGGTGTCCTACATGAAAATCATTGGCATTACAGGCGGTACAGGCAGTGGCAAAGGCTACGTTTCAAATCACCTAAAAACGCTCGGTGCGTACCACTTAGATGCCGATGCGGTAGGGCATGAAATTATAAAAAAAGGGCAACTCGCTTACGATGAAATTGTCGACTATTTCGGAAAAGAAATTCTAGGTGATGATGGTGAAATTATGAGAAAATCCCTTGGGAGAATCGTCTTTTCTGATGCTGAAAAATTGAAAGTTCTAAATCAATGTACGCACAAATACATTCAAAAATATATCGAAGAAGAGATAGAAAAAGTCGGAAATTCCTCTGTGGATTGCCCTGCTTTTTTGATTGATGCACCGTTGCTTTTGGAGGGTGGTTTGGTTGATGTATGCGATGCGATTTTCGTTGTTTTTGCCCCTGAATATCTTCGAGTGCAACGCATCATAGAAAGAGATTCCATCACAGAGGAACTTGCAAAACAAAGAATTACTTCGCAAAAATCGTGGTCAGAATATGAAGCACTCGCTACGCATGTCATAAAAAATGAAGGCGATGAGGCTCTTTTGAAAGACACATTGAACGTGATTTGGAAAGATTGTATGGAAAAATAAAACGAAAACTCGTTTGGGAATAGAGGATACATATGCAAAAATCAACTAAAAAAAACGTCGTTTTGACCTTCATTCTTTTGATCGCAGTGCTTAGTGTGATGGTATATAAAATTGCATTGCCTAAGTATTTGCCACTTGCATACGAAACGGAAATCACAACTTTTTCAGAGGTGCATAATCTCGATAAAGATTTCGTTTGTGCGGTCATTTATACAGAGAGCAAATTTCAAAAAGAGGCCGTATCGAGTGCTGGTGCGGTTGGGCTGATGCAGATCATTCCTGAAACAGGGGAATGGGTGCAAGGGCATTTGGGACTTCCGATCGAAGATTTGGATCTCACTGACCCAGCCCAAAATATCAACATTGGGTGTTGGTATTTGCAGTGGCTGATGGAAAAATTTGACAACAATTACACGCTAGTTTTGGCTGGATATAATGCAGGGCATAACAAAGTTGCACAATGGCTTGAAAATGATGAATATAGCTACGACGGAACGAATTTAGATGCAATTCCTTTTCCTGAAACGGATCGTTACGTCAAAAAAGTGCAATTTCTTCAATTACTTTATGATTTGTGTTATTGATTCGCCATTTTGAGGTGATCATATATGAAACGATTTTATAAAACAGTTCTATTTTTTGCAGTACTCGTACTGTCTTTTTCGGGATGTGCTGACGATACAGCCGTCATTGTAGATGAAATTACAGTCATTGAAAGAAAAGTAGTGACACAAACAGACGACACACTCACAATATTTATGCAACGGACGAAAAACTTAAATCCGTTGCACGTGGAAACGCTTGAGCAAGATCATATTTTTAGAATGATTTGTGAACCACTTGTTGCTCTCGATTATAGCGATAAGCCGACACCGGCGATTGCATCTAGTTGGGAGATTGACTCCTTAGGGTTGTCGGCTACGGTGACGATCGATTCTACTGCAAAGTGGGAAAATGGCGAAGCAGTCACAGCTGATGATGTCATATTTTCTTTTCAAAATATCGTCTCTGCTCCGTCGGCTAGTTTATACAAAAATACTTTGTCTTACATTAAGTCAATAACGAAAACGAGCGATTCCACACTCAATGTCACCTTCCATAAAGTGTTTAGTGGGAATATTACGAGTTTGAATTTTCCGATTATTTCTAAGGTTCAGTATGATTCTGCACCGAATAAAGATTTCGTTGTTCCGATGGCAACGGGGCCATATCGCATAGATTCTTACCAAGATACGTCGCAAATGATTCTTTTGCCGAATGAAAATTACTACAGAGAACAGCCTGAAATTTCAAAAATTCAAGTGGAAATTTTGGCGGGGCAACATACAGAATATCATGCATACAATCAAGGAATTTTAGATTTATTGGTGCCTGAAAATAAATTTTTAGGTGAAATGATCAATTCAAGTCGAGGTGCGATTTACGATTATATGTCGAGGGATTTCGATTTCGTGGGTTATAATTTTTCGACTTCCATATTTTCAAACAAAGCCATGAGACAAGTTGTGGCATACGCTTTGCCGAGAGAGAAAATCATAAAAAATATCTATCTAGGCTATGCAGAATCTGCATATACACCAGTGCATCCAAAATCATGGCTTTATGAAGAAAACGTTGTGCCGTACAATTACGATACGAGTGTCGCAAAAACGTTGCTGAAAAATGATGGTTGGACAGATGAAAATGAAGATGGTATTTTAGAAAAATATAGCGGTGGTACAGAAATTAAATTGCAGATTACGATTCTTGTCAATGAGGAAAGTGAGACGAGAAGCCAAATTGCGGAACTTTTGCAACAAGAATTGTCGCTTATAGGGTTTTCGGTGCGACTGGACAAAGTGCCATTTGAGGTCTATGAAACGAAATTCAAAAATCAGGATTTCGACTTGGTGGTTGGCAGTTGGAATATGTCGAAAATGTTGGATCTCAGCCAAATTTTCCATAGTGCGGGGGAACTCAATTACATCGGTTACGTTGATATTGCCTCAGATATTTTGCTGGAAAATGCATACAATGCGGTAGGGGAGGGCAATACGTTGCTTGCGTATAGCCGTTTGCAACAACATATTGCGGAAGAATTGCCATACCTTAGCATTGCGTATAAAAACCAAAAGTTGTATATGTCAAAAAATGTACGTGGCACAATTGAGCCTACAGTTGAAAATCCATTTGCGTCGATTGTACAGTGGAGAATTGAGCATCGGTCGTAATGAATCATAAAAATAATTCATAAATAAGGAGGTTTTTATATGTCAATTATGAGGCAAAATCCCTTTACGAAAGAATGGGTGATTTACGCAAAAAAGAGGAATGATCGCCCACACGATTTTTCGCATGATACAAAGGACAAGTCGAGTGCGGGTAAGAGTTGCCCATTTTGTAAAGAAGGGGCGAATATGACGCCTAATCCAGTCTATACCAATCAAGAGGATTATACAGTAAGGGTCTTTCAGAATTTATATCCAGCCGTTGACTTAGAGGAAGAAACATTGGAAATTGAGCCTTTTTATGAAACAACAAATGCACTTGGATACCATGAAATCATCGTGGATACGACAGAGCATGGCAAAACGATTGACATGTTTTCTGAAGAAGAATTTGAGGAAGTATTCAAAGCAATCGACCATAGATATGCGTATTTTCAGTCACAAAAAAATACGAAATACATTCAGATTTTCAAAAATTGTGGACCACTGGCTGGAATGAGTATTCGCCATTCACATTGGCAACTCGTGACTTTGCCAAGGGCAGGGAGTCGCATTACTGAACTTTCAAAATCCATGCAAAAAACGAATTGTTTGATGTGTGAAATTTTATCATATGAAGAAAAATTTGGCAAAAGAGTCGTTGCTGAAAATACGGATTTCATTGCTGTGACACCGTATGCTTCTAAAATGCCGTATGAAGTTTGGATTTGTGCAAAAAAACATATTGCCCACTACGGTGATTTATCGGGGGCTGAAAAAAAATCGTTGCAATTGTTGTTGTCCCTTATTTTGAAAAAACTGGTGAAATTCAATGAGAGTATTAATTATAATATTTGTTTCATGGAGGGGGAATTGGGGAATGGTGATTTCCATTTTCATGTCGTGATTTTGCCACGTAGTACAGGGATTGCGGGGCTTGAGTTTTCGACAGGGGCGTATATCAATGCGGTGTTGCCAGAGGAAGCGAAAAAAATGTACGATGAAATGTCTGTTGAGTGAAATAAGGTGGGTTAGGTAATGATGTACCAACGAAACATTGGCATTTTTAAAAAAGAAAAGACCTTGGGGCTTTGCCCCAAACCCCACCAGCTTTTGAAAAAGCCGAAGCCAAGCTTTGAGAGAACAAAACTTTATTTTTTCAGAAAGAAATGTACTGAAAAACTTCTGAAAGGGAATATTTAGATATTGTTTGTTGGGGTATAGTGAATTAAAATTAAAAGTATTAATAAAAAATAGAGAATGAAAAACCGTGAGACGCTGTCTCACACTCTGCGATTTTTGAAAAAATCGAAGCTAGGCTTTGAGAAGTAAACTTTTATTTTTGCTCACGCAAGTAAGCATCAATTTGAGCATTGAGATTTAATATTTATTATTTTAGTCGACTATACTGAATAGTTACTCATTTAGAAAACAAAAAAAGTTGAAGCAGAAATCCGCTTCAACATTTTTTTATTTCATATTTAGATTGTTTATTAAAGAAGAACCACGTCTGCTTTTTTGCAAACATCAATTGTATCTTGATCCCAAATAGAGGATTGTACTTCACCGATGTGAGATTTGCCCAAAAGCAACATAGAAAGTCTTGATTGTCCAATTCCGCCACCCATTGTGTATGGCAATTCGCCAGCCAAAAGCATTTTGTGGAATGGCAATTCTCTACGGTCGTCACAACCACGGATTGTCAATTGTTTGTCCAAAGATTCAGGACTTACACGAATCCCCATTGAAGATACTTCAAAAGCAGAATCAAGTACTTCGTTGTAGAATAAGATGTCACCGTTGAGATCCCAATCATCGTAGTCAGGTGCACGACCATCGTGTGGTTCGCCTGATTTCAATGCACCACCAATTTGCATAAGGAATACGGTTTTATGTTCTTTTACGACAACATCTTCACGTTGTTTTGTTGTCAATTCTGGATATTTGTCTTCCAATTCTTGAGTTGTGATGAAAGTCACTTCTCTTTTTAATGTAGTTTTGATTGCAGGGTATTTTACTTTCAAGTCGTCCAAAGTATCACAAACTGCACCAACGATTTTTGTTACTGTGCTTTTCAATTCTTCTACAGTTCTGTTTTCTAGTGCAATTACTTTTTCCCAATCCCATTGGTCAACGTAAACAGAGTGCAAGTTGTCTAATTCTTCATCACGACGAATCGCATTCATAGAAGTATAAAGACCTTTGTCTTCGTGGAAACCGTAACGGTGCAAAGCCATACGTTTCCATTTAGCGAGAGAATGCACTACTTCTGCATCGATTTTTGCAGCTGGAATGTCAAAAGTAACAGGACGTTCCACGTTGTTTAAGTTATCATTCAAACCACTGCTAGGGTCAACGAACAAAGGAGCAGAAACACGTTTCAAATTGATTGCATTGCCAAGGTAGTCAACAAAATTACGTTGAATCATACCGATTGCATTTTGAGTGTCATAAAGACCGAGCGTAGATTTGTAGCTTTCTGGAATCATAGATTTTAACATAGTTTTTTCCTCGCTTTCTTGGGTTGTGATATGTACAAAAATAAAATGAAGAAATACCAAAATAACCTAGCGTCAGTCGGGAGAAATTCCTATAATGACAACTAAAGTGTTCTGGTAATTTCTATATGTGCAAAACTTATACATATCGTTTTTTCTTATTCATCATACCACATTGAGACGGTTTGTCAATAGGTAATAGAGTATTTTTTTAAGTACTTTACCAGTTTTTTATAATAAAACTATACAAAAGACATAAATAAAATTTATACCGATTAAAAATGGAACAGAAATAAAAGCGATGAAATGAACAATTTTTTTAAAAAAATCTTTCGTAGAAGTATTGCATTTCAGGTAAAAAAGTATTATGATATATATTGTATGAATTTAGTAATTTAATATAGGTAAATACATAAAAAACAGGAGGCAATTATGGGCAATACAATCAGCAAAGAACAAATGAAACAAGCATACCCAAGGTATGAAAAGAACCAAGCGTTTTACGATGGTCGCATCGACGAAGTTGTGACAGGATTTGAAAAAACATTTGGCGATGCGGAAAATGTACGTTTTTTTTCAGCACCAGGGCGAATTGAAATTGGCGGAAACCATACCGATCATCAACATGGTTCGGTACTTGCAGCAAGCATTGACCTTGATATTGTAGGGACTGCGAGAAAAACGGAGACTTCAACTGTGCGTATTTTGTCGGAGGGGTATCCGATGTTGACGCTCGATATTTCTGATTTGACTATCCTTGAAGAGGAAAAAAATACGACAAATTCACTCATCAGAGGGATTTATGCACAATTTAAGGAACTCAAATACGAAACGAGTGGCATGGACGTGTTCTGTATTTCTAATGTTTTGAAAGGTTCTGGCTTGAGTTCTTCGGCTGCATTTGAAGTTTTTATTGGTACAGTTATGAACCACTTGTTCTGTGATGGGGCAATCTCATCTGTGAAAATTGCACAAATTGGTCAATACGCTGAAAATGTTTACTTTGGCAAACCGAGTGGTTTGATGGATCAAATGGCCTCTTCAGTTGGTAATATTGTCGCAATCGACTTCAATGACAATGACAACCCTATCATTGAAAAAGTAGATTTCGACTTTGCAACGGCAAACCACTCCATCTGTATCATTGATTCTGGGGCAGACCATGCCGATTTGACAGATGAATACACTGCAATTCCTGTGGAGATGAAAGGCGTTGCCAAGTTGCTTGGAAAATCGGTACTGCGTGAAGTGGATAAAGCGGATGTGGTAAAAAATGTAGGTTTGATTCGTGAAAAACTAGGCGATCGTGCTTTGTTGCGTGCGTTTCATTTCTTTGGAGATCATGAAAAAGCAGTCCTTGAGGCAAAATGCCTAAAAGAAAATGACTTCGCTCAATTTCTTGAAGTCGTCAAAAAATCAGGAGATTCTTCCTATATGTATTTGCAAAATGTCTACGTGAGTGGGGCGATTCAAAATCAAGAAGTCGCAGTCGGTCTTTGTATGTGCCAAGAACTCCTTGGGGAGCGTGGTGCGTATCGTGTGCATGGTGGCGGATTTGCTGGCACGTTGCAAGCGTTTGTACCAAATGATTTGTTAGATGAATTCAAAACGGCAATGGAAAAAGTCATGGGTGAAGGTAGTTGTCACGTACTTTCCATTCGTAGTGTCGGTGGTGTAGAACTCAAAAAAGCGTAAATAACATTATCTGAAAGTGAGGGAATTATTATGGCAATTTTAGTTTTGGGTGGAGCAGGATACATAGGTTCTCATACAGTGCATGCGTTGTGCGAGGCAGGGAAAGATGTCGTTGTTGCGGACAATTTGGTTACTGGATACGAAAAAGCAATTCACAAAAAAGCACGATTTTACAAAGGTGATATCAGCGACAAACCATTTCTTGATGACTTATTCAAAAAAGAAAACATCGAGGCAGTCATTCACTTTGCTGCGTACTCTTTGGTGGGCGAAAGTGTGACGAATCCTTTGAAATATTACGACAATAACTTATGTGGTACGAGAGTATTATTGGAAAGTATGGTCGAAAATAAAATTGATAAAATCGTATTTTCTTCGACTGCGGCAACGTATGGTGAGCCTGAACGCATTCCAATTTTAGAAACTGACCGCACAGAACCAACGAATCCTTATGGCGAAACGAAACTCGCTATGGAAAAAATGTTCCGTTGGACTTCGGAAGCGTCGGGTATGCAATTCGTGTCATTGCGTTATTTCAATGCCTGTGGAGCGGTCGATGGTGGAATGATTGGGGAAGCACATAATCCTGAAAGCCATTTGATTCCACTCATTTTACAAGTGCCAAACGGTCAAAGAGAGGCAATTTCTATTTATGGAACGGACTATCCTACAAAAGATGGTACTTGTGTGAGAGATTACATTCACGTAATCGACTTGGCAGCTGCTCATATTTTGGCTGTGGAATACTTACTCAAAGGCGGAAAAAATCAAATCTTCAACTTAGGCAATGGCGTTGGATTTACTGTAAAAGAAGTGATTGATGTGGCTCGTGCAGTGACAAATCACCCGATTCCAGCAGTAGAAACACCACGTCGTGCAGGGGATCCTGCCCAGTTGGTTGCTTCTAGTGAAAAAGCAAGAACGGTACTCGGTTGGAATCCAACGCATGATAGTTTGGAAGAAATCATTGCTTCTGCGTGGAAATGGCATGAATCTCATAAAAATGGATATCAAGGATAATTGCGAGAGGAAAGACATCTAGGAGGAAAAATCATGGTACAAAATGCATTAGAAAATCTAGTGAACTATGGCATTGAAAAGCAAATGATTGAAGAAGTTGACAAAATTCATGTAATCAATATCATGATGGACATTTTGAAAATTTCAGAATATGCACCACCTGTGGAAGTGAAAAAAATATCACTCGAAGAAGCTTTGAAAATATTACTAGATGATGCAACGAAAAGAGGTGTCATCGAAGATAGTATTGTGTATCGTGATTTGCTTGATACAAAACTCATGGGGACGATGACGCCATTTCCTCGTGAGGTGCGAAGTAAATTCGATGAGTTGTATCAAAAATCTCCAAAAGAAGCGACAGATTGGTACTACGATTTCAGTTGCAATACAGACTATATTCGTAGATATCGCATCGCAAAAGACCGCAACTGGAAAACGGAATCGAAATATGGCACGCTTGATGTGACGATTAATTTGTCGAAACCAGAAAAAGATCCGAAAGCCATTGCGGCGGCGAAAAATGCACCGAAACATTCGTATCCACTTTGTATGTTGTGCAAGGAAAATGAGGGGGCATCAGGTAATGTGACGATGCCAGCCCGTCAAAATCATCGAATCATTCCACTTACAATCGACAATAAAAATTGGTTTTTCCAATATTCGCCATACGTGTATTACAACGAGCATTGCATTGTGTTCAATGGCGAACATACACCGATGAAAATTGAGCGTTCTACTTTTGCAAAAATGATGGATTTCATCAAGATTTTTCCGCATTATTTCGTGGGGTCGAATGCCGATTTGCCAATCGTCGGTGGGTCGATTTTGAGCCATGACCATTTCCAAGGCGGACATTATACATTTGCGATGGAAAAAGCAGATACTTTCCAAAAATACAAAGTGGCTGCATTTTCTGAAGTCGAAGTGGAAATTGTAAATTGGGCAATGTCAGTGGTGAGAATTACGCACAAAGATAGTGATGTTTTGGTGGAATTTGCCGATAAATTGCTACAATTTTGGCAAAAATATTCAGATGAAGAAGCGTTTATTTTCTCGCATACAGGCGATGAGCCACACAATACAATTACGCCAATTGCCCGTAAAAAAGGTGACAAATTCCAACTTGATTTGGTGCTTCGCAATAACATTACAACGGAGGCACACCCTATGGGATTGTACCACCCACATGATGAATTGCATCACATCAAAAAAGAAAATATTGGCTTAATTGAGGTCATGGGGCTTGCAGTATTGCCATCAAGATTGAAAGAAGAAATGGAGATTTTGGCTGAACTCATCGTGACTTCTGGTGATATTTCTGCGAATGAAAAGACGGAAAAACATGCTGAATGGGTCAAAAATTTCTTGCCAAAATATAAAGATGTGACGAAAGACACCATCAATCAAATTTTGGAAGAAGAAGTCGGTTTGGTTTTTGAAAAAGTACTCGAACACGCTGGTGTATTTCAATTGAATGAGCCGTATTTCGATCGTTTTATGGTTGCATTTGGTGGAGAAAAAATTTAAAAATAGAGGTGAATTACATGGATAAAAAATATGTTTTTGGTGTGGACGTTGGTGGCACATCAGTTAAAATTGGCTTGTTTTTACTAGATGGCACATTACAAGAAAAATGGGAAATCCCTACGAATACAAATGAAAATGGCATGTTGATTTTGCCTGATATCAAAAAAAGTCTCGATGCAAAAATCGAAGAAAAAAATATTGTGCGTGAAGAAATTTTAGGTGTCGGCATGGGAGTGCCAGGACCTGTAGATGCAGAGGGTGTTGTGCATAAAGCAGTCAATCTTGGTTGGGATCAATTTCCAATACAAAGAGATGCGAAAAAATTATTTGGTTTGCCTGTCAAAGTGGGAAATGATGCGTCTGTGGCGGCTCTTGGGGAGTTGTGGCAAGGGGCAGCGAAAGGCAAAAAAAGTCTCGTGTTATTCACACTTGGAACAGGTGTCGGCGGTGGCATTATCGTCGATGAAAAAATCGTTGCAGGAGCAGTCGGTGGCGGTGGTGAACTGGGACATGCTGTCGTCAAATTTGATGAGGAAATACCTTGCAACTGTGGAAATCACGGCTGTTTGGAGCAATACGCTTCGGCAACGGGCATTGTCCGCTTGGCAAAAGAAGCCATGGAATCAGGCAAATTTCAGACAAAACTCTCAGCTGAGGACATCAGTGCGAAAGCAATCGCTGACCTTGCGAAAACAGGCGATCCGCTCTGTACATTCGTACTTGCAGAAGTTGGACGCTTTCTTGGAATTGTTTCGAGCTATGCTGCTTGTTTTATTGATCCCGAACTCATTTTGATTGGTGGCGGTGTGTCAAAAGCAGGCGATATCGTCCTTGAACCAATTCGTGAGGTGTACAAAAAATATGCATTTCATTCTATGAAAAATACACCGATAGAAGTGGCAACCCTTGGCAATGATGCTGGAATTTATGGTAGTGCAAGACAGTTATTATAAGGAGGGATTTTGTGAGAAGTAGCAAAAATTCATTTGGAATGTTAAAAGTGGGTGGGATAGAAAAAGAAATTTTTTCTTACACCATTGAAAATGAAAATGGCATGTCGCTTGAAATATTGTCTTACGGTGCGACGATTCGTTCCCTCGTTGTGCCTACAAAAGAGGGCAAAGTCGATGTCGTTTTGGGCTGTGATTCTGTGGAAGATTACGTCAACAATACGTGTTATTTAGGTGCAACGATTGGACGATTTGGCAATCGCATTGGCAAAGCAGAATTTACACTCAATGGCAAGACGTATACTTTGGAAAAAAATAATGGCGAAAACCATTTGCACGGTGGACTATTTGGCTTCGATAAAAAAGTCTGGGACTGTGAATTGTTGGGTAGATCTTTAGTTTGTGTGTATGAAAGTCCTGATATGGAAGAGGGGTATCCTGGGGCATTGACAGTTGTGGCTACATTTTCTTTGAGTGAGGACAATGAAGTTCTTTTGACTTACGAAGTGAAAACGACTGAAGATACGCTCTTGAATTTGACGAACCATACGTACTTCAACTTAAATGGAGCGGGCAGTATTCTCGACCATATTTTGACGTTACACGCTGATGAAATTTTAGAAAATACAAATGAGAGCATTCCGACAGGACGGATTGTAAAGGTCAAAGGGACACCATACGATTTTACATCTGGAAAAGCCATCGGAGAGGAAATTTTTGCGGATTACCCATCAATTCAAAATGATTTGGGGTATGATGTCCATTATATTTCCAACAATTCCTCGAAACAATTGCATACTTTGGCGGAGGTGTTTGCTCCGAAAACAGGCATTGCAATGAAAATGGAAACGACACAAGTAGGCACACAGCTGTACACCGGGAATTTCTTGGTGGGCAAAGTGAAAAATGGTGTGGAATCGAAAAAACATGACGGATTTTGCTTGGAAGCACAAGGCTATCCTGATGCAATTCATCATGAGAATTTCCCTTCAACTGTTTTGAAAAAAGGTGAAGTCTACAAGGAACAAACGGTGTATGCATTTTCGATGAAGTAAAATAAAAGGTAAAATAAAAGGTAAAATAAAAGGTAAAATAAAAAGTAAAATGAAAGAGGTAAAATAGTCTGGTGAGAGCAGATAAAACACGGGGCTATTTTACCGATTGCTATATTTAACAGAAAAAATTTCAAAATAATTGAAAAATTTTCAAAAACCTATTGACAAACCCACAAATATGATGTATGATATAGTAGTCGCTTAGGAAATACTCTTTAAGTGATGTACGCCCAGATAGCTCAGTCGGTAGAGCAGTGGACTGAAAATCCACGTGTCGCTGGTTCGATTCCGGCTCTGGGCATGCGTTTGCGCGAATGGCTCAGTGGTAGAGCATCGCCTTGCCAAGGCGAGGGTCGCGAGTTCGAATCTCGTTTCGCGCTTACAAAAAGAAATGACCTCTTACTGTAGATGAAAATTTATAGTAGAGGTCATTTTTTAGTGCAATACTTTGCCTGTGGATAACTCGAAAATTATTCTGTACTATTGCAATTCCAATCGGTAGAGATGCAAATTCACTCTAATATTATAGTGAATTAAATTTAAAAGTATTAATAAAAATAGAGGAAGAAAGGTCGTGAGACGCTGTCTCACACTCTGCGATTTTTGAAAAAATCGAGTAAACTTTTATTTTTCGTTCACGTAAGTACGCATCAATTTGAAGTGTTGAGATATAATGTTTTTTATTTTAATCAACTATATAGGGGTCTCTAATAAAAAAACACTCTCCATAAGAGAATGTTTTAAAACTCAATCTTTAAAATAAATTTTTGTCTCGTCCATTTTCGTAATCACAGCGAGAGAATCGACAAGATATCCTTCATTTTTCAATCTTGCACTTCCACCTTGGAATTCTTTTTCGATGATGGCTGCCACACCGCAGACAGTAGCATTTGCTTGCTCCACCAAACTACAAAGCCCAGAGGCAGTTTCGCCTGATGCGATAAAATCATCTAAAACCAATACACGATCGGTAGGGGTTAAGTATTGTCTTGCGACGTGGAGCGTTGATTTCGTTTCAGTAATCAATGGTGTCACCGATGCCGTATACATATCTTCTGCCATAATCGGTACAACGGAATTTTTGGCAAATACAACAGGAACCAAGTCGAAGTAAATAGCAGCAATGGACGCAATGCCTATGCTAGAAGATTCTACAGTTAAAATTTTGTTGATGTTCAAATGCCCGAATTTGTGAAATATTTCTTTTCCAAGGAGCATGAAAAGTCCGATGTCTAGTTGGTGATTCAAAAAGGAGTCTACCTTGACAATTTGCTCACTAACTTGAGTGCCATTGCTGGCGATGCGTTGTTGTAATATATTCATAGCTAAAATCTCCTTATGAATTAGTAAGTAAATATTACTTGTGTAATTCTATTATACTTTGGTATTTTAGATATGTAAAGTGCCTAAGAATAAATCGTATAAACGCATAGAAAAAATGTATCTCGTTGTATTAACATGTATAATTTGTATGATTTACGTATGGAAAGTATGTTCTTTATCCTTTTTTTTCGTTAGAACTCATAAAAAAACTAGAAAATACAGTATTTTTTTTAATTGTCTTACAAATATTTACGAAAAATCATGGATTTTTATGGTGTCAAAAATGAAATTTGGAATATCCTACAAAGTGAATGGGTAATTTGATTCGTAAATCTATACATATTTCTTTTTTATGGAAAGGTAGAAGCCACAAACTTTATTTTAGTCGAAAAGCACATATAATTTTATTGAAAGTATATGTGCTTTTGTATATTATTTATGAATAGAGAGTTTCTATTTTTTTATATAACGATAATTTCATTCAAAACTGGCTTTGAGTATGACGGTCAAAATTGGTGCAAAAATGAGACCGAACAAACCGAGTGTTTGCAGACCGACCATCATGGAAAATAGGGCGAGTAGGGGATGCAAATCAATTTGTGAGGCGAGAATTTTTGG
>JAWXUZ010000152.1:0-4250 GCA_044425835.1 Bacillota bacterium | reverse complement strand
ATACTACTGATGATGCAGACGATACTGTAGTTGGTGATACTACTGATGATGCAGACGATACTGTAGTTGGTGATACTACTGATGATGCAGATGATACTGTAGTTGGCGATGCTGACGACGATGCAGCTGCAGAGGAACTCACAGAAAAAGATTTAGAAGATGCACAATTGAGAGAATTGGCAGACAGAATATTGGAAATGCACCAAAATTCTCAAATCAGCAATTTTACAAATATGTTGAATTCGATGTTCAAAGAAGATGAACTTTCTGTTGCATATACCTCTGGCACTGATATGATGTTGGCTTCTGCTGGTGTATTCAACGGAACGATGACAACTTCTTCTTCCTCTTCGACAAGCACTTCTTCTGTAGCGTCTACAACGTATACTGCTGAAGCCGTTTCTGACCAAACAGTGAATTGGGCAATCGATCTTGTAATGAACGAACCTGACCAACTCGATTCAATGAAAGATATGATTGTATCAAATTACAAAAATATCGGCGTGAATATTGACAGTGATGGAAATCTCGTTGGCGGACTCAATGGCGAAGCAGGAGACAAATACGAAGAAACGATTGCCGCTTTGGAATACGCAGCAGAAAATGGCACAATGGACGGGTTTAGCTACTCAAGCTAATGTGTTGTTTCATTAGAGTTTGTCGAAGGATTCACAAACATTAATGTTCCGTGTGCACTTTTTAATCTAAAAATACTATAGTTTGACATTTCTTTTGACGAAAGTTTAGAAGGAATGGTTATTGTATTTTTTTTTGAAAGGAGGAATGGTTATGTCATCAATTTCAGCTTCAATGTCAAGTGCATCTTCATCAATCGATGCAAATATGGCTGCATTACAAATCGATGTTGGCTTTGCAATGGCTGGTAAAATCATGGAAACTCAAGAAACTTTGGGGCAAAACATGGTTGAGTCATTGAAACAAGCAGCATCAGCAACAGGTGTAGGTCAAAATATCAATGTACTTGCATAAAAAAAGAAAAAAGAAAAAAGAAATCGCCTTTTTATGAGGCAATTTCTTTTTTTTGTGGCTATACAATTGGCTTTTCTTGAAAATCACAGATCAATGGCTACCGATTCAAAACGATATAATTTCAATCATTATTCTTCTTCATCGTCCAAATCTTCGTCATAATCAAATACATCTTCACCAAACGCATTGCGTAAAAATGACTCTGCATCGTTTAACTCACCCAATTGGCTACTCAAGGTATTGAGTACCTCGGACATATCTTCATTTTCTGCAGAAGGGTCTGCCTCTTCTTGGTCTTTTGCATCTTCAGTATATACAAATGAAAAATCAAGGTCATCAAAGCTGTCGTCAGTTTCTTTACCAAGCTCAAATTCCTCGATATCTTCCTCTACTTCCTCTGCATCTCCATCGAATACATCGCCCATTTTCTCATCTTTTTTTTCGGCGTGCTTTTTTCTGACTTCATTGATTTCGGATTTCATATCACCAATGACACTCGAAAAATAAGAAACTGTCCCTTTGATGAGCGGCTCCATATCTTCCACTTTTTCAACGACAACATCTGCAATGTCTTTTACTTTGGGCTGTACTTTATTGTACGTTTTTTTGATTGTTGGCTCCACTTTGTCATATTGGTCTTCCACTTTATCAATAATCGTCTCGAAAACATCTTCGGCTTTGTCGAGTGCCTCATTTACTTTTTCCGAAAACTCTTTCTTTATATCCGTTGCACTTCTTTGATTTTTTTCGTACCTTTGCAATGTTTTTAAGAGTTCTTTCGCTTCTGTTGCTGTAATGACACCACGGTTTAGCATATCTAAAATTGCCATTCTTTCTTCTTTCATCTACAACACCCCTATTCTTTTTTTATAATATATTCCTCACTTGGTTGTGATTGTTTCCCAAAATGGTACAATATATTTTGAACGATACGTTCTGAGGCTGTGCCATCGCCGAAAGGATTTTTCGCCTGTGCCATCGCCTCGTACATTGCAGTGTTTGTCAAAAGTTCATTCGTTGCCTTCACAATCGTATTTTGATCCGTCCCAACAAGACGTAGCGTACCCGCTTCGATACCCTCTGGTCGCTCTGTCACATTGCGAAGTACTAAGACAGGCTTTCCAAGAGACGGCACTTCTTCTTGCAAACCGCCACTGTCTGTCATAACAAGATATGACCTCGACAGTAAATTGTGCATATCTTTCAAATCGAGTGGTTCTATCAAATGCACTCGCTCTAGCTCCCCTAAAATATTGTGGACAGGCTCCATCACAAGCGGATTTTTATGCACAGGATATACCACAGAAACATCAGGAAACGTCTCAACAATCGAGCGGATTGCATTGCAAATTTCCAAAAGTGGCTCGCCCAAATTTTCCCTTCTATGGGCAGTCACGGTAATGACTCTTTCCTTATTATAGTCAATTGCATTGAGTGCTTCCAGTGAAAATACATAATCCTCTTCTACCGTATGTTGCAAAGCATCAATGACAGTATTTCCCGTAATGAACACTTTATTTTCGCTCACATTTTCTTTGAGTAGTTGGCTCTTTGCCAGTGGTGTCGGTGCAAAATGCAAATCCGTCAATACACTCGTCAGTTGGCGATTGGCTTCTTCTGGGAATGGTTGGTATTTGTCATACGTGCGTAAGCCTGCTTCCACATGCCCCACTTGGATTTGATGGTAGTACGCAGAAAGTGCCGCACAAAACGTCGTAGACGTATCTCCATGCACCAAAATCATATCTGGTTGTTCTTTTTGCAAAATATCATCAAGCCCCGACAATACTTTCGTTGCAATGCCTGACAGTGTCTGTTTGCTTGACATAATATCCAAGTCGTACTTGGCAGTGATTGCAAATAAATCCAATACTTGATCGAGCATTTCTCTATGTTGGGCAGTGATACAAACGATGCTTTCGATTTCTTCTTCTGCTTCTAATTTTTTGACAAGAGGGGCCATTTTGATTGCTTCTGGTCTCGTGCCAAAAATACTCATTACTTTGATTTTTTTCATGGGAATACCTCAATTATTGTATTTTTATTTAATGCGATTGTCAATAAATCCAATGCCCTCAATCTCACAACGCACTTTGTCGCCCGATTTTAGGAATTTTGGCGGGTCAAATCCCATACCCACACCAGCAGGTGTACCCGTTGCGATGATTGTTCCTTTTTTGAGTGTCATACCACGAGACAACTCTTCAATGATTTCAGGAATTGTCGTAATGAGTTGGGACGTATTGCCATCTTGACGCAACTCATCATTGACGTAGCAACGAATGCCCAAAGAAATTGGTGTCGTAAATTCATCGTGTGTCACAATCCAAGGACCCATGCTCACAAAATCGTCGAGACTTTTCCCGAAATACCATTGTTGGTGCTTAATTTGTAGATTTCTCGCACTGACATCATTGATAATCGTATACCCTAAAATGTAGTCATTGGCTTCTTCTTTCGATACATTTTTTGCATCTTTTCCGATAATGACACCAAGCTCGACTTCGTAATCAAGCCCTTCGACGATATCGAAATGACCGTCAATATCTTCGCTATCGCCAAGGCAACGGTTGATTCTTTTTGAAAAATAAATTGGCACACTTTTTTCCTTAAAGAATGCATCTTCATGGAATTTTGCAGATTCTTCACCATGGGCAAGGTAGTTTATGCCTAAGCAAATCATATCTTGGCGAGGGTATTGGATCGGAGCCACCAAGGACACTTCCTCAATTGCAATGCCATGCAACATTTCTTTTTTTCGCTCGATTCTCTTGTGTTTTTCAGGAGTCAACTTTTCTAAAAAAGTAGACATGTCTGTGGTGTTGTAGCCTAGATATGTAACTGGTACAATTTCTGTATTGTTGTTTTTTAATACACCAACTTGTACTTTCCCTTTTCTTGTAAATGATATTATTTTCATAAAAACCTCCATTTTATTCGATTGTAAATTGAAAAAAATATGTATTTTATAAAGTCCTAAAAGTGCGGAAACTTTACTATTTTTATCATATCACAAAACAATTATAGAATCAAGCAAAGGTTGATTATTTTTGTGAAATTATAGATTATAAATCGCTAAAAAAACAAAATGAAGAAAAATGAAAAAAGGGGTTGACAAGCAAATCAATATGTGGTATTATATCTCGAGTTTGACACTTGAAAAAGTCAAAAAGGGTCATAAAGATTGAAATATCAAGCTTTTTGACCCTTTCCAAGTAAGTAAATATTTGCACAATATTTTATTTTTTTGTATCTCTTAA
>JAWXUZ010000151.1:0-4312 GCA_044425835.1 Bacillota bacterium | reverse complement strand
GTTTGACTCTCATCAAAATCTATATTCGTGTCATTCCCTGCTTCATAGATCACGCTGTCCGTTTCTTCAATCATTTCAATATCTTGCAATTTGGCATCTTGAGAAAATGCTTTCAATACTCGTTCATACAGTTTTGTAAATCGAGCAATTGTTGATTCATCATAAAGATCGCTACGGTAATTGATCACGATCGTATATCCACTATCTTTTTTGATGACTATACAATTCAAAGCACCGATTGCATGTGGGTTTTCAACTGCATTCAGCGGAATTGATCCGTTTGGAAGCGTGATTTCATTGAAACCACTTCCTTGGTACACAAACTTAACCGTTGGCATAACTCCATATTCTTCAACGATATTTACAAATGACATTTTATTATGACGAATGGTTTCATAAAATTCATCTTGCGTTTCTTTGATAAAATCGACTTCACCATCAATTTTATGATCCGGTAGCAATTCAGAATCGACTTCAACCCCTGCCAATATGCCATCAAAATACGCTTTGTCCTCTTGATATTGTTCAGATGCTTTCTCTCTTTGTTCCAATTCATACAGATGAAATGGACTGATTGTTTCTGGTTCTATCGCTTTTCCTTGTAATTGATTGCCCAATTCTTCTTCAAAAAGAATGAGAGAAGTGCCATCGAAAACAATATGATGTGCATCGATCATGAGATATAATTTTGCATCCGTTTCTACAATCATAGCTCTGCAAAGCGGTGCGACTGACAAATCAAATGGGCGAACAAAATCTTCAATTGTTTGGGCGATTTCTTCCTCTTTGCCTTTGCGAACTTCGCACACAGGTACGACGTCACCCAAAGTCATAACGACCCCTTGTTCTGTTTGGACAATCTTTGTGAAAAGTGCTTTATGAGCCATCAAACATTCATCTACCATTTTCTTTAACGCTTCTGCATCTGCACAAACATTTTTCTCAAACTCAAAGAAAAAAGGTATGTTGTAAGCAAGACTATTCGGGCGACTTATGCACTCTAAATAAATTCCCATTTGATTATCGGTAAGAGGAGATGTATGCAAGTCACTTTCATCAGGAAAATTCTCATATATTGCCGATTCTTCCATTTGTTTTTCGACAATTTCAGCAATGCCTTTCGGTGTTTTCCCCAATAAAATATCTGTATTTTTCAGGTTTGGATAGTCCAAATCACGAAGAAGGAGCGTTGTTTTGATCGAATCTCCGCCCAATCTAAAAAAATCATCATCTCTACCAACTTGCTTGACCGAGAAAATACGTTCAAATGCTTGGCAAATTTTCTTTTCACATTCACCTTCTGGTGCTTTGTACACTGTTGTAATGATATTGTCTTCTGGTGATTTCATCGCAAGGCGGTTGACTTTGCCATTGGCATTGAGTGGCACAGAATCCATCTTCACCAAATATTTTGGTTGCATGTAATACGGTAAATTTTCCTCTATGTGTTTGCGAAGTTCTTCTTTTTGGAATGGTTCTTTTTCTACGTAAAACGCACAAAGGTACGTTTGGCTTCGGTCATTGACAAAGCCTTTGATGAATATTTTTTGTATTTTCGGCATCTTTGCACAAACCACTTCTATTTCGCCAGGCTCAATTCTTTGGCCATCAATTTTCAACATCCAATCAAGGCGGTTGATATATAAAATATTACCATCTTCCAAACGTCGACCCAAATCACCTGTTCGCACCATGATTTTATCATGTTCCCCTTTTGAAAAAGGATTCGGTACAAATGTTTTTGCGGTTTCTTCTGGGAGGTTTAAGTATCCTTTTGCCACACCCCCTGCGACGTAAATTTCCCCTTCTTCACTTTCATTGCCATTCTCGTCTAACAAATACACTTCCATTCCAGACAACGGTTTGCCAATTGGTGTATTCTCATACGGTTTATCGATCAAGAAAATGGTATCCACTGCCGCTGTTTCTGTCATGGCATAGCCATTTTGCATTTGATATGATCGAGGTCCAATATTGACTACTTTTTCTGAACCGACTGCAATGGCTAGCAAAGATGGCATATCACCTGTCATCGCCATACACAATTGTGGTGGCAAGAAAGTTTGTGTGATTTTATGGGTATTGATATACTTTGTCAACTCTACAGGGTTTATTCGCACCTCATCGGTTGGCAAATGGACACATCCCTTTTCGACCGCAAGCACAGATGCCAATTCCCCTATGCTGAGACAAAAATTAAAAGGTACAATCGAACAATAAATCAAATTGTCTCTGTCCAAAAAAAACGCTGCCCCAGTTCTAGTCAGTGAAGATATGACTGTATTGTTTGTGTATATGACACCTTTTGGTGTTCCTGTCGATCCAGAAGTGAAAAAATAAAGTGCTTCTGTTTCTAGTGTGCCGACGGGTGCAACCGGTGCATTACTTGCTTTTTTTGCTTGTTCTATAAACGCTTCATCGATATTGATTTCTGTTCCCAAATCGTCCAAAATCATTTCAAGACGTGCCTCAGGCTCAAGGTGACTCAACATGGCAAGTCCTGTACCAATCAAGTTCGTCCCAATAATTGCCGCTACATATTCCATGGATCGTGGGAGTGTACAAACGACTCTGCCATGATTCGGAAGTGTTTTTGTATAATTGGCAATTTGATACGCCAGAGAAATGAGTTCCTCACTTGTTGTAACTCTTGTTGCATTTTTATCTACAATCATGGTTCCTTTGGGGTCATTGACCGCCCGTGGTATGATATATTCTGCAAAACTTTTCATCAAATTCCTCCTTAAAAAATATGCTTTATAATTTTTATTGATTCAATCAGTTCAAATTGCTTTTTACTTACTTTCGTTTGACTCATTCACCAAATCCGTTGAATCCTTCTCGTTCCCTTTTGTCGGGAAAATGCTTTTTGCGTAAAACGTCACCCCTATGGAAACTACAATCGGAATCATTATGATCAGTGTTTCACGACCGATAAAATGGTCGAACAAGAAACCGAATACCACTTGCCCGACTGGTTGGGCACAAATACAAAAAGTCAGAAATAGAGCCATGATTTTTCCAAGCAATTCCTCTGGCACTTCCCCTTGCACAAATGTCATCATTTGCACAGAGCCAACGGTTACAATAAACATGAGACAAAAAGTAGAGCATACGATAATCAACAAACTAATCTTCGGCATGCTTAAAAACTGCATAGAAATCGCCAACGGAATCAAAATCACTGTTTGCCCATTGAAGAATTGATACATTTTATTGATATGTAGTTTGTTTCCGAATACACTAACGAAAATTCCGCCACACAGTCCACCCACACCGGCACAAGCCTGTGCCATACCATATACTTCAGTAGAGAATTGAAGACGATCTGTAATCAAAACAGGAAGTGCAATCAACCCCATAGAAACTATAGTCGCATTGAGAATGCAAGCAATCAAAACCATTTTGATAATGATTTTCTTTTCTTTCGTCATGTAGTGAAAACTGAGTTTCAAATCGTCCACAGCTGTTTTCATTACACTTTCACTATATTCTTGTTTCGTATGTGGAATTTTCAAAAATAACTCCATCACCGCCGAAAATACAAAACACACAATACTGATAACCAAAATAGGCATTAAGCCATAAATGCCATACAAAAATCCACCAATTAAAGGCGATAACATTGTTGCAAGGGAATTGACTGAAAAAATAATGCCATTGCCTTGTGTCAAAACTTCTTCACCTAAAAGAATAGGCAAGCTCGATTGCACAGCTGGTTCATACAACCCACTAATTCCATACAGCACCATCAATGTAAAAATTAACTGCGGAATGATTTGAGCATCCGAGAACACAGAAAGAAAAGCGAAAATAAGAGCCGCCGTTATAAAATCCAAACATACCATGATGTTTCGCTTATTGAGTCGATCCGCCAACAAACCACCGACAGGTGTTAGAAAGATCAAAGGCACCAAAGCCACCCCGCTGACCAGTCCAAAAAGTGTCGAAGAACCTGTTACATCTAAAAGGTATAACGGGAGAGCGAACCGCAAAATCCCGTTGCCAAAAAGAGAAACGATTTGCCCTAGCACCAGTAGAAAAAAATTGGTGGTCCATAATTTTGTTTGCTTCATACTCATAAATACCTCAATTCGTAATTTAATATATTCAAAATAATTTTTTTGCCACATTTTTTAAATTATACAGTAATTCTTTCAAAATTGCAATCTTTTTTTATCTTGAGTTTCCGTTGTAAATTGCAATATTAAATGTCGCAGAAATTTCTGATATAAAATTAAGTTTTTTTATACACATTCCACCATCATATTGGCTGATTTGCCGTTAAGTATTTTTCGTGGGTAATTATTGA
>JAWXUZ010000035.1:0-23692 GCA_044425835.1 Bacillota bacterium | reverse complement strand
AATACTAACAGATTAGTGAGGTAAAATTTTGTTATTCAAGGAAGAGAAGTCGAGTCGTGGCAAAAGCCACGTCGAGCGACGATGACGCAGAAGAACAGGATTTTAACCACTTAGATGTAGTGCTTTTTAGTTTAAACGACTATATAGTGGAAAAGCGAGTCGAGTTCTCTAAAATGAGAATTGTAATTACTTGCTTGGAAACACTATATTTTGTTTTAGGAACTATCATATAGGAAAATTGTATATTCAAACTTAGGAGGTATATTTTATGGGAGTAAATTTATCAAAAGGACAAAAAGTTGATTTAACAAAAGGCAATCCAGGCTTGACAAAAGTCGTTGTGGGACTCGGTTGGGACACAAACCAATTTGACACAGGCGGAGCATTTGACTTAGATGCGGCGGCGTTCCACTTAGAAGCGACAGGCAAAGCGAAAGAATCATCTGATTTCATATTTTATGGCAACTTGACACATCCAAGCGGTTGTACACAACATATGGGTGATAATTTGACTGGAGCTGGCGATGGTGATGACGAACAAATGAAAATTGATTTGTCAAAAGTACCTGCTCACGTTGAGAAAATTGCATTTACTGTAACGATTCATGAAGCAGAGGCACGTCGTCAAAATTTCGGTCAAGTCAGCAATGCGTTTATCCGCATTTACAATGAAGCGACTGGCGAAGAATTATTGAAATACGACTTGGGCGAAGATTTCTCGATTGAAACAGCAGTCAATTTCGGCGAACTCTACAAAAATAATGGCGAATGGAAATTCAATGCCATCGGTAGTGGCTACCAAGGTGGTTTGGCTGCACTTTGTGGCAGTTTTGGTATTGCAGTCGACTAATTCACAACTCAAATAGGAGGAAATACGATGTCTGTCAGTTTACAAAAAGGGCAAAAAGTCAGCTTGACAAAAGAAAGACCGGGCTTGAGCCAAGTACTCGTTGGGCTTGGTTGGGACGAAATGGAACAAAAAAAAGGTGGGCTATTTTCCAAAGCACCAGCACCGATTGATTGTGATGCATCTGCAATTATGTTAAAAGATGGAAAATTTATCGACAAAAAAGACCTCATTTACTTTGGAAATCTTCGACACAAAAGCGATGCAATCATGCACATGGGCGACAATTTGACTGGAGCTGGCGAAGGCGATGACGAGCAACTCACTGTGAATTTGTCAGCTGTGGGTGCGGAATACGATCGCATTGTCTTTGTAGTCAATATCTATGACTGCAAAACGAGAAAGCAACATTTCGGTATGATTCAAAATGCCTTCATCCGTCTTGTCGATGGAAGCAATAACCAAGAATTGTTCAAGTATAGTTTGTCTGAAAATTATATGGATATGACAGCGATGATTTTTGGGGAATTGTACCGTCATAATGATGAGTGGAAATTCAATGCCATTGGGCAAGCGACAAACGATCCAAAGTTGGGCGAGTTGGTCAAACGATATATGTAAGCTATTATAATAGGAAGAAACTCATATTTTTTTGGGAAGCACCATGCAATATTAGAGGTATGGTGTTTCCTTTGTATGGTATTTCCTTTATTGGAATTTTACAAGAGATACTGATTTGTTTTTTTGTTCTTTTGAGAAAACGAAAATAAATCAGTGTTTCTTGTACACATAAAAATTGTTTTTGTTGGGTATATTTTGTAGAAATACACCTTGACTAGAGGAGGATACACGATTATGAAAATCAAAGGGCTAACGTCGGTTGAGGCGGAAGAGTCGAAAAAAAAGTATGGTACGAATGAAATTCCAGATTCTGAACCAACGACTTTTTTAGAAGAATTTAAGGAAACGTTCAAAGATCCGATGATCAAAATCTTGCTGTTTATCGTCGTTTTGATGATGGGTATGTATGCCATGGGCTATTCAGAAATTTATGAGCCTGTCGGCACACTCATTGCGATTTTGATTGTGGCATTTGTCACTGCAAAAACAGGTGTGGCAAGTGATAGCAAATACCGTGAACTGAAAGACGGTGCAAAAAAAGACCAGTGTAAAGTCTATCGTGATGGGGCGATTCTCGTCATTGATGTCGATGATGTGGTACTCGGGGACAAAGTGTTGTTGCAATCGGGCGACAAAGTGCCAGCCGATGGGGTACTCATTGATGGGCATCTGACGGTGGACAACTCGGCTCTCAACGGGGAAACGGAAGAGTGTCCGAAAAAAGCGGCTGATGATTCTTTTGCAATGGTTGAAAATATCACGGGCGATACGTTCGTAGATGCACATTCGCTATTTCGTGGTTCAGTCGTATTCGATGGCGAAGGTGTCCTTGATGTGCGTAAAATCGGTTTGCAGACGATGATGGGCAAAATGGCGGAAGAAATGCAAGAAGATGAGCAAGATTCTCCGCTGAAAGTAAAATTGACGAAGTTGGCAGGGCAAATTTCTACATTTGGCTATATCGGAGCAGTGATTATTGCAGTATTGTATATCACTTTTTTCGTGTTGAATGCCGGTGGCATGGAAGCGTACTTGGCTTTGGGTTGGGAAATTGTCGTAAAAGATGTCGTGGAAGCGATTTCTCTTGCAGTTGTCATCATCGTTTGTGCGGTGCCAGAGGGTTTGCCACTCATGATTTCACTTGTGTTGATGCAAAACACGAGCAAAATGCTCGAAAAAAATGTACTTGTGAGAAAAGCGGAGGGGATTGAAACAGCAGGTTCACTCAATATTTTATTCAGTGACAAAACAGGAACAATCACAAAAGGCATGCTTGAAGTCGTGACTTTTTTCACAGCCGATGGCAATGAAATTCCAGTGGCGGACATTGGAAAACACACTCAAGTTTCGGAATTTTTAAACCTTGCGATTGGTAAAAATTCAGCGTCATTGTTCGATTCGGAACACCGTGTCATTGGTGGAAATGCGACAGATCAGGCATTGATGAAATTTCTTGGCGAAAAAATGTTTAACGAATTGCAAAACAATCCATCTTATTCAGTTGTGAATACGCAAGGGTTTAACTCTACAAATAAATTTAGCCAAGCTCAAATTGGTGAAAAAACATTTTACAAAGGGGCTCCTGAAAAAATGTTCACGATTGCCAACAAATACATGGCGGCAGATGGCACTTTGCATGCACTCGATCAGAAAGTACTCGATGAAAAAATCATTGGGATTGCCAAAAAAGCAATGCGTGTGTTGGCATTTGGCTATTCTGAAAAATCAATGGTTGAAAATGAAATCAATGATGACGTTGTGTTGATTGGTCTCGTTGGGATTCGTGATGATGTGCGTCCAGAGGCAAAAGAAGCGATTGCAGATGTACTCGATGCTGGCATTCAAGTCGTTATGATTACAGGGGATCGATACGAAACGGCTGTGGCGATTGCAAAAGATGCAGGGCTTGTTTCCCACGATTACGATCCGGATAAAGATACGGTCTTGTCGGCCCTTAGCTCGGATCAACTGAACCAAATGTCTGATGATGAAGTGAAAAAACACATCAAAGACATTCGAGTGATTGCACGTGCATTGCCTACGGACAAATCGAGAATGGTGCGTTTGTGTCAAGAAATCAACTTGGTGGTTGGTATGACAGGCGATGGTGTGAATGACTCGCCAGCCCTCAAACGTGCAGACGTTGGTTTTGCGATGGGGAGTGGGACAGAAGCTGCCAAAGAAGCAGGTAAAATCGTTATTTTGGACGACAATTTCAAATCCATCAAAGATGCCATTTGGTATGGTAGAACGATTTACAACAATATCTTGAAATTCTGTAAATTCCAATTGGTCATCAATGTGGCGGCAGTTTTCGTTAGTGCATTGGCTCCATTTTTTGGTATTGAAGAACCGCTGAAAGTGACGCATCTTTTGTTTGTCAACTTGGTTATGGACGGACTTGGAGCGATTATGCTTGGAAATGAGCCAGCCCTTGAAAGTTATATGAAAGAAAAACCACGTCGTCGTGATGAAAATATCATCAGCAAACCGATGATGGTGCAAATTTCAATCATGGGGATCTGGTTGACTGGCTTGAGTTTCTTCTATTTAACGTCTCCATTTGTGCATAGTTTTTTTGAGACAGAAGCACAACTATTGACTTCGTATTTCGTGTTATTTATCGTGAGTGCCTTGTTCAATGGCTTCAATGTCCGTGATGATGGGTTTGCGATTTTTAGAGGACTCAATCAAAACAAAGGGTTCATGCAAGTATTTTTCATCATTATTTTTGTACAAGCAGCCATCATCAATGCACAATTGGTCATTCCGATTGTTGTGTTTGAATGGATCGGGGCAATGTTTAGTTGTGTGCCATTTCCGCTGATGGGTTGGGTGATTGCATTTTTATTTGCTGCAACGATGATTCCTGTCGATTTGCTTAGAAAAGCAATTACAAATTCTGGAAAATAAAATTTATCATTTTTACAGGCAATTTCTGAAGTTCGATTTGGAGATTGCCTGTATTTTTATAGTATATTTTAATAGAAAAAGGAGGGGATTTTTTGATTTTATTTGCATCAGACCTAGACAATACACTTATTTTTTCAGAACGTAGAGACTTGCAAGGCGAAAAAAAATGCATCGAAGTCTACCAAGGGAGAAATATTTCTTACATGACACTGGACTCCATTTCCTACTTGAAGCAGTTGCAAGAATTGGTACGATTTGTACCAGTGACGACGAGATCGCTCGATGGATTTTTGCGGATTGATTTTTCTGATGTAGGTGTACCGAAATATGCAGTCGTCTGTAACGGTGGAATTTTACTAGAAGATGGGAAAGTCAATGAAGTTTGGTATTCAGACTCACTACATATGATTGCGGAGTCGATTCCTGTGCTAAACCAAGCGATGGAGTTGTTAGAGCGAGATGAAAATCGTTCTTTTGAAGTCCGCAAACCGAACGATTTATTCGTATTCACAAAGAGCAATTCACCTGAATTGACAGTGAATCTGCTAGAAAAGACACTCGATTTGTCTGTTGTCGATGTACTTTCGCAAAAAGATAAAATTTACGTTATGCCGAAAAAATTACACAAAGGGACAGCGGTAGAGAGATTGAAAAACTTCTTTTCTCCTGAAAAAACGATTGTGGCAGGCGATACGATTTTTGATGTGCCAATGCTTAGGCTTGGGGAGTTGGCTTATTTTCCAGAAGAACTCAAAGCGATGGCAGAAGAAATTCCAAACGGGTGTTGTATTGCCAAAGAATATGGAAATTTTTCGGATATATTACTTAAATGTGTATTAGAATTTGTTGAAATTTAACATTTTTTTATTAAAATATGTTTGTAATTTCTGAAAAGATAGTGTATAATTGCTATATAGAGTGAAAATTACATAAAATATTCATTTGTGTACATATTTTGCGGGAATGGGGTGCGGTATGCCAAAAGGAAAAAAGAAGAAAGATAAAAATGTAGTGGAACCGGTGGAGAAGGAACAAGGCATTGCGGCTCTTTTGGAAGATGAAGACTTCAAAAAAGAAATGAGAAAAAATGGAGTCAAAAAAATGAAGAGAGGCAACATGAATCTTGTCAAAGAAATGCTTGATGTCGATCGCAACGAAGTCAGAAAACAATTGAGAGAAGAAGCAGATACGCTTTTGAAGATTAGATCAAACGCTGAAGATGATGAGGACTACGAAGACGAAGGCTACGACGAAGAAGATTACGAAGAAGAAGATTACGAAGAAGAAGATTACGAAGAAGAAGATTACGAAGAAGAAGGCTACGAAGAAGAAGATTACGAAGAAGAAGATTACGACGAAGAAGACTACGACGAAGAATCACCAACTGAAATTGTGAATGACATTGTCGAAGATGTGATGAAAGGTGTCGTAGATGGTGGCAAACCAGAAACTTTTCTGATGCAATCCAATCTCGATGCGTTGATTCAAAATGTAGCAAAAGAGCAGGAGGTGAGTGACGTGGAAAAAAAGAATGAAGCCTCTCCTGAAATCGTGAATGATATCGTCAAAGATGTCATGAAAGATGTGCTTGATGGGGGGAAGCCGGAAACATTTTTGATGCAATCCAATCTTGATGCATTGATTCAAAATGTGGCGAAAGAAGCAAGCGAAGAAAAGAAAGCAGCACCAACTGAAATTGTGGATGAAACAGTCAAAGGTGTCATGCAAAATGTACTTGATGGAGGCAAACCAGAAACATTTTTGATGCAGTCCAATTTGGATTCTTTGATTCAAAATATGGTCAATGAAAAAGAACCGAAAGAACTCGATGGAGTGCCATCGAATGAAATCGTAGATGATATCGTCAAAGGTGTCATGAAAGATGTGCTTGACGGTGGCAAGCCACAGACTTTTTTGATGCAGTCGAACTTAGATTCCTTGATTCAAGATATGGTCAATGCATCTGAAAATAAATAAAAATAAAAAAAGAAGACCTTACGGTGTACAACTGAAGGTCTTCTTCCTCTATAGTTACAACAATGAAGAGAGTGTAATGAGTAAAATTTGTGGGCGGTTATTGATGCGGAAAGGAAAACGACTGTTGCCGAGTCCACGACTGACATACATTGTCGTTTCGCCTTGTGTATGTACACCGTTGCTGTATTTCGGAAAAAATCCTTGATGTGGTGCGAAAATTCCACCGAGCAAAGGCAAGCGAATCTGTCCGCCGTGTGCGTGACCAGTGAACGCAATGTCGACTTCATGTTCTACGTAATCTGCAAATAATTCAGGGTGATGGCATAGCAAAATATTGAAATTGTCACGAGAGGTGTCGAGCAATTCTTTGAGATGTTGTTGCAAATGTGTGTTGACCATTGGGTCGGCAAGACCGAGTAGTGTCATGCGTGCATCATTTTTTCTAAGAATTGCTTTGTCGTTGTCAAGAATTGTGACGCCAATTTCTGAAAATGCAGAAACGAGAGTTGACCACGCATCATCAGGTGCTTGGTGTTCGTGATTGCCTGATACGAAAAATACAGGGGCAATCTCTACGAGTTTTTCCATAAACGAAATGGCAACAGGGACATTGGTGCGGTTGCGATCGAGTAAATCACCAGTAAATACAATGATATCTGGGTTTCGTCGTGCTATTTTTTTGAGTAAAATCCAGTTGTTTTTGCCAAAAGATTTATTTTGTAAATCCGAAAGGTGTAAAATTTTCAGCCCGTCAAAGTCTTTTGGGATTTTTGCAGATTCGTGTGTATGCTTTGTAAGTTCTAGCAAATTATTTTGGCTATACAAATAGGTGATAGCAGTCAAAAACGAAAGGGCAACTGCTTTTATTTTCGATATTTTCATATAAAAACTCCTTTAGATTTTCATTTTCGGTATTGTTTTCTTCTGTAGTATACTCTTTTTTTTTGCGAAGTGCAATCCTTATGTGAAAATTTTTGTGAATCGATGATATGAAATTGTATTATAATAGGAAGAAAGGGGTGATTTTTGTTTTGAAACGAACGATTTTTCATATAGATGTCAACAATGCATATCTCAGTTGGTCAGCTGTGGAGCGACTTCGCAATGGGGAAACACTCGATTTGCGAACCGTTCCCTCAATTGTGGGTGGGGCAAAAGAAAAGAGGCATGGTGTCGTGCTTGCAAAAAGTACACCTGCCAAAAAGCTTGGAATTGTGACGGGTGAACCTGTCGTGATGGCATATAGAAAATGTAGTGATCTCATTTCCGTACCGCCTGATATGGATTTGTATGCGGAATGCTCGAAAAAAATGTTTGCTTTGCTCGACAATTACTCGGATCGGGTGGAAAAATATAGCGTTGACGAAGCATTTTTGGATTATACAGGCATGGAGGGATTGCTTGGCGATCCGCTCGTTTGTGCAAATAAATTGAAAGAGGACATCAAAACAAAACTTGGATTTACTGTCAATATTGGCATTAGTACGAATAAATTACTTGCAAAAATGGCTGGAGAATTGGAAAAGCCAGACAAGGTTTTGACGTTATATCCAGAGGAAATCGAAGAAAAAATGTGGGGCTTGCCCGTGGGTGAATTGTTCATGGTGGGGCGGAAAAGTCGCAATTATCTACAGAAAATTGGTGTGCATACCATCGGTGAATTGGCACATTTTCCAGTGGAATTGCTCGAAAAGGAGCTGAAATCGATGGGGCAACTGCTCCATAACTATGCCAATGGCATCGATCCAACACCAGTTTCTTTGACAGAGGAACAAGAGGATGTCAAAAGTATCGGCAATAGTACGACTTTGCCTTATGATGTCAAAAAAAGAGAAGAAGCCCATAGCGTGTTGCTGTATCTGACGGAGAGTGTGTCGCAACGACTACGGAAAAAATCGATGCAGTGCAGTGAAATTGCAGTGAGTATCAAGACGAATGAATTTATTGTGTACTCAAAACAGATGAAACTATCTTCAGCGGTAGACAATAGCGTTGCAATTTATGGATTTGCGAAAGAAATTTTCGACCAGTTGTGGAAGAAAGAGCCGATTCGCTTGCTCGGACTTCGTCTGGGGAAATTGTCTGAGGCTGTGAGCGGACAAGTTTCTTTGTTAGAGGAGGAGTGGGACAAAGCGAAAAAAGTTGATATGGCAATGGACGACATTCGGAAGAAATTCGGAAAGCATAGTGTGGGGCGATGGGGAATTGGACAGGACTCGGGCTTTTTGGAAGAGGAACAGTGAACAAGAACTGATAAAAAATGAGGTGCGAAATGAAAATAATCGTCATAGGTGGTGGAGCTTCGGGGCTTTTTTGTAGTGGACACTTGGCAAGCAAGGGGCATGACGTCATACTCCTTGAGCAAGGCGACGCTTTCGGAAAAAAAATATTGATTACTGGAAATGGGAGATGCAATTTGACGAATTTGTGCGACAAAGACGAATTTCTCAGAAATATTCCGAAGAATCCGAAATTCCTATATCCATCTCTCGAGGTGCAATCGCCAGAAGATACGGTGCAGTGGTTTGTCTCGCACGGACTCCCTACGAAAGTGGAGGAGAAAAATCGTGTGTTGCCAAAGAGCGAACGGGCAAGTGATGTGGTGGATTGTCTCGTTGCATTTTGTGAAAAAAATGGAGTGAAGTGCAATCTCAATGAAAAAGTAAATGAGATTATAGTAGAAAATGAGCGGGTTTCTGCGGTGGTCACGACGAAAAATACACACCTAGCCGAGGCGGTTGTCGTGGCAACGGGTGGACTTTCTTTTCCGAAAACAGGTTCGACTGGTGACGGATATCGCTTTGCTGAAACAATGGGGCATACGATTGCAAAACCTGTGGCATCACTCGTGGCACTCGAAACGAACGAAAAAAACTGGGATCAGCTTATGGGGGTGTCGCTCCAAGATGTCAAAGTGACGCTGTGGCAAGGTGAAAAAGCGGTACTTCATGAAGTTGGTGATGTCATGTGTACTCATTTTGGTGTGTCGGCTCCGCTGATTTTTACGCTGTCTGCTCACATGAAAGAGAATAAATCGTACCGATTGACAGTCGATTTTCAAAGGGAATATGCGATAGAACAATTGGAGAAAAAAATACTGGAACAGTTTATGAATGAGCAGAAAAAAGAATTGGAAACGCTTTTGCAAAGTTGGGTGCCGAAAAAAATTGCCCTGTATCTCATTGAAACTTTGGCGATTCCTCCGCATACGAAAGTCAATCACATTACGAAAGAACAACGGCAAGCACTCGTGATGTCGATCAAAAAATTTCCGATTGCCATCACACAAAAAAGACCGATTGCCGAGGCGACCATCACAAGAGGGGGCGTGTCGGTGAAAGAAATCGATCCGAAAACGATGCAGTCGAAAAAAGTAAGTGGTGCCTACTTCATAGGGGAAGTGCTTGATTTGGATGGCTATACTGGTGGATTCAACTTGCAAATTGCGTGGGCGACGGCGGTGCGTATGGCAAGGAGTTTTGAGTCGCATGAAGTATGAAAAATGCATTAAAAATAAAAAAAATGAAAAAAATAAAATATAATCGTTGTGAAATTTCATAAATCGTGGTAAAATGGTAATAATGAAGTTAAATCATGCATGCAATTTGCGAAAAGATATGCAAGACGTACCTAAGAAAGGGTTTGTAAAATGAAAAAGATTTGTGTAATTGGGATTGGTTACGTGGGTTTGCCGACTGCGGCAATGTTTGCTGAAAAAGGTCATACTGTTGTTGGGTATGATTTGAATCAAAAAGCAGTCGATGCCCTCAATCGTGGCGAAATTATTATAGAAGAAAAAAAACTGCCAGAGTTGGTCAAACAATGTGTGGATAGTGGAAAACTATCGGCTTCTACGGAGTGTCCACACCATTTTGATGTCTATATTATTGCTGTGCCAACGCCAATCAACGCTGACAAAACAGCGAATATGTCCTATGTGAAAGCCGTTACAGAAACGATTGTGCCACACTTAAAATCGGGTGCATTGGTCATTTTGGAATCGACGTCGCCACCTCGTACTGTGGAAGATTTGATGTTGCCAATCCTTGCGAAGTCGGGTCTTGTACTCGGAGAAGAACTCTTTGTGGCACATTCGCCTGAACGCATTTTGCCTGGAAATGTCATTGAAGAACTGCGTACGAATCAGCGAATTGTTGGTGGAATCAATGAAAAATCAAGCCTTGCAGTCAAAGAATTGTATGAAACAATCGTTGATGCAGAAATTTATACGACCACTTCCACAACGGCGGAGTTATGCAAAGTCGTGGAAAATACATTCCGTGATGTCAACATTGCTTTTGCAAATGAGCTTGCCAAAATTAGTGAGGAACTCGGTGTCAATGTACATGAAGTCATTCGCTTGGCGAACAATCACCCAAGGGTCAATATCTTAAGCCCAGGGCCTGGTGTCGGTGGACATTGTATTGCTTTGGATCCGTGGTTTTTGGTGGAAAAATCGGGGAATGCGAAACTCATTCAAAATGCCCGTGAAATCAACGACAGTATGCCACAATTTGTATTTGAAAAAATCAAAGGCATACTCGGTGGATTTTCTGGACAAACCATCTCCATTTTTGGGGTGACGTATAAGCCTAATATTGATGATGTGAGAGAGAGTCCGCTCCTCCATTTGCTTGGATATTTGAAAGAGGAAAATGTGGTGGTGAAAATTTGTGAACCACATGCAAATGATGGAATTGAAAATAATTTTGAAATGTTTGAGGCAGTCAAAGACAGTAGTCTCTGTGTGTTGGCGGTCAATCATGATGAATTTATCGATATGGATTTTGTGAAATTGGCGGAACAGATGAAAGACAAACAAATTCTCGATACGAGAAATTTCTGGAATCAGGACGATGTTGAAAAAGCGGGATTGAAATATTTTCTACTAGGCAGTAAGTAAGTAGTGGATTGAGTGCTATATAATAGGAAGAAACTCGTGATTTTTAGTCGAAATTTGGTGTGGAAACGAGAAAAAACAGGCGGTTTTTCAAGAAAAGTTGGAGGAAACATGAAAAAAGTATTGATGATTGCAAACCAGTTTCCGCCGATGGGTGGTTCGGGGGTACAACGCAGTGTGAAATTTGTAAAACATTTACGTAGTTTTTCATATGAGCCAATCGTACTGACGAGAGAGGCAGATTCGGCAATTTTGCGTGATGAAACGCTACTCAAAGATGTACCTGATGGCGTTACGATGGTACGCACAAAAGCATATGAAACAGCGGAAGTACAAGGTTTGTTGCGTATTCCAGCAAAAGTCATCAGTAAATTTATGATTCCAGATAGTGCAAGATTTTGGGCGGAGTTTACGAAGAAAAAGGCTCTTGAGCTGATAAAAAAAGAAAATATTTCTCTGATTTATACGACGAGTGCCCCGTATAGCGATCATCTCTTGGGGCTATATCTGAAAAAGCAAAATCCTGACTTGAAATGGGTCGTTGATTTCCGTGATGAGTGGACGAACAATCCGTATACGCTCGACAATCCGCATGGTAGTTTTCGGACTGCGGTGGAGAAAAAAATGGAGGGCGAAGTGTTGCAAATGGCAGACCAACTCATTGCAAATACACCTGTGATGCGTGATAATTTCTTGAGAAATCATGACGTCTCGCCTGCAAAATTCCATGTCATTCCCAATGGATACGATGAAGAAGATTTCATCGGCATGGCAGTCGATACGAGAAAGCGAAACGATGTCTTTACCATGATTTACACGGGGGCATTGTATGGCAGAAGAAAGCCTGATTTATTTTTTCAAGCACTGAAAGAACTCAAAGAAAATGGAGTGATCAAAAATGGGACACTCAAAGTGAAACTCATTGGCAATTACCATGTAAATAAATTGCAAGAACAAATCAACTCATTCGGCTTGGCTGATGAATTTGAGATTGTGGGCTACGTGCCTCATGATACTTGCATTGCATACCAACTCGAAGCCGATTGCTTGATTTTACTCGAAGGCAGTGGTGTGGGTGCGAATGCCTTTTATACTGGAAAAGTATTTGAATATATGAATACAAAACGACCTGTTTTGGCAGTTTTGCCTGAAGGTGTTGCAAAAGAGTTGGTCAAAGAAAGCAATATTGGACTGGTGGCAGATGCCGATACAGTGCCTGAAATTGTGGCAATCCTTCAGCAAATGTATGAGGAATGGCAAAACGGAGGCATTTCGTATGAGCCAAATGAAGAAGTCATTGCACAGTTTGAACGAAAAAAATTGACAAAAAGGTTGGCGGAGATTTTCGATTCGCTGATATAAATATATTAAGATGGAATTGGTAGCGTATGGAGCGTGATACGAATGAAAATACTTCATTTAATTAGCGGTGGAGACAATGGTGGTGCGAAAACACACGTCATTACTTTGCTTAGAAAATTAATCGAACAAAATATTGATGTAGAGCTTTTGTGTATTATGGAAGGCTCTTTTACTCGTGAAGCCATTGCTGAAAATATTCCGACAACCATCATCGCACAACGCAAAC
The DNA here is from genome assembly GCA_044425835.1 of Bacillota bacterium. Taxonomy (GTDB): domain Bacteria; phylum Bacillota; class Clostridia; order Lachnospirales; family Anaerotignaceae; genus Chakrabartyella. The sequence goes on along the minus strand of JAWXUZ010000035.1, from coordinate 10,846 downwards.
GCTATAGCGTAAAGCCAATTATGGAAATCAAGAAATACATCAAAAATGGGAATTATGACATTGTGCATTGCCACGGAGCAAGGGCGAATTACATTGCGTATTTCCTGAAAAACAGTTTTCGGATTCCATTCATTACCACGTTGCACAGCGATTATAAGCTCGATTTCAAAGATAGTTTCTACAAACAAGCCATTTTTATGCCAATTAATGCAGTGGCATTGCGGAAATTCGATTACATTTTGGCGGTGACAAATGGATTTTTGGAGTTGTTGCTCGAACGTGGCTTTCCAAAAGAGTCGATTAAGATTATCTATAATGGGATTCGCATGGACCAACAATTGGATTGCTTGCCGAAAGAGGAATTTCTCTCGCAATATGGCCTTGCTTATGAGGAGTCGAAGACGTATATCGGACTGGTGGCAAGGCTACAAATGGTCAAGGGGATTTGGGAGTTTGTCAAGTCTGCTGAAATTTTACTGAAAACGCATCAGGATCTTGTGTTTTTGATTGCTGGAAATGGCGATATGGAAAAAGAAGTGCGTGCGTATCTTGAAAAAAATGATCTCACAGACAACATTCTCTTACTCGGTTTTGTGAGTGACATGAATAGTTTTTACAATGTCATCGACCTCAATGCGTTGACGAGTTATTCTGAAAGTTTTCCGTATGCACTGCTTGAGGGAGCGAGAGTCAAAAAAGCGACAGTCAGCACTGCTGTTGGTGGGATTCCTGAAATGATACAAGATGGAGTCACAGGATACCTCGCAAAGTCGGGCGATCCCAATGACATTGCCGAAAAAATGGAGATGTGCATCACAAATCCTGAGGCAATGCAAGCGATTGGCAATGCGTTTTATGAAGATGTGGACGAAAGATTTTCTGATGTGGCAATGGCAAATCGGCACATAGAAATTTACAATGAACTCATCAAAGAGAAAACAAAACATGCCAAATAAAACGTAAGCCCAATTGGGATATCAATAAATTAGGAGGAAAATCATGCCTTTATTTGTGAAAGAAAGCCTATTATTTCAACTATTTTCTATTTGCGTACTGGTGCCATACCAACAAAGCAAAACGAAACTATTTTTGGAACGTTTTTTTGCATCGATTCAAAGAAGTTATATTTGTACGACAATCGATGAATATTTGAATAAAAAACCATACTTCATAGAAAGTGTGACGGTAAAATTCATCAGTCGGTTTTTCGACAAGATGCACATACTCTGTCAGCCTTTGGCAAGGTTTCGGGAAACGACCGCCAACGGCAGTGGATTCGTCAACTTTTTTGAGAAGTACAAACCATTTGAGCTAAAACTAGTACTTGCGATGTTCATTTGGGGATTGGCATTTTGTCTTTTTGGACTAGAAGCCGTTGGCATTGCCATATTTTTTGCGATTTTGATTTATCTTGTGTTGGCGGATTATCAGACAGTAACGTATTTTCTTGCGTTGTATCCTTTGCTAGATTACGGCATTCGTATGGTCGTGGCGACGATGGGGGGCATTTGGGACGAGTTGCTTTTTCTCGGAATGGTCGCTGTTTGGATTTATAAATTCGTTGCGTACCATAAAGAAAATGGTTTCAAACAAACACCTCTCGACATTCCGATTGTGATGTTTTTGGTGGCAATGACACTCGTACTGCTCATCAATTCGCCGAATTTTACTGTGGCAGTCGATGGATATCGTGCCATGATTCAGTATATTTTGTGGTTTTTCATTTTGCTTCAACTGTTAAAAGACCACCAAGGCGGAAAAAATATTTGTTTTGTATTTCTAATGGTGGCATCTTTGATGGCTCTGCACGGTGTCTACCAATTCATTATCGGGGTAGAAATGCCGAGTTATTGGCAAGACCAAGCTGAAGAAGGTGTCCGTACTCGTGTATTTTCGATATTGACGAGTCCGAATATTTTAGGCTCTTTGATGACGCTTTCGCTACCACTTTGCATTGCATTTGGGAACATTGCGAAGTCGATTTATGGAAAACTCCTGTTTTACGCATTCGCTTGTACGATGACTTTGACACTCGTTTTTACATTTTCGAGAGGGGCATGGATTGGATTTGCAGCAGCAGTTTCGATTTACGTTTTCTTTAAAGACAAAAAGCTGTTCATTCCTGTTATTTTGCTTGGTGTACTTGCCATTTGTGTAGTGCCGGGGATTTCTAGTCGAATCGCTTACATGGTGAGTCCTGCATATATTGAAAGCAGTTTGCGTGCCGGGCGGTTGATTCGCTGGATTACTGGACTTCAGATTTTGAGTGAACACCCAGTACTTGGTGTAGGGCTTGGTCATTTTGGCGGAGCAGTGGCGATGAATCACGAAATGGCATACCTCTTAGGCGGTGTGCATGAGCCAACGTATTATATGGACAACAATTATTTGAAAATTGCAGTAGAAACTGGACTATTTGGCTTGACGGCCTTCGTCATTTTGATGTATCAAATTTTCGTCAGTGGATTGCGTACGATTCGTATTACAAAGGACAAAGAATCTCGTGAAATTGTGACTGGAATTACGGCTGGATTGTTTGGTGTGATGATTCATAATTTCGTTGAAAATGTATTTGAAGTACCGATGATGACGAGCGTGTTTTTTATGCTTGTCGCTGTAATGATGCATTTTTGGTATATCAACTATTATAAAAATTAAGCAACAAGATCACAAAGATTGAAGGGATAACGATGATTAACTTATTGATAACGGGCTATCATGGATATGGGAATTGTGGCGACGAAGCAACTTTGCGTGCCATGACGACAAACATCAAAGGAATTGCAGACGACGTTTCGATCACAGCAATTTCTCATATTCCTATGCTCACAAAAGAAGAATATCAAATCAAATCCGTACAGCGTTTTCACCCGTGGGCGGTGTTGCACGCTATATTAAAGTCGGACATTATCCTTTCAGGTGGTGGTACTTTGCTACAAAATGGCACGAGTACGAGGTCACTTCTTTACTATTTGAGCATCATTTTCATTGGGAAATTGTTCCGCAAACGTGTGATGTTATACTCAAATGGCATAGGCCCTGTGACGGGAGCGTGGAATCGAAAATTGGTCAAATGGGTCGTGAATCGTGTTGATTTTATCACGTTACGAGAGGAATTTTCTAAGGCAGACTTGATGGATATGGGTGTCGTTTTGCCAAAAATCGTCGTCACTGCCGATGCGGCATTTACGCTAAAATCCGCTGAAGAGTCGCATTCAGAAGAAATTCTTAGAAATGAAAATATCAAAACAGACAAACCGCTAATCGGTGTCAGTGTCAGAAATTGGCACAAGGCAAAATCGGGCGAATCATTTTTGCAAGAGATTGCAAAGGCTTGTGATGTGATGATAGAAAAAGGAAAGGCCATTGTTTTCATTCCGATGGAGCAACCAAAAGATGTGGAAGCCGTCAAAAAAGTAGTGAAACTGATGAAGCAAAAACCATATATTTTGAAAAAAAGATACAAACCGAATGAAATTTTAGGTATCATCGGCTTGATGGACGTGGTACTTGGGATGCGACTCCATGCTTTGCTATTTTCTGCACAGAAAAAAGTACCGATTTTAGGGATTGTATATGATTCAAAAATCGAGTATTATTTGAATGTACTTGATATGCCAAGTGTGGGAGATATCAACAAAGAAACGTTGCAATCTGAAAAAATTGTGGAAAAGCTACAAGAAATTTTAGAAAACTCCACACACTACGTCGGTATTTTAGATGAAAAAGTCGAACATTTGATGGCGGCAGCGGGGCAAAATGAAGTGTATCTAGCAGAGCAACTTGAGATGATTCGGAAAGAAAAACATATGTAAATTTATAGATTGTATCAAAAAGAAATGGGCGGTTGCCTGTTTCTTTTTTGGAAGGAGGGGTTGTATGTACAAAGAAAAAAGGTGCATTCTTATCGTTGATGATGCGGTGAAAATGGTGCGTGTCTTAAAAGATACATTTAAGATGAAAGGGTTTCACGTTCTCGAAGCGTACAACGGGCAAGAAGCCCTTGATGTGTACTATGAAAACAATCAAATAATCGATCTTATTTTACTTGATGTCATGATGCCTGTTTGCAATGGCTTAGAAGTATTGCAAGAACTCCGAGAAAATCAATGTACGACACCAGTCATCATGCTGACAGCAAAAGGAGAGGAATACGACCAACTTGAGGGATTCAAAAAAGGGGCAGACGACTACATAGTAAAGCCATTTTCGAGTGCAGTTTTGCTCGCAAGGATTGAATCCGTACTCAAACGCACTGGAAAAAGTGTCGATAGCGAGTTGAAAATAGGGCTGTTTTTACTCCAAAGTGTACAGCGAAAAGTGTTTTTGAGTGAAGAAGAACTCGATTTGACGAAGCGAGAATTTGACCTATTGCAGTATTTTATGGTCAATCATGATATTACTTTTACGAGGGAACAACTCCTAGATGCTGTCTGGGGCTACGATTTTGACGGCGATATTCGTACAGTCGATACGCACATTAAGCAACTGCGACTGAAACTTGGGTCAGAAAGTGAGTGCATCAAAACGGTTTACCGAGTTGGCTATAAATTCGAGGTGGTGGACGTATGAAACTATCAATTAAGTATCAGATTGTCATTGCAATCGTTTCACTTTGTGTGATAAATTTCATTTTGCAACTTGCGTTCAATCTATTTTTTGCAAAAGAATACTACACAGAGTATCAATCACAACGTATGGAAACGCTGTTCCAAGAAGTGAAAGACCAGTATGACGGCACGGCGGAAACAGTGGAATTGATTGCAACGGAATATGAAAATGAAGACAAAGTGGAGATTTTACTCACAACAGAAGAAGATTCGATTTATACGAGTTTCGATAAGTATATTGATTTTGAGCGAATGAATGAACTTGGGGAACGTGAAGAACGTGGCACAAAATTACGTCCTGATATGTTCCAAATGGAAAATGGTCAAGAATATATGACGTCGCCACAAGCAAGAATCATGGGGCGTATGCCAAACAATATGCAGAGCTTGCGACTGCTTGGCAGTTTTGAGTTTGAGGGAGAAAATGTGATGATGTCGATTTCTTTGCCTGTCGCTTCTATGGAAAGTAGTGTGCGTATTTTCACAAATTCTAGTATGATGATTTCTTCAGCTGTGCTGTTGATTGGAGTGGCAATGGCAATGGTCATTGCTCGTGGCATCACAAAACCAATATTTCAAATGGAGCGAGTGGCACACTCTCTTTCTGAACTCGATTTTACTCAAAAAGTAGAAGAAGAAAGCCGTGCAAAAGAAATTGCAAGCCTTGGAAAAAGCATCAATTCAATGTCTGACCAGCTCGAAAAATCGATTACGGATTTGAGCGAAGCAAACGCAATTTTGCAAAAAGACATTGATTTCCAAAAACGTGGTGAGCGTATGCGGAGGGAATTTGTCGCCAATGTATCACATGAAATGAAGACACCATTGTCTTTGCTACAGTTATATGCGGCGAGTTTGCGTGATAATGTAGAAGAAGTCGATCGTGAATATTACTTGGATACAATCATCGAGGAGACAGAACACCTCAATTCTATGGTAATGCAGATGTTAAATGCCTCGGCGATTGAAAGTGGTATGCTCGAAATGACATTTGAAACGATTGATATCGGTGTGTTTTGTGGTGACTTGGTGACGAAATTTGCTCCGATTTTAGAAAATCATGTAGTCGAGACGACGCTCGAAGAAAATTTGATGATTCGTTGTGATGTCAAATATATGGAACAAGCCATGAAGAATTACATTGTCAATGCGGTGGAGCATACAAAAACAGGTGGACATATCCGCATTGCAATACAATCAGAGGGCGAAAATGTGATTTTTTCTGTGTTCAATGAGGGAAAAACGATTCCCGAATCGGACATTTTGCAAATTTGGAATAGTTTTTACCGTGGCGATCAGGCGAGAACACACGGCACAGAGGAGGAAAATATCGGTATGGGCTTGTCGATTGTGAAAACGATTGTGGAAAAACATGACGGCACATATAATGTAAAAAATATTGAGGATGTTGGCGTGGAATTTTCGATTTTCTTGAAGAAAATTTGATTCCGCAAAAGGACCGTAATGCATGTTTTATGATTCGCTATCATACAATATACGAACATCTACTAGAAAAAGAGGGAATAAAATGTGGGATATTATGATTTTATTGGTGGGCTTTGTGCTACTCGTTTGGGGAGCAGATACTTTTGTTGTGGGGGCATCGTCTCTGGCGACAAAAATGGGGATTTCAAGTCTCATCATTGGACTGACGGTCGTGGCATTTGGCACATCAGCCCCCGAGTTGACAGTCAGTGTGACGGCTGGGCTTTCTGGCTCTAATGAAATTGCAATTAGTAATGTACTCGGATCGAATATTTTCAATATGCTTGTTGTGGTTGGAGGGAGTGCCATTTTTTGCAAGCTCACCGCAGAAGAGGAATTGATGAAAAGAGACTGGGTTGCGGTAATTGCTTCGGTCGTTGTATTGTTGGTGTGTATATTTTTTGATATGTATTTGTCACGCACCGAAGGACTTTTGCTCATGTTCTTTTTTGTCTGCGTTGTCGGTATGCAACTCCGTTCTGCAAAGAAAGAGGGTGTTGCTGTTGAGGGAAAAGGGGGAGAGAAAAAGGACACTCGACCTGTCATGATTATGTTACAAATCATCGTAGGCATCGTCTGTATTGTGTTGGGCGGAGAGTTTGTTGTTGATGGAGCGACAGGCATTGCACTTTCTATGGGACTTTCTGAAACACTGATAGGACTCACCATCATTGCCATAGGGACGTCACTTCCTGAGCTTGTGACTTCTTTGGCGGCAGCTCGAAGAGGAGAAAATGATATAGCGATTGGAAATGCAATCGGTTCATGTTTATTTAATATTTTGTTAATACTTGGTGTTTCTGCGGTACTCTCACCAATTCCTGTGGAGATGACAGCAATTTTTGACACGTTCATTCTACTTCTTGTATGTATTGTATTGTATTTACCTGCAAAAAAGAATATTTTAGGTAGAAGTGTTGGTTTATTAGCTGTTTCTAGCTATATACTGTATACTGTATTTATTATTTTAAGGTAATATTGTGGTAAATCAAGAAGTTATCTTATTGAAAAATAATATTTAATCCAAAAAAAATCTTACAATATTATTATGATTATAAGAAAAAGAAGTTTTTATCAAAAAAGTATGATATACTGTTGAAAAAGATATGTATTTTGTAAAAGGTGCTGTATTTTCATTTACCTACAGGATAGATATGTTTTTAAGACGACTTTTTCTACTATTGTGGCAATTGGGCGGAGGCTATATTTAGTACTCTTATCATAACAATATCTTATATTTATGTAATAGTTGTGAATGATGTGTGACAAATATAAGTCTTTTGTAAAGTTATTTTATACTGTATATATTTTTGGGGAAGACGTGATTTTGCAATAATACATTGGATTCAATCATGGCTGTGTATGAGGGGGAAAACGATATGAATTATGAAGTGTTTGATGTGATGCCTATCGGGGTAACGATTGTTCGTTTAGAAACAGAGCAAGTGACATATCTCAATGAAAAAATGAAATCTATTTTACAACTCCCATCAAATGTCAATGAATTTCCGATGAAAGATTTGTTTCACGATGATTCGGACAGATTGAATTTTTTGGAAAATTCAAAAAAACATGCCGAAGAAAAATTAGTACATAAAGACGTAGTCAATATTGTAGATACAAAAAATACGGCTCTTGAGATGCTTTTTGAGTCCGTTATTTTGCCTGACCCTGAATTGACTTGTTATTTCTTCTTTGGAAAAGATGAAATACCGATGCGTAAGTACATAAATTCTGATGATGTTTTGGAATGGTTGCCACATGCCGTTGCCGTGTTCAAAGATGATTTGTTCGGATCGATAGAATATTGCAATCAAGAATTTTTCAACATTTTAGAAACGACAGATGAATTTTACAATTCTCATAAAGAAGGTGCGTTCATTTCCAACTTCGTATATATGGAAGATAGAGAGTGGTTGACGAAAGAAATTGCGAAAATCTACAATAAGGCAGATACTACAATTGATGAGGAATTTCGTCTGAAATCGAAAAAAGGAATTCGTTGGGTGCGTTTGCATGCAATTAGTCGCCAAAATAAAGGTGAAGATCGCTTGGTTTATGCAAGCATCAAAGATATTTCAAATATAAAAGATGAAGACGATCTCGCTCATATGGAAAAAATTCTTCTAAGCAAACTTTCTGAGTTGTCAAATGAAGTGTTATTCCGTGTCGATTTGCAAAAAAATACAATACACATACTCGGAGATAAAGCAAAACAACTCGGGATGAAAGTCCTCATTGAAAATTTCCCTGAAGCGTTCATAGAAAGTGAATTTATATACGAAGATGACAAAGGGTTATTCTTGGAAATGGTAGACGATTTTTACAAAGGATTTGTGCAAAGTCGTGAAATTCGTATGATGACGATGGACGGCGATGTGCGTTGGTGTCAAATTATTTATGACCATGTAAAAACGAAAGATGGCATACCGATGTTTGTCGTTGGTAAATTTGTCAACGTGGAACAGAGAAAAATATTAGAAGAAAAAGCGAATTTCGATTTGTTGACAAGATGTTATAATAAAGTAACGACAAAATCGAAAGTTGAAGAACTCATTCGCAACGACCCAAGTGGGCAACACGTTTTTTATATCGTTGATATCGATAATTTCAAAGCGATCAATGACAATTTGGGGCATCATTTTGGAGATATGGTACTTTTTGAAGTGGCAGATAGTTTGCGTGCTTGCTTTAGAAAAGGTGATATCATTGGGCGAATTGGTGGCGATGAATTTGTCATTGTCCTTGGACACTGCCAAGATGAAAAAATTATTTTTGAGCGTGCCAACCAAATTAGCGAAGCAATGCGAAAAACGTACCGAGGCGAAGAAGCATCGTATTCCATATCGGGCAGTATTGGGATTTCTATTTACCCTACGAATGGATACGTTTATAATGATTTGTATAAAATGGCAGACAAAGCCTTGTACGAATCGAAAAAACAAGGGAAAGATTGTTACACATTTTATCATCCAGATATTGATACAACAGGTGAACGTGTTCATACAGAAATGCAGAATTCGACTCGTGCAAGAACGCAATCGATTGATATCAATGTTGTTGCAACGGTCTTTAATGTATTGTATGAAACGACAGACATCATGATTTCTCTTTGTAGTGCGTTGCAATATTTGGGGATTCATTACGATTTGGATCGTTGTTTCATCTTTGAAAACAAAGGAAATGAAGAAGTGTATGTGCATTCTTTTGAATGGTCAAGACATACAGGAGCGATGTACATTAAGGAAAAAAATAATGTATTGCCAAAAGCAAGTGTAGATTCGCTTTTTGCGGTGAAAAATGACGATGGCATTTTCCATACGAACGACATGAAAACGATGGCACAACCAGCGGTGCGTGTCTTCATGGAAGAAGAAAATATTCATTCTTTGTTTATGGTGGAATCGATTAAAAAAAGTTATAGTTCATTATTCCTTGGTTTTGCTGATGCGTATACAGAGCGTATTTGGGCAGACAATGAAATCCAGACGCTATTCCATATTTCGAGAATTATCTTTTCTTCGCTTGAAAGTTACAATTTGCATATGTTACTCGATGCACAATTGCAAAAATCGTACATAGAAAATCATGATTTGCAAAAAGAATTGGCAAATAAAAAAAATAAGGATTGATAATAAAAGTAGTTGTATAATAGAAAGAGGCTTCTTGTCGTAATACAGATAAAAAGTCTCTTTTTTGATGAAATTCTGTATATAATTACTTTTTATTCTTTGGAGAAATGATTTTTTGGTAGTATTTTACATATTGGAAAGTGAAAAAAAAGTCGATTTATAATATAATGAGCGGTGTACTGTTGGATTTTACATAATGAAAAATGTCTGAAGTATGGAGATGTGACTATGGAAAATAAATTGAGAATAGATACTGGGATTGAGATTACTAAAATCGATGGGTTTGAAGAAGAAAGAGACGAAGACTTGATAAAACTTGCAGAAGAACTGGAAGAAGAATTTGAAGAACTGGAGTTGACAAGAATCGCAAAGCCCAGAAAGAGGAAAAAATCCCGTGAAGAGATCGAGCCTACAAAGCTTGTAAGACCGAAGAAAAAAGATAAAATAGATGAAATAAAAGAAATAGACGAAAAAGTTGAGTCTGCATATGTGGTAGAACCGCACGTTTTGGAAGATTTCAATCCTTTACAAGCACTCGATGCTATTTTAGAAGAATACGAAGAGGAAGAATACGAAGAAGAAGAATACGAAGAGGAAGAGTACGAAGAGGAAGAGCACGAAGAAGAAGAGTACGAAGAAGAAGACTGCGAAGAAGAATATATCGAAACAGATGCTTCTTCTCTTGCAAAAAAAGAAAAAACACCTACAGTTGAGGTGGAGCAAGAATTTATCAAAGTGGAAGCCCCAAAAAGAATTGTGCCAAAAAATAAAGAGGCCATGACACCGATTACGATGTTGGATTTGGTGATGCCAATGGAGAATTTGCGAATCGGAACTGTGTTGGGCAAATCGACAGAGAAAAAAAGAAAAGGGAAACGCAAAAAAAGATGGTGAGTGGCTATAGTTGGTTAAATTAGAAAATACTAGCAGATCAGAGTTAGTAATTTATAGTGTAATCGATTATATACACTCTCAAAAAGTCATGTTGCCATGGCTTTTGTGGCTGTTTGTCAAATGTTGGGGTGGGATTGTTTTCAATCCCATCCTTTTGTAGTTGTAAGTAAAATACGATTCCGAAATCTTTTGAAATTTTTTACGCCATATGACACTCGTTTGAGT
>JAWXUZ010000150.1:0-4381 GCA_044425835.1 Bacillota bacterium | reverse complement strand
GTTGTTGTGGAAATGGAAACTGTAGCTGAGGAAGTAGAAACTGAAACTGAGGAAGTAGAAACTGAAACTGAGGAAGTAGAAACTGAAACTGAGGAAGTAGAGACTGTAGCTGAGGAAGTAGAAGCTGTAGCTGAGGAAGTAGAAGCTGTAGCTGAGGAAGTAGAAACTGAAACTGAAGAAGTGGAAACTGAAACTGAGGAAGTAGCTGAAGAAGTAGAAGCTGAAGAAGTGGTAGCGGAAGCGGAAGAAATGTCTGAAACTGCTCCAGGAATTGAACCGAGAACAGCCTCTGTATCAGAGGAAGTTGCCGAAGAAGTACCTACTGTCGTAGAAGAGGTAGAGATGCAAGACGTGAAACAATCGAGTGCTTCAACACTTGCAATCATGGCAGCTGTGTTGATTGTAATTTCTTTATTTTTGGCGAAAAAAAAGAAAAAAAGTGAGGTGTGATAAAATAAATGAAAAGAAAATTTTTAGGACTATTTTGTGCAATTTCACTTCTAATGTTGACAGGTTGTGTCGACCAATCGCAACCGCCAACGACGGCACAAGCAGCAATGACGGAAACGACAGCGGAAGCGGAACCAACGGAAGAAGAATTGCGTTTGATCGCCACATCATTTTCTGCTGTGACGATTTGCGATATGCTCGATTTGCCTTTGATTGGTGTGCCTGAAACTGCAAATACAATTGCGGATAAGTATAGCGAAGCAACTGTCGTGGGTGGCTCAATGTCGCCTGATTTTGAAATCATTGCTTCCTTAAAACCGACAGAAGTCTTTGCTCCTGATACGCTAAAAGAGCAAATGGAAACGAAACTCCAAGCAGTCAATGTCAATTCGATGTTTCTGAATTTGCGTTCGGTGCATGGACTGTATGAAAGCGTTGGCGTATTAGGAAGTAAATACGACCGCAAGGAATTGGCAGAGGAAATCATCGGCGATTTTGAGCATACAATTATGGATTTCGAGGCAGAACGAGAAGGAAAAGAAAATCCAACGGTCATGATTTTGATGGGATTCCCAGGGTCATTTTGCGAAGCGACTGCGAGTTCATACGTAGGGAATCTAGTCGAGTTGGCAGGCGGAATCAACGTCGTAGAAGATGAATTTGACGATTTTGTGTACTGGAATACAGAGGAGCTTGTGAAGTTCAATCCTGATTATATTTTGTGGACGGCTCATGCAATTCCTGATTTGGTGGGCGATATGTTTGAAAAAGAATTTGCAACGAACGACATTTGGAAACATTTCGATGCCGTACAAGAAGGGCGAGTGATTGAGCTGGATCCATCACTATTTCATATGAGTGCCAATTTTGAATGGGCAGAGGGTGTTGCATTCTTACAAGAATTATTTTACGGAGAGTGAACGTCATGAAAACGACAAAAAGAATCATTCTACAATTTATAATTTTGATTGCAATGACGATTTTTATCGGGCTATATGCCCTAAAAACAGGGAGTTTGGAAGTCACTTGGTCTGAACTGTTTCATGGCTTATTCATCGAATACCATGACACCGTTGCCATCATTTACGACCTCAGAATCCCACGTATTTTCATTGCCTTGCTTGGTGGGGCTGCCCTTGCGGTATCGGGGCTACTCTTTCAATGCGTATTGAAAAATCCGTTGGCGGATCCTGGGATTATCGGGATTTCTGGCGGTGCGTCCCTTGTGGCTACGCTGATGACAATCCTTGTGCCATCGATGTTTTTTGCCATACCATTGTTTGCAATCTTAGGCGGTATTTTTGCGTATTTTCTGATTTATACTTTGGCATGGAAAGGGAGTTTAGAGCCGATTCGTATCGTGCTAATCGGGATTGCTTTGGCGGCATTTTTCACTGGTGTGGAAAGCGTATTTAGTAGCATGGGCAATCGCTTTGGTGTCACGATTTCGACTTCTGGACTGGCACAACTCGTCTGGAGTGATGTGCATTTACTGGCAGGATATACGATCATTGCGTTGGTCATTTCGCTTTTTCTCTCTCCGATTTGCAATGTGATGTTGCTTGAAGATGGGGCAATTCGTGGGCTTGGTGTCGACGTCGATAAAATGCGAGTGCTGATTTCTTTGGTGGCGGTGGTGTTGTCTGCGGCAGTGACAGCGGTCGTTGGTGTCGTTGGATTTTTGGCTCTCATTGTGCCACACATCGGACGAAAATTGGTGGGCAATGACTACCGTGTGTTGTTGCCATTTACCATGATTTTAGGCGGATTTACGCTATTGTTTGCGGATACACTGGGGCGACTCATCATGTCGCCTATGGAAATTTCAGCCTCTATTTTAATGAATATCATCGGCGGACCGTTCTTCATTTTCTTGCTCAGAAAGGAGTTGTCACACCATGCAAATTAAAAATTTGACTTTTGCGTATTCTGAAATTGCAAAAATTGTAGATGACGTTGACTTGGAATTTCAAACAGGAAAAATCACAACGCTAATTGGAGCAAATGGTTGTGGAAAATCAACTTTACTGAAATTGATGAGTAAAAATCTACCGCTACAATCAGGAGAAATCGTCATCAAAGGCAAAGTGATTACGGACTATTCGTTGCGTGAATTTGCAAAAGAGTTGGCAGTTGTGCATCAAAAAAATACGGCTCCAGATGATTTGACGGTGAAAAAATTGGTGGCATACGGACGGATTCCGCATAAGCACATTATGAAAACGAGTCACTCGAAAGAGGACGAAGAAAAAATTACGTGGGCAATGGAAGCAACGGACGTTTTGCATTTGGAAAATCGAGCATTGGGCAGTTTATCAGGCGGACAAAGGCAACGTGTATTCATTGCGATGGCACTCGCCCAAGATACGAATATCTTATTTTTAGATGAACCGACGACTTTTTTAGATGTGAAATACCAAGTGGAAGTGTTGCGACTCGTGAAGCGATTGAATCGTGAATTTGGCATCACGATTGTGATGGTCTTGCACGATATGAACCAAGCAATTTCTTATAGTGATGAAATTGTTGTCTTGAAAAATGGGAAAGTCTATGCACAAGGTGTGCCAAAAGATGTCGTGACTGCAAAAATGATTAAGGAAGTCTACGATATTGATTTGCAAGTTTTTGAAAATGATGGCATGGTTTGTGTGATGGCGGTGTGATTCGGATTGTATTGTCTAGTTCTACAAATAGCTAAAAAACTCAACATGTATAAATATGAATCCCTTAATAAAATATTGATAGAGTCATGAACTGTTTTAAGACTAAGGTCAACAAAGTTAAAGTTTTGAGCCGGCTTTTTTAAAAGCTGGTGGGGTTTGGGGCAAAGCCCCAAGGTCTTTGCCTATATCTTTATTGTCATATCTCTGTCAAAACCCCACCATCACCCCATAACAAAGGAGGAAAAATCAATGGTCAATAAACGCTTGTTTCACATGGGCGATAAAAAACAAATTTATGCAATTGTACTGTACCAATGGATTTCTATGGTGCTAAATATTGCTTTGATTGTAGCACTTGCGTACCAATTAGAAGCGGTATACCACGGCACATCGGACACACAGTTACTGCTAAAAACGATCGCTGTTTTCGGTGTGGTATTTTCCATTCGCTACGTACTCAAGAAAAAAATAGCGGAAAAAGGTCATCTCGCTTCGGCAAATATGCGAAACCAATTACGTAAATTGATTTACCGCAAATTGCTTGCACTCGGCAGTTCGTATACGAAAGTATTGTCGACTGCGGAGGTCATGCAAGTGTCCACCGAAGGTGTGGAGCAACTAGAAATGTACTATGGAAAGTACTTGCCACAATTTTTTTACTGTATGGTAGCACCACCAACTTTATTTTTATTCGTGGCCCAAATTGATTTGAAATCGGCTTTGGCACTCTTTATCTGCGTGCCACTCATTCCTGTTTCCATCGTGTTTGTACAGAAAATTGCAAAGAAATTGCTCGCAAAATATTGGGGGATTTATACGCAACTCGGAGACAGTTTTCTTGAAAATCTACAAGGTTTGACGACACTCAAAATCTATAAAGCAGATGAAGTCTACCACAAAGAAATGAATGACAATGCAGAACATTTTCGTATTATCACGATGAAAGTACTCTCCATGCAACTCAATTCCATCATCGTTATGGACACTGTGGCATATGGCGGAGCTGCCCTTGGTGGGGTGCTTGCAATCACTGCTTTGCAAAATGGAAGCATTACCATGATGGGGGCAATCATCATTATTTTACTGGCATCGGAATTTTTCTTGCCGATGCGTGCGATGGGGAGTTTTTTCCATATTGCCATGAATGGTATGGCGGCAGCTGGGAAAATGTTCCAAATACTTGACATGGAAGAAGAAACGGATGGCGAAGCGATGGTGCCTGAAAAAGTATCTGCAATTGCGGAGAGATCTGGCATTTCAGTATACGA
>JAWXUZ010000034.1:0-24119 GCA_044425835.1 Bacillota bacterium | reverse complement strand
TAGTCATGCCTTTTGCATACATAGATATGATTTTTTCTTCCATGTCTTGTGTAACAGTATTTTGATATTTTTTGATGAGTTGTGGTTCATATTCGCCATTGCGATCTCTTGGGATGGCAAGCCCCACCGTCCCACTCACTCAGACGACAAGACTTCATTTTATTTTATTTTCTAAAAACAACATTTTCAAACAACGATTTCCCCGCCATACCGAACCGTAGAACATCTGCACCAAATGTAAATTCTACTAACACCTAGTATCACACCACACTCAAAAACCATACGGTTTTATCCATGATTTCAGAGGACTTCCAATCAGGAACTACATCACATTTCATCTTGCAACGCATCGTAATTTTCTTCACCTGTACGCACACGAATGACAGAATTGACATCAGAAATAAAGATTTTACCATCGCCCACTTTACCAGTGTAGAGTGATTTTTTGATGGTAGCAATAATCAAATCGAGTGGTACTTTTGCGATAATGATTTCGATTTCTACTTTTGGATGAAGCACTGGAGCCAATTTCGCCCCACGATACAACTCATCAGAAGTTGGTTTACTTCCGTATCCCAATACTTGCGTCACCGTCATTCCTGTGATGCCAATTTCATCGAGTGCCGCTTTGAGTTTTTCAAATCTCGATTGTTTTGTAATGACAACGATTCTCTTCATTGCCACATCTGGATTCGTTTGTGCAACGATTGGAAGTGCAACGTCAACTGGCACACTGCCTGCACTACTTGTTTGCATTGCTTCACCTGAAAATGAAACTGGCATAAAGTCTGCATAAGAACTTGCCAAACCATGTTCCATCATATCAAGACCTGAAATTTCTTCTTCTTCCGAAACACGAAGTCCCATTGTGCGATCCACTACCACAAATGTAATTGTCATTGTCACAGCAACCCAAAGAGCCACGGCAGCAACACCCAACGCTTGAATTCCAAGGAGTTCCGCTCCACCACCGTAAAGCAAACCGCCATCAACTGCAAATACACCAATCAAAATTGTACCGACTGCACCACAAAGACCATGCACACCAACTGCTCCGACAGGGTCGTCCACTTTACAAACTTTTTCTATAAATTCAATGCCGTATACAACAACGAATGCAGCCACCAAACCAATGAAAAATGCACCTGTGTTGGAAACGACGTCACAACCAGCTGTGATTGCAACAAGACCCGCCAAAGAACCATTGAGCGTCATTGAAATATCTGGTTTTTTGTAACGTACCCATGTCAACACCATCGCTCCTGCTGTCGATGTCGAAGCTGCAATATTTGTTGTCATCAAGATACTTGCTGCATTTTCAATGACGTCATCTCCTGTCATTGAAACAGTTGAACCACCATTAAATCCAAACCAACAGAACCATAAGATGAATACACCCAATGCTCCAAGTGTCAAACTATGCCCTGGAATCGCATTCGGCGTGCCGTCTTTGTCGTATTTCCCAATACGAGGACCAACGATTTTTGCACCGATAAATGCAGCAACCCCACCGACCATATGTACTGTCGTTGAACCTGCAAAATCAAGGAAGCCCATTTCAGACAACCAACCGCCACCCCAAATCCAGTGACCTGAAATTGGATAAACCACCGCACTTAAAACCAAACTGCATACACAGTAAGATGAAAATTTTGTACGTTCTGCCACAGCCCCTGAAACAATGGTTGCTGCTGTTGCACAAAATACAGTTTGGAACAATACGAACGCAAATGTTGGAATCGTACTGTCGTAATTGCCTTGGATTAAGAAGTCAAATGCACCGATAAATGGTGTATTTTCACCGAACATAATCCCAAATCCCAAACACCAAAATACGATGGTGCCGAGGGAAAAATCCATAAAGTTTTTCATGATGATATTCCCTGCATTTTTTGCACGGGTAAAACCTGTCTCTACCATTGCAAAGCCGGCTTGCATGAAAAATACTAAGAAAGCCCCTAAAAAAGTCCATATTGCGTCTACTGCTGAAAACATAAAAACTCCTCCTTTATACCTCTTTGGTGAATTGTTCTTTTGTGTTCCCAACAGCGATTTCCATAGAAAAAAGGCGTCAGGGAACACATCTAAGTTCCACAACGCCTTTGTTGCTTGCTCTATTTGAAGAGTATAGCGTATAAATTTCGTTCTGTCAATACTTTTTGTGAATTTTTTTAATTTTTTTTGAATTTCTCTATCGTCATATTGCATAAAAAAGCACTTTTTTCCTTAAGAATCAACTTTAGCATATAGGAAGTATTGACAAAATTATTAGAATTGCGTTATACTATCCATAGGTAACACTTCAGAAAATACAATTTTTTGTATCTATTTTTCCCTGAAGTCAATATGAAAATTTAGGAGGCGTTCGCATGGATACGACGGTACAATCAATACTCGATTTTGTAGAAGAAAATGATGTCAAATTCATTCGTTTGGGTTTTTGCGATTTGTTTGGCATGCATAAAAATATTGCAATCACAACGAACGAATTGGAGGAGGCCTTTCTCGATGGTGTTTCTTTTGATGCCTCGTCCATAGATGGTTTTTTAGATGTGCATGAGTCTGATTTATTTTTATTTCCCGACCCTGCAACGTTTACAATGTTGCCTTGGCGACCAGAATCAGGGCGAGTCATACAGTTTTTTTGCAACATCAAAAATCCCGATGGCACACCTTTTGTAGGCGATGCCAGGGCATTGTTAAAACAAGCAATACACCGCATGGAGTTACAAAATTTACAATGTAAAATCGGCATCGAATCTGAATTTTACCTCTTTAAAACAGATGAATTTGGCGTGCCTACCAACACACCGATTGACCGTGGCGGATATTTCGATATTTCTCCTCTTGACAAAGGGCAAGACATCAGAAAAGAAATTTGCTACCACTTAGAAGAACTCGGTTTGCAAGTAGAATCGACACACCACGAGCAAGGATATGGACAAAACGAGATCGATTTCCGCTTCAGCGACCCTTTAACTTCAGCCGATAATCTGTTGATTTTCAAGTCTGTCGTGAAAACTGTCGCAGAAAAAAATGGCTTATTTGCATCGTTTATGCCAAAACCACTCCTCACTCAAAGTGGTAGTGGCTTGCACATCAATCTGTCCATTTCTCGCAACGGAAAAAATTTATTCCAGCAAGAAACGAAAGAAGAAATCGCATTGGTTGAGTCGTTCATACAAGGCATTTTGCGAAATATCAGCGACCTCACATTGTTTTTGAATAGTGTACCAAATTCATACGATCGCTTGGGCGAGGACAAAGCCCCGAGGTATATTTCATGGTCACACCAAAATCGATCGCAACTCGTTCGGATTCCTGCTTCTAAAAAAGAAAAACAACGCATGGAGCTTCGCTCCGCCGATTCAGCAATCAATCCCTACCTTGCGTTTGCGTTACTGCTCCACGCTGGAATGGACGGCATCGAAGAGGGCTTACAACTCACATCCCCTGTCAATGAAAATTTATATTCTGCAACAGAAGATGTGACAAAAGAGCTTCAAAAAATTCCGCAAACCTTAGAAAAAGCCGTTGCAATTGCAAAACAAAGCACCTTCAACCAAACACACCTCAATCCTTTTGTATTGCAAAAATTCCTTGCCAAAAAAAAAGAAGAATGCACGGTGTACGCTCTGGCAAAAGACAAAACTGTACTCGATCAAGAATTGTATTTTCCTGTGTTATAGACGAGAACTCACGGAAATCTCTACAATCATTTAGGAGGTGACTTTTTTGGAAAGTGCTTTGATTCTCTCTCATTCAGAAAAAAGTGCAACGATTTTTATCGACTTGTTACGTACGATACAATGCCATAAAATCGTCGTCGTTTCCACTTGTGGCGAAGCAAGACGCAAATTGCTTGAGCGTGATTTTGAAATTTGTATCATCAACAGCCCACTTTCTGATGAATCGGGAGAAAAATTTGCAAAAGACATTGCGACAAAGTATGCCTTGCAAATTCTTTTGGTCGTCAAAATGGAACAATACGACACCGTTTCTGAAAAATTAGAAGACATCGGTGTCATGACGATTGGCAAACCGATCAACCGCAATGCTTTTTTGATGAATCTAAAATTTTTGCGTGCCTCCTCCAAACGCATCACTCATATACAAAAAGAAAATTCGAGGTTGATGCAAAAAATCCAAGACATCAAATTAATCGATCGTGCAAAATGCATCTTGGTTTCCAATGAATATATGTCAGAGGAAATGGCACACAAACATATCGAAAAAACAGCAATGGATTCCAGACAGAGCAAGCGAATCATTGCCGAACATATTTTGAGCCAATATAACGCTTGATAACACAAAAACACGCCATGCGATTGCGGGCGTGTTTTTGTGTCTTATCGTATCTATTTCCCTAAGAAGCAATTCTTTCGGAGTCAATTTCTCATTCCGTATTCGGATTGACATCAGTAGTCAATTCGTTGCGTAAAATTTCGTTTGGATAATACATCATAAGAACAACATCGAAATTGATTTCCTCCAATAACTGAAATAAATCTTGTTTGTCGACGCCTCTCTTGCCTTGTGGGGTTTTACGGAGATCCACAAAATGCAATTCCGAAAAATGCGGAGCCAAAAACATTGCCATAGGTTTCGTAAACGAATCGTGTATACACAATAATTTCCCAGTTTTCTTTTTTTTATGATTGATTATTTGAAGGTGATTATAATCTCCCCCTGCATATACTCCATACTGATGTAAATCGTAAAAATTCCAATCCAAATGCGGGTGAAACAACAAGGCTTCTTCTGCACTGCCTCTTTTATACATATTAAAATTTTTACAAATCCACGAATAGTCTGTTTCATATCTAGGAAGGATCAATTCATAATCATCTAGCCCCGAATAAAGCAAGCCTGGTATCTGACCTCTCTCCCCCATAAAAATTTGAGGATAAATCGTACAATGATAATTATTGATGTCAAATTGTTCTTCTACAAAAGGAATTCCATACAATCGATTGAGTTCCTGGCAAATACATGGCACCGCGTCGAATGCTGTTTTCGTTTTCCAATGGTTATCGGTTTTATAAAATGCATCGAACGATTGTATATTCCGGCTCCTCATCACCTCTCTATAATCCAAAATTGCTACCCCACCACTTTGGAGTTGTGAAACGAGTTGAGTCGCTTCCGAGTTTAGCGAGTCTTTCACCCCATCTGGCAATTCCACATCTTGTGTCGATAATTTATTCGGCAATTGCACATATAAAAAAGGAATATTTTTTTTCTGCAAATACCGATGAAACTCTGTGATGTTTTCTACAACTGTATTGAGGTTCACATTAGAATCAGCCAATTCACCATATAGCAAATGTGCAGAATTCTCCACACCACCTTTTACTTTCCAACAATCGAGATAACTCGGTTGGTTCAAAAATTGCAATAAACTCACCCTATCTAAATTTACCGTATCTAACTCCTCATACGTAGTCGCTTTAAAAAAATCGATTTGTTCATGTCTAATATAATAATTATCGATTGGCAGTTCCATATCTACACCTTTTTCGTATGCCTCCCAATATTCTTCCAATTGGGCTATGGTCTTTTTCGCTTCCATAGGCATATCTTCTGGGCTTTTCAGTACAGGCTTTTTCCATGGAATTTCTCCCCGTACCATAGATGTATATCTCTTAATTTTCTTTTGCGTTTCCAAACTGCTCATCGCAAATAGACCTCTTGGTCTGAACGCATGTTCCAAATTATAAATATAGTTTGGCTCCATCGTATTTAATAGCTGTGCTTCTATTTCATCGCCATATCTTTCAGAGGAAATGAGAACCCACAACTCCGCACTTTGTTTTTTCGCTTCTTCAAATAAAATAACGGGAATATCACCATTATTATACCCCCCCGTACATTTTTTAGGGTCATTGTCAAATATCGCAATCGGTAAAATCAAATTTCTAGCACGAAACCACGATAACATCTTTTCACAGTATTCTCCACTGCCGAAAAAATATAGATTTCCTTTCGCTAAAGTTGAAAACTCGATAATTTCTTCTTCCATTTTCTTTGCATGATCTATTGTCACAAAATCCATTTTCTTCTCCTTTACTTTTTCAACGTCGCCTTTTGGATACGAGCAATCATTTCTTCTAGCGAATATTCCACCGCATACCCAAGCCACTGCAAGCGATCGCTATTTAAAATGAACTGGCAATCCAATTCTTTGCCGAAACGATTGTCCGCTGGTTTCTTTTTCGTCACGACATACGCTTTTTTATCCGACATGACTTTTGCCACGATTTCTGCAAATTCTTTGACAGTACATGCATTTTTTTGTGTCCCCAAATTATATACTTCTTGCGGTACGGCTTTCGTCAACACAAACAAAATGCCACGCACAACATCCGTAATATATGCACAATTGACCATCATTTTCCCTGCATCCCTAAGCTCCACATTGCCACCATTTATGATATCTCGGAAAAATTTATGCAGTTCGTTCGACTCATTTTGTACCGCCTCGCTATCAAAAGTCAAAGGCAATCTCGCCACAAACACAGGTAATTTGTATTGGAGTCCATACGACATCGTCAACAGTTCTGCCACTCTCTTACTCTCTGCATACGCCGTGCGGACATTCGCCAAATCAAGCGTGCCTATTTCCGTTTCTGTCACTTCGCCCTCGATTTTTTCGCCGTAAATGTCAGCTGAAGAAATATAAACGAAGCCTTGGCACTGTTTTTCTTTTGCAAAGGCCAATATATTTTGTGTGCCATTTACGATATTTGCAATCGTATTGACTGGAAAATTCGCCATATTCGTTGTGGGAATGACACCAGCACAATGTATGATGAAATCAACGGTTTCATATGCCCATAATTTTTTGAATTCATTTTCTTCGACTTCTTCTTCTGGTATTTCATCTGGTTCTGCAATTTCATCTGGGTCTGTTTCGACTGCTTCAGATTCTTCTGGTGCTTTCGATTTTTTGCCTAATTTGTCTTTCCATGTCCCTTTTGCATTTTTGTCTGATGAGTCTTCTTTTGGTTCTTCTTCTTTTTTTTCTTCAGGTGGTGGCAACAAATCTAAAATATCACCTTCGATAAATTCCACCGCAGTCGCTTCATAGAGTGAATCTGCCAAAGGTGTATTGCGACCGCTACCAATCAAATGCATCTCCAGTTCGTGAATTTCATTTGCACGAGAAAGAGCCAGCAAGATATGTTTCCCAATCATGCCGGTTGCCCCTGTTACAAGTATTTTTTTTTGCTTTAACTTTTCCCAAGGAATTTTTGCATCGTTTGCTATCGTTTCAAAATCTTGTTGTTGTGTCAATGTAAAATTCATCGTCTCATCACCTCTTCCTCAAATAACAAAATTTTATCTTACTAATTTCTGAATACTTTCCAACTTCACCAACTACATTTAGGCAATTTCCCCGATAATTTCTAATCCAATTATACCATATTTGACTTGTTTTTGTCAATTCCAATGCAACATTACTTTTAAGAAATTACTATTTTTTCGGCGAAATTTAGAAGAATACAGTGAGAAGTTTCTCAACATAACTCATGGATTTTATCATAAAATAGAAAATGAAAGAGGTGATTGGAATGAAACAAGAAAAAACGCACAAACAAAAGAGACGGGCTTTGCAATTGAAAATTCTCCCTCTCGTTTTCCTATTGTGGAGCACCCCTGTACAGGCAGCTGATTTGTCTTCCGTTCATGCCGCAGGGGCAGTGCTACTCGACCCCGATAACGGACGTGTTTTATGGGGGAAAAATGAGGAAATCCCACTGGCAATGGCAAGCACAACGAAGATTATGACGGCTCTTTTGGTGCTTGAACGTACAAATTTAGATGACATCGTCTGTGTCAGTAAAAACGCCTCAAACCAACCAGAAGTACATATGCATTTGCAAGAGGGCGAACAATTTACTGTAGAAAATATGTTGTACGCATTGATGCTTGCTTCGTACAATGATGTTGCCGTGGCTTTGGCAGAACACGTCGGCGGAACAGTCGAAAATTTCTGCACGATGATGACCTTGCGAGCCGAAGAGATCGGGGCAAAAAAGACGGTATTCAATTCACCAAATGGACTCGATAGCCACCTAGCAGCGACAGATCATGTCGCAAGCCCAGAAGATCTCGCTCTGATTGCAGCGTATGCTTTGACAAACGAAACATTTTCCAAAATCATACAAACTGCCGATCGCACCTTCAACGAAGAAGCCGGCAGACGACAAGTCACCGTCACGAATGCCAATCGACTTTTGAGTGAATACGACGGGGCAATCGGCATGAAGACAGGCTATACAAATCGTGCGGGGCATTGCTTCGTCGGTGCTGCCACAAGAGATGATGTCACTCTCATATCTACCGTCCTTGCGAGTGGTTGGGGGACGACAGGCAAAGAGGCAAAATGGACAGACACGAAAGCGATTTTAGATTATGGTTTTGAAATGTATGATAAGTACGAACTCATCGAATCAGGGATTGTTGTTGGCGAAATTGCGATCGAAAGCTCCCCCGTGAGTTACATTTCTGTCGTCACAAGCGGTGCCTATCGTGGTTTGTTTACCGAGGACGAGTTGCGTGAACTCCATGTAGAATACGACTACAGCGAGATTTTAGAAGCCCCTGTCTTTCAATATCAAAAAGTTGGTGTCGGGAAATTGTATTTGGGTAGTGAATTGTTGTATGAATTTCCACTGATTACGAATGAACGAGCCGATCGATTCGATCTGAAAGGTTGGCTTTACGAAATCAAAACAGATTGGTTTTCTTGGGGACGACAATAACAGATTCCAGTCGCCCTACACACCTATCAAAAACAACAAAAATCAAAACAGGTCTGCAATTTTTCTAAGTCGCAGACCTGTTTTCTCGTTTCTTAACATTATGACTCCCCACAGAATCCTTATTTATTGGTAATGGATTTCTAGCGTATCCCCTACTTTGAGTTCTGGAGCTGGCTTCTTCTCAAGACAAACTTGACCCGGAGCTTCTGCCTTTTCCTCTCCACAAAATACAAAGGTGCAATGGCCTAATGTTTTCATCGTTTTATTTGCTTCTGTTCCAATTCCTGTCACATCATACGCATTTGCACCAAACACAACTCGATCCCCTACCGAAATTTCCTTTTCAAATGGTGCGATGGTGTGTAGAATTGAAATTTCAGCGAGACCCTCTGGTGCATTTTCATTGAATACAATCAACATATTGTCTTGCAAAAAGTCCATCACTTCTGAACCGATTGATGTAATTGCTGTTTTATAATTCATAATTTTACTCCCTTATTTCTGTTATTTAGGTACCAATTAAATATTACTATTTTAAAAAGAAAAGACCTTGAGACTCCGTCTCAAACTCTGCCAACTTTTGAAAAAGTTGGAGCAAAACTTTATTTTTTGTTCACTTTAGCGTTTACTGAAAATTATACCTGCAAAGGTTTTGAGTGTTTTATGAAAAAACTTGCAGGTTGAAGGGTTAAAAATGATTACAAACGTTGATATAACAGTGTTTTAGACTTAATCAGCAACCACTAATTATTAAATAATACTAAATCGAATCAGTACATACCGATACTAAATGCATACGCAATCAAAACCGCCGCTGGTCCTGTGATTAATCTCGAAAACATAACTGCTGGCACACCCACAGCTACCGTTTCAGATTCCGCTTCGCCAAGAGAAAGACCTACTGGAATGAAGTCACAACCCACTTGGGCATCGATTGCAAAGAGTGCTGGCAATGCCATAGACGCAACGATTGCCCCCTCTCCAATAAATGTACCGACCAAAGTCCCAACGATTTGGGCAATGACAGCCCCAGGGCCTAAAATCGGAGAAATCAGCGGAATGGAGCATACAAATGCAACGGCCACCATACCCGGCAAAGAACCTACCAAAGGTGCAATCGTATTTGCGATGATATCGCCCAATCCCGAGGCGGTGACAATACCTATGATCATTGCCACAAATGCCATAAATGGCAATACATTTCTGATGACCATATCTATCGATTCCCGACCGGCTTGGTAAAATTTTGCAACGACACCACCCATGACTTTACCGACTTTTGCAATGAACTCACTACTACCATTTTTTGGGACTTCTTGTTTTGCATTCGCCTGAATGTCTTTGAGTGATTTTGAAAATGCTTCTTTGCTACTCGTATCGACTGTTGGTGCTGGTGCTGTTTTGTCTGCCAACTCTACATTATCTAATTTGACATCAGAAACGTAGATTTCTTCTTTGATGAATTTTGCCAAAGGGCCTGCTTGCCCAACGGCTGTCGTATTGACTGTGAGAATCCCTTTTTTCGGATAGACACCACACCTTGCAGTGCCACCACAATCGACAACTGCACAAGCCACTTGGGCATCAGGGATTGCTGTAGAAAAACCATCGACCGCTTCTCCCCCTGTGAGTTCTGCAATTCTTTTCGTCAGTTCGTCAATTCCACCGCCTGTTACGGATAAAATCACATTTTTTTCTTCTGTCGGTGTAATGACCAAAGGGCCACCCCAACCGCTACTTCCTCTATTTATGATGACTGATCTATACATATGCAATTTCCTCCGTAATTATTTCTCTTTTGACATGATCGCAACGATTCTTTCAGTCACAATTCCTCGCATTAAAATCACGAGAATACCAACAATAAAATAGCGTATTGCCAATTCTGCTGGGTCAAGACCGAGTGCTATAATACCCGCTGCGATGCCACCGTACACGAAATATTCACTTGCATTTGCATGCGGAAACAATCCTGTAATGGGGTGACAAAAAGATACCGCAGCGTCATAAAAAGCGGCTTTGTGTTTTTCGTCCAAGAATTTTCCGAAGGTAAACGCCATAGGACTAGTAAGGAAAAACATCGCCAAAATAGGCAAGGCGGTATATCGCAAAATTATATTTTTACTACAAGCCTTTGCCATTCTTTCTACTTTTTGCTCGCCAATCATTTTGATGATTGAATTAACGAATGTCATAAGTACAATTAGCGTTGGGAGTATGCCTGTGACAAACCCCATCAAAACTGTCCCACCTTCGTTGAAAAGGCCGATAAAATTCGAGGCCAAACCTGCTAAAAAATCCATATTCATTCTCCTTTCATAACTATTCAGAACCTTATTTTTTAAGACCGTGGACGCTGTCCACACCTGCCACTTTTTGAAAAAAGTGGCAGCTAGGCTTTGAGAACAAAAACTTTTATCTTTGCAAACATTAGTGTGCTGAAAACTTCTGAAACTGAATCTTTCAACATATTTATTAGGGTACTGAATAGTTACCTCCTTCCTTAAATCGTTGATTCTGTCAGCTCTATTTCTTCTTTCTGTTCATCTGCTTTCAGTCTTTCTCCAATGGCATCAACTGCTTGGTAAAGTGCAGCGTATTTCCCTTTTTGAAGACCTTGCATTTCTTCATATCTTTTGTCTTTTCGGCTCATCACTTTTTCGTTTTCTTCTTTTGCAATTGCCCCAATCGCTTCCAAATCCAATCCAATCCACTCTGGTACAACCTTGAATTTTTGAAAACTCGTAATGCCATGCATTCTGCGACAGTCAATGACCTTGCCCATTGCCCGATCGAAAGAAACGATGACAATATCTCCTTTTTGCAAAAATCCACCTCTGCGAGACCCAATCCCCAAGAGGCCTTTGCCTTTCATTTCATTTAAATTTCTATGGTACGCTTTGATTTGAAAAAAAGTAATCACCGACTGCAATATCATCGCCACAACCAACATCAAGAGTACTACACCAGTCATTGAGAACCTCCTTTTTCATCACTGCGGAGTGCTTCTTTCTCACACTTCCATCTCATACAAGGCTTTTGCACATTCATAATCTAAAATAATACAATTTGTCAATTTGCCTTTCAATAATCCATACGCAGCAAACACTTTCTCCACACCGGCAAAAAGTGCCACGGTATACGATTTCTCTTTCAACTCCTCAAAATCAACTGCAATCACATTTTCATTGCTTTTGAACTGATTCATATTTCCATGAATGTCATAAAATTTCAAGCAAATATCGCCGACTGCACCTTGTTCTTTGAATCTCTGAAATTTACTCTCGCTATAGTAACCCGCTTTTAAAATTGTCGAGTCCGATGCCAAATTTCCAATCGCCAAAAGGGCAATGCTTATTTTTTTGATTTTTTCAAACACACAACGAACACTATCTTCTTGGAGCAATTCCATTTTCGTCTGGTATCGAGATACGACAGCCGGTGCATGAAAAGGAAGGAATTGTCCGCCATACGCTTTTGCCAAAGACTCCGCCAAAATATTCGCATGTAAATCCGCTTCAATTTGACCAAGACCTCCAACCAAGGGAATGAAAGTAACCTTGGAATACGGTACTGTATGATTTACAAATTTCGCAATATGACTGAGTGTCGTACCCATCGAGACACCAACGATATCATCTTCTTTCATAATGCGACTCAAATAAATTGCTGTGGCTTTGCCCAGTTCATCTTTTTGTTCTGTGGCATCTTCTTTCGTGTTTACGATAATCACTTCTTTTAAATTGTATTTTTCTTGTAATTTTCTTTCTAGTTTGAAAAAATTACGATCCATGACATTCGATATTTGAATTTTGACAATCCCATATTTCTTTGCGAGTTGTAGCATTTTAGAAACTGTCGGGCGAGAAATTTGAAACCTTTTCGCAATTTCAGATTGTGTCAAATCTTGATTGTAATATAAATCACTAATCTCAATGAGCGTCTGCTCATCGTCAATTATTTTTTTCATAACCACACCACACTTTTACATTTGTAAACTTTATAATATAATTTCAATTCACTTCTCGTTGTATTTTATTCGTTTACTTGTATTTTGTCAATAGCGAAATTGAATTTTCTCTAAATTTTATATGGTTTCTGCACAAATTACGTGAAAACTATGTCGTTTTTTGGCTTTTACACTAGTAGAATGCTCCAAAAAAAGAATAAGAGACTTCACACCTTTACATTTGTAAAAGTATTAGGTCTCTCATTCTTATAGTTTTGATACAAATTCTTTCGTGAATTATCCTTTGACAGCACCTGCCACAACGCCCTCAATGATATATTTTTGACAGAAGATATAGAAAATGACAATCGGTATGATAGACAACACGAGAAGTGCCATCAATGCCCCCATATCTTTATCGCCATACGATCCCATCAAATACTGCACAACAACGGGAATCGTTTTGTATTCTGTCGATACACCAATTACAAGGTATGGAAGCAAATAGTCATTCCAAATCCACATTGCATTCAATATGGCAATCGTGATTGCAGTCGGTTTCAATATCGGAAATACAATTTGGAAAAACGTAACGAGCGGTGTACAACCGTCAATCATCGCCGCTTCTTCAATTTCTAGTGGAATCGACTTGATGAATCCACAAAACATAAATACAGACATACCAGCACCAAACCCAACGTATAGCACCACCAAACCAATCGGTGTATTCAAATTGAGTGTGTCAGCGAGTTTTGACATCGTAAACATGATCATCTGGAATGGCACAATCATGGAAAATACGAACATGTAATAAATCGCCGAAGTGAGTTTCGTTTTCACTCTCGTGATGTACCAAGACGTCATCGAAGTGAATAAGAGTATGCCAAGCACTGAAAATACAGTGATGAACAAGGAGCAACCAAATGCGGTGAAGAATCCAGTTTTTGCAATCCCTGTCGTATAGTTGGCAAATGCAACGTATGTTTGTTCCGTTGGAAATTGGAACGGCATATCGCTGATGAAAAATTTTCCTTTAAATGAATTCATCAATACGAATAATATCGGTGCAATGAATACCACGACCAAAGCAGATAAAATCGCATAACTAATCGGACTTTTGCGTTCTCTTCCTTCATGAGCCATTAGCTATCCACCTCCTTACTTCTTGACATAACAACTTGCGTTACAGCAATGGCTGCGACGATCACGAAGAAAATCACGGCTTTTGCTTGCCCGACACCTTCGTATCCCGTTCTGCCATAGAACGTATTATAAATATCAAGTGCCATCATCGTCGTTTTGTTTGATGGGCCACCACCTGTCAATGCCAAGTTTTGGTCAAACATTTTGAACGTATTGGCAATCGTCAAGAACAAACAAATTGTAATCGAAGGCATTAGCACTGGAATTTTAATTTGAAAGAGAGATTGCCATTTGTTCGCCCCGTCGATTTCCCCTGCTTCAATCAAATCACCAGGTACATTTTGCAAACCAGCTATGTAAATGATCATGATATACCCAATCATTTGCCAGTTGATCAAAATGACCAAGCCCCAAAAACCGTATGTCGCATCGACCAACATCGTCACTTCATAGTATACAAGTACACCATTGATGATCGATTGCCAGATGTAACCCAAAACGATTCCTCCGATTAAGTTGGGCATAAAAAATACAGTACGGAATAAATTCGTGCCTTTGAGTCCCTTCGTCAAAAGTAGAGCGACAGCAAAAGCAAATACATTAATAGATACAATGGCAACAAGTGCAAATTTCACTGTAAATCCCATTGCATTTAGAAATCCCGAATCTGTGAAAGCCTTTGCATAATTGGAAAATCCAACGAATGTCGCATTAGAAACGGTCGTAAATTCACAAAAAGATAAGTACAGCCCCATTGCAAAAGGAATGACAAATGCAATGAAAAACGCAATGAGCGTCGGCAAAACGAAAATAGAAAAATACTTTTTCAGCGTTTTTTCCATGAGCGAACCCCTTTCCCAACAATTTGAATGTTGTGTTTGATGATATTGTATAGTAATATAGCGACTTTCTATTTTGTTTTGTGCATATTTTTTATAGTAGTGAAAAATGAAAGGGGGTATACGCCCCCCCCCCTGTTCATACTTGCTATAGTTCTAAATTATTGTGCAGCTTTTTCAGCAGCCCATTGGTCAATTACAAGTTTTTCCACGTATGCCCAATTTTCATTTCCTTGTGCATATTCAAGCAAAGCACTACCGAAGTTGTCTTTGAACGTTTGGCTTGGGAATACTTGGAATACCCAAGGTACAGACGTTACGCCTGATTCCATATTTTCAAGCATTGATTTTGCAAGTGGATCTGCTGGTTTTTCATCCGCACCAAATGTTGTAAATGGAGCAACGTTCCCCAATTGGTTTGTCATGTAGTCTTTTCCTGTATCAGATGATACCAACCAATTCACGAAATCGATAGATGCTTGTTGGTTTTCTGCTGAAACTTGGCTGTTGATACTGAAATAATTTTCTGTACCAATACAAAGACCCATATCTTCTTCGCCGTCCAATCCAACATAGATAGGAAGGAATTTCACATCTTCAGCTGCTACAGTATTGCCATCGATACCATTGATTTGTCCCCAGCCCCAGTTTCCGTTTTGCACCATTGCTGCTTGACCCATCGCAAATTCTGCCATAGAATCGTTGACACCTTTGCTACCAAGCATTGTTGGAGCAACTGTTGAATTTGTGATGTACAAGTCGAAGATATTTTTCATATTTTCGCTGTAAGTAAAATCGATTGCATCTAAATCAGAAACACCTTTGTCGTCAAATTCACCGTAGAATGGCATGTTTGCAAGATGCGTTTGCCATCTCCAATCTTCCCCTGGAAGTAGAGAAGTAGAAGCAAATACACCTCTGATGCCCAAGTCATCTTTTTTATTTTGCATGTCATCTGTCACAGCTTTTAATGTATCATAGCTGTTGATCTCGTCGATAGAGGATACGACTGCTCCATCCATTGCAAAATACGCTCTCATGATTGCATCATTATAGATGATGCCGTAGCCTTCAATCGTATATGGCACACCATAAACACCGCCATCTGCACCTGTAATTGCCAATTCTTGATCAGATAGTACGCCGTAGAAGTCTGTTCCTGATAAGTCAGCACAGTAATCTTTCCACGCTTCATAGCCCACTGGACCATTGATTTGGAAAAGTGTTGGAGCGTCTTTTTTCGCAATTTCAGATTTCAATGTTGTTTCATAATTTCCGCCAGCAGCCGTTACGACTTTGACTTCCACACCAGTTTCAGCTGTGTAGACTTCTGCCAATTCTTCCCAAACTTCAGCCACTTCAGGTTTGAAGTTCAAGTAGTATACAGAACCCGCTTCACCGCTTGATTCTGCTGGTGCAGCTGCACTGCTGTCGCTACTCGTATCGTTACTGCTGCTTGTGTCGTTGCTACTAGTATCACTACTGCTGCTACCACCGCAACCAGCGAGTGTACCCATTGCCATAGCGACTACCATAAGTGTTGCAAAAATTCTTTTTTTCATACCATTTCCCCCTTTAAGTGAAATTCATTGAATAAAGTAACAAAGTTTTTGGAAGGTTTCGGAAACGTTTCCTATACTCTATAAACACATATTACCACATTGTTTAACAAATCACAAGCTTTTTTATGATATATTTTATTTTTCGGAACATTTCACAAAAAAACTTTATACTTTTTGTACAATATTTTTGCTGTCATCCTCATTTCAAGTTTTCAGGATTTAAGACCTTAAGTTCTTCCAAAACAAAGATACCATCTTTGCGAACCAAAACGTCGTCAAACCAAATTTCGCCACCGCCATTTTCTTCGTCCATCAGAAGCACCAAATCCCAGTGAATCGCCGATTCATTGCCATTGTCAGCTTCTTCATAGCAATTTCCAGGAGTAAAGTGAATGCTTCCAGCGATTTTTTCATCGAACAAAATATTGTTCATCGGTTTTGTGATATACGGATTCACACCGATTGCAAATTCGCCCACGTATCTCGCACCCTCATCTGTATCGAATACTTTTTCAAGTCGCTCTGTATTATTGGCACTACACTCGATGATTTTGCCATCTTTGAACGTCAAAGATACATTTTCATACGTGAAGCCGTTGTATCTCGATGGGGCATTGTATGTGATTTTCCCATTCACCGAGTCTTTCACAGGGCCTGTGAACACTTCGCCGTCAGGGATATTGCAAAGCCCCGCACACTTGATTGCTGGAATGTCCTTGATGGAGAACGTGAGATCGGTATCTTTTGCCACGAGTCGCACTTTATCTGTGCGATCCATCAACGCAACGAGTGGTGTCATCGCATCGTCCATTTTGCCATAATCCAAGTTGCACACATCGAAATAGAAGTCTTCAAAATCTTCTTGGCTCGTGTTTGCCATCTGTGCCATGGCATTCGTTGGGTAACGCAAAATGACCCATTTCGTATGTGGCACACGGATTTTATGATGCACGGGATCGGTATGGAATTTCATTTGCAAATCGAGTTTTTCCGCTGGCACATCACTGAGTTCCATGTTGTTGTCCTCACCTCTGACACCGATAAATGCATCCATTTCTTCCATTAACATGCAGTCGATTTTCGCTTGCAATTCTTGTTGTTCTTTCGTCGCCCCAAGAAGCAGTTCACGTTCGAGCGAATTCGTGGACATATCTAAAAATGGGACACCACCTGTTTTGTAAACTTCTTTGATGATTTGTTTCACGAGCGGAATCGGGTGGACACCACTGCAAGAAATCAGGATTTTTTCTCCTTTTTGTAAACGACAAGAGTAATGCACTAAATTATATGCGAGTTGTTTCAATCTTTGATCCATAGTTTTCTCCTTTTATATGTTTTCATTGTGTGTTTATAGTATACAATGTACCATTTTTTATGTATAATTTCAAGTAGAAATTTATATTTGATTCAACTTTTGCAAATTCAATTGAAGAATTAGTATAAAATAACTCCTGAAGAAATGAAAAATCGGATGCAGTGACCGAAAAGAGATTTTACAAAAACTGTTTTTTTGCTCCAACTTGTGGTATACTAAAGTCAGTAAATTCCAAAAAATGACCATGAATCGCAAGGGGTGATTCCATGACAATATTCTCAAATTACTATTTTACGAAACAGCTTGCCCATCAAAGCATGGGTTTTGTTTCTGTGTTCGCCTCGTCTACGATTGAGGTGTATCCGTTCCAAGTCGTAGCGAGTCAATTTGCATTGCAAGGTCAATCGCAACAAGGGGTCATTCTCTGTGATGAAAGTGGAATGGGCAAGAGTCATGAAGTCTTACTTGTTGCAGGGCAATATTTCTACGTGGGAAAAACTCGTATTTGCATTTTGATTCCGAATGGTGACTTGCTCATGCAATGGAAAAAATTAATTTCCGAACACTACACGATTCCTTGTTCTGTGATTGCCACGCAAGAAGAATTGAGGGCGAACGAAAATTCATTTTTGAGTTATGGAGTTGTGCTGACAACATACGATTTTGCTGTGGAGAATGAAAAAGAAATGCAATCGGTCGGTTGGGATTTGATGATTTTTGAAGAAGCGACTGCCCTATGTTCCGTCTACCAAGAGGACAATGTGAAAGCAAAAGTCTTGAAAAAAATATCAGTATCTTCCTATATAATACTTTTGACTGGGACACCAATTGAAAAAAATATCATGGACTTGTATGGACTGATTTATTTTATTGACGAAACAATTTTAGATCCGCCCGAAGTATTTCTGAAACGATATCTACGCAAACCAGAAAATTATCCTGAACTGGCAAAGAAAGTTGCTCCGTATTGTTTCCGCACGCTCCGATCGTCTGCGAAGCAATATGCCGATGTGAAGCAAAGGCAACTCATCACGTTGCAGTATACGTTGACAGAAGCTGAACAAAAATTGTACGACTTACTTTCTGCGTACTGCAATAGAGAAAATAAAAAAGCGTTTCCGAAAATGGACTCGTATGATTTGTCTTTGCAGATGTTGGGACTCTTAGGCTCATCGACTGCGGCGGTCTTGCAGACCATCAAAGGAATCATCAAGCGATTGCAAAATGATTCGACTGCTTATGAGGAGTTGCTCCTGTTCCAAGAAATGGAAGCACTGGCTGACAAAATAGATTGTGATGCAAAGACGACACAACTTTTACTTGCGTTGCAGAAAATTTTCCCACTGCTGAAAAAGGCGGGGGCGAATCGCAAAGCAGTCATTTTCACGGAGAGTGTACAGACTCAAAAATATTTGTTTGCACATCTCAAAGAGAAATACAAAACGACAATCTACAATGGCTCGACTGATTATTCTGCGATTGAAGAATTTCAAATAAAGACCACACATGAAATTTTGATTACGACTGATAGTGCTGCGAGGGGATTCAACCTTGAGCAATGTTCTTTCGTGGTGCAGTATGATTTACTTTTTAATACGTTGAAGATGGAGCAACGCATTGATCGTTGTCACAGGCTCGGGCAGAAAAACGATGTCGTTGTGTTGGCTTTTATCAATCAGAATAATTTTGCTGATGTGCGGAAATTGGAGTTGGTCAATAAGCGGTTGCTTGTTTCTGATGGAGTGTTTGGCGTTTCCGATCATGTGATCGGTGGCTTTGCTGAATCTGTTTCTGTGGCTCTCGCTGATTTGAAATTGCGGACACAACGACAAATTGAATCGGACTACGAATCACAATTGAAAACATTTGCAGAGCAAACTGAAAAAGTTGTGCATCATGCAGAAGAAATTTTGTTTACTACATTTTCGATGGAGTTAGCGAAGCAATATCAAATTGTGCCGACTGAAATTCAAACGAGAGTTGATGAGATTCAAGAGCGGTTATGGGCAAGCACAAAATATTTTTTTGAACAATACAACTTGCATTTTGACGACTGCTATTTTGAGATTGACGAGCGAGAACGCACAATCACGGCAACGAATTATGAAAAGTTGCCTACTTTGTTTTACTATTTCAATGGAAAGCAGAATCAGAAGTACATCTCTCAAAAAAAGTATGGAATGGCGAAAGATTTCAAGCCGCACCACGGACGAATCACCTTGACAAGCATTTTAGGGAAAGGTGTGTTGAATGAAATTGCGTGTAGCGAAAGGGGAATTGCCCTCGTCAAAGAAAAAATATCGGCTTGCGAAATTGGTTTTTATATAGTAAAATTAAAGATAAAGGAAGCAGTTTATAAGGAGATTCCTATTCTCGCAGGGCGGACTGCTGATGGAAAAATATTGACTCATGCGGAATGTGAGGACAGACTCAAAAAAGATTTTGTGTCCGTGGAAGAAATTGGAACGTCGACTGTAGCATGGTTGAAGTCATCGTCTAAGTATCATGAAGTCGATGCACTAGTTGATACTGCCAAGCTGATTGCTACACATGGGCAAGCACTCGATTTGCCTTTGCAACATGAAGTGGAGTCGCTGAAAAAAGAAATTGCGGATAAAAAAGCAAGGCTTGGTCATGAGATTAGCGACATCAAAATTGAATTAGAGAATTTGAAAAAAGAGTTAGAGGAAGTGACAGCAGATAGAATGAAACTATTGATATTGCAAAAAGATATCAATGGAAAGAAAAAGGAATTGCAGCAGAAAGAGGAACGACAATTTTTTTCTAATATGGAGTTGGATTTGGAATTGGAAACGCAAGTGCAAGGATTTTTAGAGGGCGACACGTTGCAAGAAGTAGTGGCAGTGGAAGTGGTCAGGCATTTTTTATTGGAGGTGCGTAATGCGTGATGATTTGGATAAATTACTGGAAGAAGAAATGAAAAATCCAGAATTTCAAAAAGAACGAAGTATCAATATGTAGGGGTATACCTTTGGTCGCCCCTACAAAAAGCACGAAGTATCAATACGTAGGGGCGTACCTTTGGTCGCCCGTCTTACTACTATAATGTAAATGTAATAAAAATTAGACGAGGTGTACAATGGATCAAATCTTATATGAAATCAAGCAAATTGCAATCAAATACGCAGAGCATTTATCGAAAGTCACACTTTTTGGTTCACGGGCGAGGGGCGATCAAACTGCACGCAGTGATTACGACATTGCTGTCTACTTCAAAAATGAGGTTACATATGAATTTTTAGAGGAGATCGACAACATCGACACCTTGCTCAAAATTGATGTATCGGTCATGCGTGAGGGCTTGGACGCACTATTTATTGACAATGTAAAAAAAGAGGAGCGAATACTATTTATGGGAAAATTTTTGTATCAATCAATGAATTATGAAAAAGCAGTCAAGCGACTCGAGGAGTTGCAAAGTGCAAAAAATCAAGGCATTCCAGATGATATTTTACGAGATAGCACCATTCAACGCTTTGAATTTACGTATGAAATGGCATGGAAAACGCTAAAAGAATTTCTACAAGAAATGGGACTTTCGCCAACGAGCCTACCACGTCAAGTCATACAGCTTGCGTACCAGCATGAAGTCATCGACAATGAATCGGTGTGGTTGCAAATGATAAAAGATAGAAATATTGCCTCTCATCAGTACAACGAAGCGGAAATCAAGGCGGTGTATGAACGCATTCAAACGCAGTATACAAAGGAATTTTTATCGTTGCTCGACACATTCAAAACAGAGGGGGCAGAGTTATGAATCGCAACAAACTAGATGGTTTTTCAATAGATTTGGAGTCAGACAAGTTGCAGGAAGCAGTAGCAGCGGAAGTGGGAGTGGAAGTGACAGGCATTTTTTACTAGAAATACAGCCTATTGACAATATGGGATAAATCCCATATACTATACATATAATAGAGGAGGGAATATGGATTATTTTGAAATTGTGATGTACGAAAAAAAGAACGGGGAACAACCTGCAAAAGAATTTCTTTCTTCTCTTGATATCAAAATGAGAACGAAAATGTATCGTTGTATCAATATTTTGAGGGAGAATGGCAACGAACTCCGTGAGCCTTACACAAAATCTTTGGGGAACGGAATCTTTGAATTGCGGGCAAAACAAGGGAGTGATATCTCAAGAGTATTATATTTTTTTGTTGTTGGAAAGAAAATTATATTGACAAATGGATTCGTGAAAAAAACACAAAAAACACCAGACAAAGAAATTGATTTGGCAGAAAAATATCGTTTTGACTATTTGGAAAGAGAAGAAAAGGAGTTGTAATTATATGGACGATTTGGACAGATTATTAGCGGAAGAAATGAAAAATCCAGAATTTAAAAAAGAGTGGGAGGCACTAGAGCCTGAATTTAAGATTATTCAAGCCATGATTGATGCACGCAAAAAGCAACAGCTCACGCAAAAAGAATTGGCGGAGAAAACGGGAATCAATCAAGCAGACATTAGTAAATTAGAAACAGGAAATGGAAATCCTACAATTGCCCTATTGCAAAGATTGGCTGACGGAATGGACATGACTTTAAAATTGGAGTTTGTGCCGAAAGTAAATTAGTAATGGAGGATTGAAAAATGGAGAATAACAAACTAGACGGTTTTTCAATGGATTTGGAGTCAGACAACAAGCAAAAATTACAGTCCGTATTCCCTGAATGTTTCGCTGAGGGGAAGCTCGACATTGACAAGTTGCTTTCCCTTTGTGGGGAATATATAGATGAAGATTTTGAAAAATATAAATTCGAGTGGAAAGGAAAATCGCAATGCTTGAAAGTGGCACAACAAAGATCGAGAGGGACGCTCCGCCCAAAACAGGCGGAAAGTGTGAACTTCGACACGACAGAAAATCTCTACATTGAGGGGGATAATTTGGAAGTCCTAAAGCTGTTGCAGACCGCCTATTATCGCAAGGTGAAAATGATTTACATTGATCCGCCGTACAATACGGGGCATGATTTTGTGTATGAAGATGATTTTGCAGAGCCTTTGGCGAATTACAAAGAGGTCACATCGCAAGCGACAAAAAGCAATCCTGAAACGATGGGAAGATTTCATACGAATTGGCTCAATATGATGTACCCGAGGTTACGGTTGGCGGCGAATTTGCTTGCTGACGATGGTGTGATTTTCATTAGTATAGATGATAATGAAGTACATAATCTACGGAAAATTTGCGATGAAGTTTTTGGTGAGGAAAATTTTGTTGATTGCTTGCATTGGAAACGAAAGAAACAACCATCTTTTTTAGCGAAACATACAGCCAAAGTAATGGAGTATATTTTAGTTTATAGTAAAAAAAATTATGAACTTGAAAAATTGTCAATAGAAAATATTTCTGACGAAACAAAAAAAGTCATCAATATCTCTAACGGCGAGAGTACACGAATTTTTCAAAAGGGTGCATTAGTAAAGCTAGATGGGGACGGTGTAATCAAAGCAGGTAAGTATAAAATTAAAACGATGGAAGTAGAATATTTGCAAGATGTCAGTTATAAAAACGGAATTACCTTGAATGATGTAGAGGTCAAAAGTAAATTTTCTGTAAGTCAAGAATTAATTACAAACTTTATCGAAAATCAATTATTATTTATTACTCAAAACTTGGGTTTACGTAGGTATGTTTCGGAAGAAGAAAAAACTAAGAGAAAATCAATAACAGATTTATTATTGGCTGAATATGGTGATAATCAAGAAAGTGATAAGGAACAAATGGAACTTTTTGGAGGGAAGTATTTTGATTATTGTAAACCTGTGAATTTAATCTACAACTTTACAAAATCCCTACTAAACAAAGATGGCCTCATCCTTGACTTCTTCTCAGGCTCCGCCACCACTGCCCACGCTGTCATGCAGTTAAACGCTGAGGACGGGGGCAATCGCAAATTCATCTGCGTACAACTTCCTGAACGCACGGACGAAAAATCCGAAGCCTATAAAAATGGCTACCACAATATTTGTGAAATCGGGAAAGAACGCATTCGTCGTGCAGGCAAAAAGATTCTCGAGGAAACTCCGCAAGCGAAACTGGAGGAAAGAGAAACTCCGCTCGATGTTGGGTTCAAGGTGCTGTCGCTCGATACATCGAATCTATACGAATGGGACGGTGCTGCTATTGAAAATCGTGATCCCGTACTCCTTAGAGAACGACTTAGTAGTATGATTGATGGGGTCAAAGACGATCGATCCGATATGGATGTGGTGTATGAAGTCATGATCAAAATGGGTGTGACGCTCGATGTGCCTGTGACTCATATGGAAATCAATGGAAAATTGGTGTATGTCGTGGGCGATTTGCTCCTGATGATTTGTTTGGCGGAAAATCTCTCACTGGAGGACGTGCAAGAAATGATTGAATACCCGATGGGAAAATTCGTTGTGGCGGAAGCAAGTTTTGGGAATGATGATTCTCTCATGAGTAATTTGTATTATATTTTCAAAAATAAAGGGGTGCAATACCATTTGATTTAGGAGTCAACTCATTTTGCTTCGCAAAACGGCTATGC
>JAWXUZ010000149.1:0-4399 GCA_044425835.1 Bacillota bacterium | reverse complement strand
ACAGGTCGCCCCTACATATTGATATTTTAGGTTTTTGTAGGGGCGACCTGTGGTCGCCCGTTAATGAGAGTGCTGCAATTTATCAATATTGAATTGGTACCTCAATATCATACAAAACAAAAACGAATTTGACAACCCATTTTTTGAAAAAAAGACATATTGAAATCAGAATTTGCATACAGTGAAATAAGTGATAATTTCTAGGAGGCGTTCTATGAAGGGTGGGAAGTTTGTAGTCATCAAATTAAAAGAGTTGATCAAAACAGTGGTATTTGCAATATTAGGAGTCGTCATCATCATCGGACTCATCTACTTCTTTTTGGGTCTTGGCAAAGGAGACGAGCAAAGCATGAAATATGTAGATGGCACGTATTACGCAAATGTAGTGATGGGGCAAGAAAAAGCTGAAATTTGCGTTGATGTCAGTGATGGAAAAATCGCTGATGTGACCATTGCCAGTCGCAGTGAAAGTGTCGCTGTATTTTATCCGTTGCTTGACCCTGCAATGGAGGAAGTGGCTCGTGAGGTGGTGAAAAACCAGTCGCTGTCGGTGCAAGTTTCAGAGCAAAATACATATTCAGCACAAGCCTTATTAAAAGGAGTGGCAACGGCACTCGAAAAAGCAGTAGTGGAATGACAGTAAGAATGACATTCTTAAGAAACGGGCGACTACAAGTCGCCCCTACGTATCTTACAAAAATGGCAATATTTAGTTGGTATCTCAATAATACCAAAATGGACAAGTTCAAAAGAGGTGCGATATGACAGAAAAAGAAAGAAAAAAACAACTGCAAGAATTACAACAACGCCATGCAATGAAATCTCGCTCTAAAAAAGGAAAACGCTACGAACCAAAATCTGTACAAACCTTTGCTTTGCGAATGTATGTGACCGTCATTTTTGTCGGTGGCATTTTGACGCTCTCTCTATTCCAGAGTGAAACGGCACAAGCCCTTTGCCAAAAGGTCAAAGCAACAATTAGCGAGGAAATGCCCGAAGCCGATATCATCGCCATGAAAAATCACTTACAAGATATGTGGCAAGGCAATTTTTCGTTCACAGTCGATGCAGAACACGAAGCACTACCTACAGAAGAAATTACAGACGAACCTACAGACGAAACGGATCTCTCCATTCCAGTTAGCCAAAATCAAGAAAATGGTGTCACAGGGATTTACTACCCAGATGTCGACTTTGAGTGGTCTCCCTAGTGCAGAGGCGGTGATGGTGATGGCAGTCCAACCGCCACAGACGGAGTCGGTTTTGCTCCACCCTGCGGAGGGGCTTGTGACTTCTCTTTTTGGTGAGCGAGAAAACCCTGTACTCGGCACGGAAGAATTCCACAACGGCATCGACATTGCACTCATAGAAAATACACCACTCGTTGCGGTGGCGGATGGTGTAATCACTGAAATTAGAAATTCCACTACGTATGGACTCATGGTATATTACGAAACGAAAAACGACTTTCAGGTGATGTATGCCCACCTAAACGAAGTACTTTTTGATGTGGGCGAAGTCGTAGAAAAAGGGACTGTCATTGCCAAGTCAGGCAATACAGGATTGTCAACTGGTCCACATTTACACTATTCCTTGTGGAAAAATGGTGAACTGCAAGACCCTTTGCTGTACGTTTCACTTGATTTGACTGCGGAAGCTATGGCAGAATATAAAGGGGGCATTTGAAGTAGACAGATAAAAAAAGAAATGGGGAATGGGAATTGATGAGTTTCGGTGTGCATAAGAAAAAAAAGGTGGTTCATTCTTTATTTATAGTACAAGGCGTACTGTCGATTGTGTTTGACGTGAAAATGATTTTTGTATTTTGGGTATGTTGCAATATTTGTTGTGAACTCGGACAAGCCATTTTTATGATGTACCGCTCGGAAAAAAATGGGTATGCCCTTAATTTTACGAAATTGCATTTTACACCAATCGGTGTACGCATGGACGGGCGACTACCGCAATTTTCTAAAAAAGCATACGAGCATGTATTCGGTACATTGATCGGCTTTTTGCTTGCGGTGTGGTGGTTCGCATGGGAAGAGAGGGGGTTTGCTTACGTTTCTTTGGCGGTAGCGGTGGTACGACTGTTGCCGATATTGCCTTTTGAGGGAGGCAAAATCATCATGATTTTAGGCGGAAAACTAAAAGGTACCGTCCATGTCGCCATCGTTTTGACGAAAATCGGCATTGGCTGTGGCTATGCAATTTGTATATTCGGAGCGGTATTGTCTGTATTTTCGCCGATAGGATTTTTCATTTTACTTTGGGGGGTATATTTATTGCATTATAATCAAAAAGCATTGTCACCTTTGACGAAAACGGTGTATGAAAATTTAGTCATTTCAGGGGACAAGCCATTTCGTGAAATTGTCGTGCGAGGTGACGAGTCGCCATTTGAATTGTCGTTTTATCTCAATCCGTATGAGGAAATTATTTTTTCAGCAAAAGGCAAACAAGGGGTCTCGCAACAAAAAGTGATTGTGGGATTGTTAGAAGAAAAAGATGCGGAGTGGCTGTGGCAATCGGGGAAACGTTTTTGTGAATGAACGAAAAAAAGGGCGATTTGCGGTCGCCCTCTTTTACATATTTGGCAATCAATCACTAAATTGTACTTTGCCAATGGTTCATCTTTGGTTTATGACAACCATCGGAATTGTTGATAGTAACTAAATTGTACTTTGCCAAGGATTTCATCTTCTTCAATATACGTATTGTCCCAATAACGAGAATCTTCCGAACTATTACGATTGTCACCCATGGCGAAATAAAATCCCTCTGGCACAACGTATGGCCCAAAACTGCCATAGGCTTCTTCTTTCAAATATGGTTCGTTGAGTAGAACGCCGTTCAAGTACACTTCGCCATTTTCGATTAAAATTTCATCTCCACCTGTGCCAATGACACGTTTGAGATAGAGTATTTCAGGGTCGTCTGGATAGCGAAAAACAATGATATCACCATGTTCTGGTGAATCGAACCAGTACGATGTCCGCAGTGCGAGAATGCGGTCTCCAGGCATAATGGTATTTTCCATAGAGCCTGTCGGTACTTTTGCATTGACGATCAAAAACGTGTTGGCAAATGCCGCCAAAACAATGGCAAAGATAAAGGTTTTTACCCAACTTAAAATTTCTTTTTTTATAGTTTCACTCATAAAATCCACTCGAATCCTTTCATATACTCAAGGAAACCCTTGACCACCACGCAAAATTTACGTGCATATAATATAATAGTGTATTGAATCAGAAAAGTGTCGCTTAGTGATGTAAAAATAGACCTTCATAAGCGTTTCCTGTGTCATTCAATATTTTTTAGTATAACACCATTTTATAATTACTGCAATGGGTTTGCTGTGAAATAACGAGTTTTTTTCCGTATTTTAATGAAATTCTAAGCGTCTGATTTTTGGGTTATGCCGTCTCTACTTGCTTCCTATGTATTTTGATTGTGATTTGGCAACTATTATTTTCCTCAATCAATTCGTAATCGACGTGCATTCCACTTTTGCGAATCACATCGATCGACTGTTTCAAGGTATTGGTACACAAACGAAAATCGGTGATGTGCCATTTTTCTTGCGGTGTATGGAGTTCTGCGACTGTTTTTTGTGGTGGATTCGTCAATTTTTCGAGCATTTCTTCAATCAATTCTTCAGTCTGTCGCACGTTGTATTCACCTGCAATCATGACACCCATGGCCGTTTTTCGACTCTCTTCGTGGGGCAACCGCAACAAGGCTTTTGCGTGTGCTTCGCCGAATTGGTATTGGTATTCACTAAGGGCATTTTGTATGCTGTCTTCTAGTTTTAGGAGTCGCAATTTGCTTGCGATGTACGATTGGCTTTTTGATAATTTCATGGCAAGTGCTTCTTGTGTGAATCCGCAATCTAAAATCAAATTTTGATAGCCATACGCTTCTTCTAAGTAATTCAAATTTTGTCGTTGTAAGTTTTCTATGAAAGAAAAAATGGCACTGTCGTTGTCGTTTGCTTTTAGTAAAATTGCCGGTATGAGGTGAAGTCCTGCCATTTCAGCCCCACGCAGACGTCTCTCACCTGAAATGAGTTCGTAGGAATCGCCACTCATTTTCCTGACTGAAATCGGTTGCAAAATGCCATGTGTTGCGATGGAGCTTGCAAGCTCTGCCAACTCGCCAAGGTGCGTTTGCTTCCCGACTCTGTATGGATTTTGTCGGATTTTTTCGATTGGCAATTGGTAAATTGTGTTTTCTTTTTTTAAGGTGTTTGGGAAGTTTAAAATTCGCATAAAATCTCTCCTTTGTGTGTGAACGCATCTAATATTGCTCCCCCAATTAAATATTGCCAAAAATAAGTACTCTATGGGGGAGCAGGCGACCAAAGGTCGCCACCCAAGAGATACTGCAAACTTCAGGT
>JAWXUZ010000148.1:0-4409 GCA_044425835.1 Bacillota bacterium | reverse complement strand
TATCGGGTTTATTTTTGTGCAATTTATTGAGTCGTTATCGTTCACCATTTTTATTTTTGTATGAAAATAGCAATGTGCCCAAAAGTTACTGATTTTAATTTGCATTTTGCGGAAACTCAAGTAAACAGCTATTTATAATATAGAATTTATGATGCACACTTGTTTTGGCATTCATTTAATAAGCAAAACTACTGTACTTTTATCGTGATGTCATACTGGTCTTCGAGCAACTTCACCTCCTCTCGAATTGCCTTCACCACCCTTGGATTCGCCACCACAGTGATTTCCTCACCCCTCAACCGATGCATGATATACTCCTGTTTACTCATGCCACTAATCCTCACCAATCTCTCAATCTCCGCCCATTCTTCTGGACTCACACGAAATCCCACCGTCTTACTTCGTACTCGATTTTTACTATCCACTCTCTTTTTTGGCATCTCAAATGCTCCTTTCTAAATTCAATCTCTCTGCAATCTCACCTTACTTATTCGGGAATAAATGTGCATACCGATACGTGATATCAATGCTTTCATGCCCCAATCGTTCAGCGATTGCTATCACAGGAAATCCCAATTCTA
This sequence comes from Bacillota bacterium, assembly GCA_044425835.1. Classification (GTDB taxonomy): domain Bacteria; phylum Bacillota; class Clostridia; order Lachnospirales; family Anaerotignaceae; genus Chakrabartyella. Next base: position 3,828 of record JAWXUZ010000148.1, on the reverse strand, counting down.
TCAGTAAACTGCAATGGCTATGCCTCAAATCATGCACCCGAATCTTCTTCACACCACAAACCTTACAGCCACGTTTCATCTCGTTGTGCAGATAAGATTTTGAGATAGGGAAGATACGATCCGTCCGTTCTGCCCCATATAAACTATCAATATAGTCCTGCAACTCATCACAAATGAACTCTGGCAAGCTAATCGTCCGATTGCTTTTGGCAGTTTTCGGGTCAGTAATTACATCTTCACGATCAATTCTTTGGTAGCTTTTGCTGATTTATGATGGCACTTAGCTGATTCTCATTCAACAATAATGACTTTACACTTCTTTCCTAGTTTCGTACAATTGTCAATTACAAATTTTGTTCCTCTGCTTTTTCCGTCCCAAAATGCAATTACAAAATCAGCATAATTTATAATTTCTATGTTGCGTTTGAGTGGTGCACCTCTTTTGTATTTTTCATACTCTGGTAAAAATTCAGTGTATTTCAAATTTTTCTTGATTGCGTGTGTTTTTGCACATAAATCAATGCCTTTTGCTCCGCCTGATACAATTTCAGTTGTATTTTCTGGTAAATATTTTTCTAAATCTGTTACTTTTAGTGTTCTCGAACCTATAATGGCTACTTTCATATAATCACCTCATATATATTATAGGTCAATTTCACCATAATATCAATAGGGCAATATGCCATAATATAATCAACTTTAAAAAATATGATATAGTGTGGTGATATGATGAATAGATTAAAGGAATTACGAAATGCAAAAGGATACACACAAATAAAAATGCAAATCATTACTGGCATTGACCAAAGTGATTATTCAAAAATCGAAAATGGGAAACGGTACTATACTTTTGAGCAATGTCGTAAAATTGCAATTGCTTTGGGTACAAGTATGGATTACTTGGCTGAACTCACAGACAACCCTAAACCCTATCAACGCAAAAAATAAAATACTGGTTACTATATTGAATTTCTACGAAAGCACTAAAAACTGCCTTGACCACCTCGATGACCACCTAGCAAACCTCATAAAAAGCCCATACTTTGGGCATTCCAAATTTTCTACAGCACCCTGTACAGCACTTTTTCAATTTTACAGCACCTAAACTAAACTTTTTTGATGTTCGCAGAAATGCGATGTTTTCGGTCTTTCTGGTGGGCATCGCCCTCCAATGTGAACGCAAGGGGACGGTTTTGGGCACCTTGCTTATTCCTGCTTTTTTTATAAATGCAGTTCGAGGCAAAATCTCGTGGTAATCTCACCAAGAAAAACTCTTTTCAACCGCTTTCCATTCAAAAAATGTAACTTCCTTTTTCTTGCCCCAACGTGCCTGTTTCGTCTTCTCCGTGGTATCATTATCCCTAGTTCGGAAATCAATCGCACACAGGGTGAATGGTGGGGCGACATCGCCTAGTCCTTTTCTAAGTTTTGTGACGATAATGACGATTATTTTGGCACACTAGAATTATCGTCATTATCGTCACTGATACGTGTCAGCTCAATGAGTCGTGAAGTGCCAGTGCGACGAATTTCCCCCAGTATATCAACTTTTTTCAACTCTGCTGAAAGCTTCTTGATATTTTTTGAGATTATCTTGTTGGAAAAATTATCGTCATTGGAAGAAAGTTGTGACGATAATTCACTCGCCGTGCCAACGAAAAAATTTTTATCTTTCATGAACAATTCAACTGCTTTTAGAAATTTTAGTTGATTCGAATCATAGGCAACAAAATCATCACTCAACTTAATCCAGACGTTATCTTCATTGCGTTCCAACTCCAAAGTGCGTGGTTCAATATCTCGACCAATGCAGTTGAGAACTGCACTTTTTGAACCACGTGTATTCTGTGAAGGGTCAACTCACTTTGCTACGCAAAGTCAGCTATGCTGACCGCCTAATCTTGGCGGTGAGTGAGTCATCATCGTATCAACTGCACCCTGCAAACCTGTTGAACCAGTAATCTGATGAAAAACATCTTGGTCTTTCATTTTTCTGAAGTGATGAATCAGCAAAATTGCAACTCCGTATTCATCAGCCAAGGATTTCAAGATCATCAAGTCAGAATAATCATTTGCGTAGTTGCTATCGGAATGTATCGGACGAACTGTTTGCAGTGTGTCGATGATGATTAATTTCGTGTCTGGATATTCTTCCGCAAAGTTTTTTAGTTTCATTTCGAGTTCACCACCCAACTTTGAAATTTCAGTACAAAAATGTACACTGTCTGGCACGTCATCTGCAATCTCAAGCAAGCGATTTTGGATTCTGATTTCGTTGTCCTCGAAACATAGATAGAGCGTTGTTCCTTGTGTGACTTCATTTTCCCAAACCGATTCACCATTTGCAATCTGCACTGCCAACCAAAGTGACAACCAACTTTTTCCAACCTTGGCTGCACCTGCAAGCAATGTCACACCAACAGGGAGCAAGTCTTTCACCACAAATGGAATCTCACAAAAATCTTTTTCCAACAATTCTTTTCCTGTAATCGTATTAAATTTTTTCAAGCATTCACCTCCAACTTTTTTTCATTTTCTTCATATTCTTTGCTATAGCATTTTTTTATTTTATATTGTTTCTTGCGTTTTGTAAATAGATGTGCTACAATTTTTATAGATACTCTATTCAAAGAAAAACATCATCTATTTTTGAAATTTTAATCTTTGAATTTTATAAAGCACAATCCAGAAAAGGGGTTTTCTATGTTTACTTTCACTGCACACTTTTTTCAAACAGATATTTATTTTGGACAAAAATATGGTTTTCCTCTCAACACATTGCTTACAGAAATATTGAATTATCAAGAAAAAATAGACCTACTCGAACTGCGTGATGCATTCGTTCAAAAACATCCCTTAGTCATTTTGCACCCCTACATGACACTTGGGGAAATCGAAAATTACAATACAAATGTTTACGCAGTGCAATCTCTGATGCACGAACTCGATATGATTTTTAATCTATTTTCTATTTCCAAGCACATTTCTTCCACTGATGAGATTTATGCCGAGTCATTGATTGATTTGCTGAACACATCTACTGAGATGTTTCGTGGTAGTGAAGATTATGATTTGGGCGAAAATTTTTATCTCACAGAATTTATACCCGACGAGGAATTCACCGAGTCCTCCATTGACTACGATGACGCCCATTACCTCAACAAACTGAACAAAAAAATAACTGCTCTTTGCGAGCAGTACCTAACATTCCTTGATGATATTTTGCGAGTCAAATATTTATACAGCGACTTCGTGACAAACTACCTTCATCACAAAGGAAAATTTCTTGATGATTCCGAACTAGCGAAAATTTTTCAAAAATTTATCACGCAACACCCCTCTGGGTTAAGTAATTCATACATGGACTTCACCTCTGGCTACTCCAAATTTTTTCACACTGTAATTCAAACAGATAGCGGTGCATTGCTATGCGAATCGTACACATTTCAAAGCATTGGTGCATTTTTGTATTTTGACTTGTTCCGAGGTATCACTTACAATTTCATTCCGAATCAATGTATGATTTGCAACCAATATTTTTTGATACAATCAGGTCGCTACACCACGTATTGCGAAAATCCATCACCAGAAGATGAAACGAGAACTTGCCGAGATATTGGTTCACGGAAACGATATGATGACAAATGCAAAAACGATCCCGTATGGCTTGCGTACAACAGAGCGTATAAGGCACACTACGCAAGGTACATGAAAAAGAAAATGACTGTGGCAGAATTTGAGCAGTGGTCAGCTTGGGCAGTGGAGTGGCGAGGGAAAGCCGAGAATGAAGAAATCTCCCTCGAAGAATATACAAAGGAAATCAAGAAA
>JAWXUZ010000147.1:0-4444 GCA_044425835.1 Bacillota bacterium | reverse complement strand
TGTATTGGGCAAAGTTCTAATACTGGTATTGATCCGATAACGAAATATCGCCCCAATAAGGTGTCAGAATTCACGACGGGCGACCACAGGTCGCCCCTACATATTGAAAATTTGGGTTTTTGTAGGAAGATCTAACCCTGCGGTCGCCCGTTAATGAGACTGCTATAATTTGGCAATATTTATTTTTACACATCTTTCATCGTCAAGGAAATCCGCTTTTTGTCAATGTCAACCGCCAAAATTTTCACTTCCACGACATCCCCAAGCTTCACTACTTCGAGAGGATGCTTGATGTATTTGTTGCAGATTTGAGAGATATGCACAAGTCCATCTTGATGCACGCCGATATCCACGAATACACCAAAATCAATGACATTCCGCACCGTCCCCATCAATACCATATCGACCGTCAAATCCTCCATCGATAGTACATCACTCCGCAGAATTGGTGCAGGTGCATCTTCCCTTGGGTCACGTCCCGGTTTTTCTAGCTCCTCCAAAATATCCTGTAATGTCAGTGAACCGATCCCCAAATCCTCCGCTGTTTTGTCGAGAGAGGCTATTTTTTTCTTGAGTCCAAGCACTTCTTTCGTACCGATATCACTTGCAGAATACCCGAAAGACTTCAACACTGATTCAGCTGCTTTGTAGCTTTCAGGGTGAATTCCAGTGGCATCGAGTGGTTGCGTGCTGTCGATTAGACGGAGAAATCCAGCACATTGCAAAAATGCTTTTGGTCCGAGTTTTGGCACTTTCAGCAACTCTTTTCGTGTTTTGAATTTTCCGTTTTCTTCACGGTAAGCCAATATATTTTTGGCAACTGTGCCATTGATCCCAGCGACATAAGAAAGCAGTGCAGGGCTTGCTGTGTTCAAGTCAACACCGACGGCATTCACACAACCCTCCACAACTCCACCGAGTGCTTCGCCAAGTCTTTTCTGGTTCATGTCGTGTTGGTACTGCCCGACACCAATCGATTTTGCATCGATTTTCACTAGCTCTGCCAGTGGATCTTGCAACCGTCTGCCGATGGAAATGGCACTACGCACCGAAACATCATACTGCGGAAATTCATCTGCTCCAAGCTTGGAAGCGGAATAGACAGACGCTCCAGCTTCGTTTGTGATGACGTATTGCACTTTTTTGCCTTTTACTTCTCCGAGTAAATCAGCGGTAAATTGCTCTGTCTCACGAGAAGCAGTCCCATTGCCAATCGAGATCAAATCGACGTTGTATTTTTTGATACACTCAAGTACTTTTGCCTTTGCCTCGTCAATTTTTCTTTGAGAATGCGTTGGATAAATGACACCTGTCTCGAGTGGTTTTCCTGTTTCGTCAATGACAGCGAGTTTACAACCCGTACGGAATCCAGGGTCGAGTGCCAATACGACTTTTCCGATAATTGGCGGTTGCAACAAGAGTTGTCGCAAGTTTTCACCGAATACTTTGAGGGCGGAAAGTTCGCTTTCTTCTGTGAAGTAATTGCGAAGCTCACGCTCCAAAGATGGGAATAAAAGTCGTTTGAAGCTGTCGGCAATGACGTCTTCGAGTAACTCCTGAAAAGGGCTATTTTTTTTGAGGATACCAAGCCCGATATCACGCAAAATGCGGTCTTCCTGTCCAGCTATTTTAATAGAGAGGATGCCTTCTTTTTCACCACGGTTGATTGCCAAAATCCGATGAGACGGAATTTTTGCGAGTGGTTCTTCGTAGTCGTAGTACATGTCATAGACCGTTGATTCTTCCGTCGTGCCTTTGCTTGCGAGCGTGCCATCTTTCATGAGCGTTGCTCGTAGCGTTTTGCGTAAGTCGTCATCGTCTGAAATGCGTTCTGCGATGATGTCTTTTGCTCCTTCGATGGCATCTGCGACCGTTTCGACTTCTTCAGTGAGGAATTCTTCGGCGAAAGTCTCAAGCGGTTTGTCTGGTGTTTGCTCCCAGATATAGTCTGCCAAAGGGGACAAGCCTTTCTCGATTGCTTTCGAAGCACGAGTACTTCTCTTTGGGCGGAACGGACGGTAGATGTCGTCGATTTCAGTTTGGGTCATTGCGTTAGCGAGTTTCAGTGCGATTTCATCGGTGAGGTTGCCTTGTTCTTCGATGGTCGTGCGGACTTGTTCTCTTTTTTCTTCGAGATTTCTAAGTGCCACAAGGCGGTCGGCGAGTTCTCTGATGATTTGGTCGTCCAATGCACCTGTCATTTCTTTGCGGTATCTCGAGATGAAAGGGACGGTGTTGCCCTCGTCTAGGAGATTGACGGTGTTTTCGACTTGTGATTTTTTGATATTCAGTTCGATTGCTAGTTGATTTATGATGTCCATTTTGTTTCCTTTCGTGTTCGAGTCGGTTGAAAAAGATAAAGATAGAGATAAAGATGAAGATGAAGACCTTGGGGCTTTGCCCCAAACCCCACCAGCTTTTAAAAAAGCTGGCTCAAAACTTTAACTTTGCTGACCTTAATGTTTGCAAAGCCTTATAATTTTTGTAATATTTAATTTGTGGGAACGAGATTAATGTCTATCAGACAATCTCGACTTAAAATCGTCAAAATGCCCTGACAATTCTGCTTTGCAAGTCGCCAAGTCTTTCAATAAGCGATAGCCCCTAAACTCTTCGCCATCGACCCTCTCCATGTGTCCTGAATGGACAAAATAATCGAGATGCGACAGCGTTTCCCCGACAGCAAACCAGCGTTGTGTCACAGGGAAGTCGTCCCAATGTTTGCCACGCATTGACCACTTCATCAGGGAAGCGATTTTTGTTGCGTGTGCCAGTGGATTTTCGTCAATGAGTTCGAGTGTTTCATTGAGACGTTTGTAGTGATGCCCGAGGAGTTGCTCCACTCGTTGGTACATATTTTCGTTGTTGTTGCGGTGTCCTACGAAAATTTTTTCAACATCGTAATTATGAATTTTCACGAGACTATTCAAATATGCATTGAGCGAATTTTCCAAATCGAGCCAATACGTAATGTTTGGCGTGATGTCGAATAAAATATGATCGGCGGCAAACAGTAATTTTTGTTCAGGCAAGTACAAACACGTATGACCAGGTGTATGCCCCGGTGTGATGATGCACTGAAAGTTGTATTTTCCGACTTGAATGGTATCGGAATCAGCAACATGGACGGCAGGGAATGCTTCGTCTGGTCCAAATTGTACAGCGACATTTTCACTGTGCAAGTAGTCGATATGCTCTTGCAAAAAACCTTCTTTTTTGAAAATAGGATCGAAATGCTCTGCGTATTTTTCGCCGATATAGTCGATAAAATGTAGGTGATCGGCTTTCGACATATAGATATTTCCTGGTTTTCCTTTCATAAGAACTGGAGCAAGCCCCACATGATCCGAGTGGAAATGTGTCAGAAATAAATGCGTCTTATCCCAGTCGAGTTGCAATTCACCGAGTTCATGCAATAATGCTTCTTTGCAGGCAGGGACGTTGAAGCCTGTGTCGATAATCAAGGCATCGCCACCGTCTTTGATGACGTAGCAATTCAGATTGCGGAGCGGATTATTCGGTAGTGGTACGTGGAGTAAAAAAATATCTGGATTTTCATGTACTTGTATCATGGTGACTCCTTTCGATGATGGTTGATTTTATTACGATTTCCATTCGTTGCGGTGGAGTTGTCCTTCTTCTACGAGTCCTTGGAAATCGAGTTGTCGCATCGCTTCGTACAATACGATAGATGCAGAGCAAGCAAGATTGAGACAACGGACATTTGGGAACATTGGGATTCGGATACAATGTTCTTGATTTTCTACGAGAATTTCTTCTGGAATGCCGGCACTTTCTTTGCCAAACATAATGAAATCATCATCTTTGTATTCCACTTCCGTGTACGATCTTGGGGCTTTGCTACTTGCAAAATAGAGATTGCAATTTGGATTTTTCGCTAGGAAATCTTCGTAATTTTCGTATTCGTATATATCAATCAAATTCCAGTAATCCATACCAGAACGACGAATGGCTTTGTCTGTGATTTCAAAACCGAGTGGTTTGATGAGGTGGAGTTTTGTGTTTGTGGCAGCACAACTTCTGCCGATATTGCCTGTATTTTGTGGAATTTCTGGTTCTAAAAGTACAATGTTCATGAGTTCTCTCCTTATATATAGTGTTGACATGAGAAAAATAGTGCGTGGTCTATTTCTATATTTTAGGTCTTGAAAGAGGTTTTGTCAACTTTTTTTCAAAAAAGACTTGACGAATTATGAAAAATCATTTATTATTATATAATAATTGTTATTAGTTAGGAGGGAAACTATGAAAGAAATTACACAAATGCTAAGGGAAAAAAATATAAAGGTGACGCCACAAAGAGTAGCGGTATATAATATGTTGCTGAATACAGAAGAACACCCAGATGCCGAAACGATATATAAATCCTTGGAGGAAACGAATCCGACCATCAGTGTGGCGATTTAAAGGGTTTTCGGTTATT
>JAWXUZ010000146.1:0-4512 GCA_044425835.1 Bacillota bacterium | reverse complement strand
TGAGGAAAAGTACGGAGGGGCAAATCTCCTTTTTGTCATTCTTCTGACAGCACTTGTGACAGGTATTTGTAACGTAGTTCTTTTCCCTGATGTGGCTTTGTTGGGGGCGAGTGGTGTTGTGTTTGCTTTCATTTTGCTATCGTCTATGGCAAGTTTTTCTGATGGAAAAATTCCGTTGACGTTCATATTGATTGCCGTAATTTACATTGGCCGTGAAGTGATTTCTGCTTTTTCGACAGACAATATTTCGCAATTCACCCACATTATTGGTGGCATTGTTGGGGCTGGCTGTGGATATTTTCTTGGAAAATAAGTAAAACTTGTGGAGTGAAAGAGGTGGTGCGTGATGTTACAAAACTTAAATGAATATTTTTTGCCGTTGTCTGGACGACGTGAAAAATCTGCTTTTTCGTATCGAATCAATGGTGGAAACGAAGAAGTCCTTCAATTTTCAAGTGCGTATTTCCAAAAAACGAGACAAAATGGTGTGACGATTGAGGGTCGTTTGCAAAATCCCACCGAAACGAATTTGCAATATTACGATGAAATGATTGGCATTGACTTTCGTTTGGATTCTGGATTCATTACGCAACAACTGAAAAAATGGTTGCCAAGAATGAATGAAGCAAAGAGAGTGCAACTGACTGGGGTCATGCTTGAAATTTTGCAAGAAATGGCGACAGCTGGTAAAAATGAAAATATACTAAAAAATGCGTATACGAAATATATGTGTTGGCTTTACTATAAGTTTGAGCAAATCCTTGCAAAACTCGGCAATGATGAGGTGTCAAAAATTTTATTTGTTGGGGAAGTCAATCAGCATGAACTGAATTTGTTTTACTTGCTTGCGGTGTGCGGTGCAGACGTTGTTTTGCTACAGACAAAAGGCGAGGGCAAATATGCGAGTTACGATAAAAACAATCGAAAAACGACATTGTATTTAGGGGATAATTTACAACCATTTGCAGAGGATTTTTCTTTTGACTCCATTAAAAATCAAGTCGAGCAATCGAAAAAAAAGGAAAATCTCAAAAAAGAAGCTTCTATCTATAGCAGAAATACGAACCAGTGGATCAAAACAGATATCCTAGAAAATGTACTGCTACCAAATGCACAACGTGGCAATACTGAAAATGTATACAATAACTGTTTTATGAAAATGATAGGGGTAGAGAATAAAGCTCTTTACCATACTGCCTTGTATCAATTCATGCAAAAACTAAATGAGCAAAAACGGACGTATCTCCTTTTTGAGACGGGCATTCCATTGTCTGATACTGTGGAAATCAACGCTGTGAAACGAGGAAATTACAAGGACGCTCTCCAAATGATTCATGACATGGCAAGCAATCTTGTCTATCCGAGCAATCCAGAACTGCAAAAACTGATTCGACAAGAATTTATTGAAGTGATGCTTGCTGAAAATGAAAAAGAAACTCTTTCCTTGAATAAATTAATGAATACTGCGGTCTATCTGATTTGTTGGTTTCGTCGTTATCAAGAAAGATTGCTTATGGATTGGAAAATTGATAAAATACCGCCACTCTGCATCTTTTTCGGTGCGTACCGCCACAAACTCGAACCGCTATTTCTCGTGTGGTTGTCACGCTTGCCAGTCGATGTGCTGATACTTTGTCCCAATGGTGTAGGTGAAATCGTGGCAAGTGAACCGCTGATTTTTGAACAAACGCATGAGTATCGTATGGAGCTTAACGAATTTCCAAAAGAAGAATCGACACTCATGATGGGGACGACGGCCTTCCATGCGGAGCAAGAATTGAATGAGATGATGTATGAGGGCGACTCGGGCATGTATCGCAACTACCAATTTGAAAAAGCGACGACTGTCACACTACAAACGATGTATGAAGAAATTGCCATACTCTGGTCGCAAGACGGGAAATTTCGTCCGAATTTTACTACGATTGACAACAAAATTACACTGCCTGTCATCTTTGCGAAAGTGTGTGGTGTGAAAGATGGTGATGTCAAAAAGTATTGGCATGAGGTGAAAAAATTGGTGACGGCTGACACGTATGTCATTCCTCGTGTGCCATTTTTCATTCCAGACCCACTGCGTTCGATGACGGCTGACGTGCATTCCTTCCTATATAATGGGCAACTTGTCAGGGATCGCATTACGGGACATAAAAATTATCAATATGGGCATCTGCGTGATGAAATGCAGACGTATATTTTCGATAAAATCCAACTATTGATCGATCGAAAATCCATCAAAGGGACAGGTGAAAATGGCAGAAGTGGTGCGGAATATACGATTTTATCGACACTGCTGACACTCAACATTCATCTTGTGCGATTGCTACAGAAGTTCGATTTTACGAAAGCGTTGCCAAAAGTCCTCTGTATTGATACGACAGAATCACAATTTTCACTAGAAGACAGCATTGTCTTAGCATTTTTGAATCTCGTTGGATTTGATGTGTTGATTTTTACTCCAACAGGCTATCAAAATATCGAAAGGCATTTCGCAAAACCAATTATGAAAGAACATCAAATTGGTGAATATATGTATGAGTTGACTGTGCCGAAATTAGAATCAGCAACTTCAGTACAAGGGAAATCGTCGTGGAAAAATTTATTATTTGGGAAAGGAAGTTAATCATTATGGCTTTGAATTTTGATAAACCAGCAGAAGCACCAACATCAGCACCAGCAACAGGTGGGGCAGTCGTCATCGACGATGTAAAAGACTTTGATATTTCAAAGGATAGAAATGCCTTGGCGGAAACGTTCGTCAATTCAGAAGAGATTGAGGCACTGACGAATGAAATTGTCGTGAGTGATATGAATACCATCGTGACCTTTGGGGGCGAAGTGGCGGAAAATATTTCGAGAGCCTCAGACGTTGTTTTGAACAGCATGAGCATGTCAAAAATCGATGAGTCAAGTAAAATGCTCACCATACTTGCAAAAGTCATGGATAAATTTGATATCGATGAAATCAAGGAAAAAGAGGGCAATGTCTTTACAAAACTATTCAACTCGGCGAGAAAACAACTCGATGCCATCTTAGACAAATACCAAACGATGGGGCAAGAAGTCGATAAAATTTACATTGAATTGAAGTCGTATGAGACAGAAATCATCGCTACGAATCGCAATTTGGAGACGATGTTCCAAAGCAATGTTGAGTTTTATCATGAACTTGTGAAATATATCTTAGCAGGCGAGCAAGGAGCCAAAGAAATTGGCGAATATATCGAACAACGACAAGCCGATTTGCAAAATACAGGCGATTCCTCAATCCAGTTTGAGTTGACCTCTCTTGAGCAAGCAAAAATGATGTTGGAGCAAAGAACGCAAGACTTGCGAATTGCAGAAAATGTGGCAATGCAATCCATTCCAATGATCAAAACCATGCAATTTAGTAACGTCAACTTGATTCGTAAAATCAACTCTGCATTTATTATTACGTTGCCAATTTTCAAACAATCTTTGGCACAAGCAATCATGCTCAAACGTCAAAAAATTCAAGCAGAAGCCATGTCTGCTTTGGATAAAAAAACGAATGAAATGCTCATAAAAAATGCAAATAATACGGTGGAACAATCGAAAATGATTGCACAAATGTCATCTGGATCTTCAATCAAAATGGAAACTTTGGAAGAAACGTGGAAAACGATTATGACGGGAATCCAAGAAACGAAAGCCATTCAAGACAACGCAAAAATTCAACGAGAACAAGACCAACAACGTTTGAACGCAATCAAAGAAGATTTCAAAACACAATATGGTACACAAAAATTGCTTGAGAAATAAAGCAAAGAAAGTGAATTAGGAGGGGATTTTTATGGCAATTAATCTATCAAAAGGGCAAAAAGTCGATTTGACAAAAGGCAATCCGGGGCTGAAAAACTTGTTGGTGGGACTCGGTTGGGACGTCAATCAATTCGATGGCGGAGCAGACTTTGACTTAGATGCAAGCGTATTTTTGCTCGGGGAAAATGGAAAAACGACTAATGAAAAAGACTTTATTTTTTATGGAAATCTCGAACATGAAAGTAAGTCGGTGGCACATATGGGCGACAACTTGACAGGTGAGGGCGACGGCGACGACGAAGAAGTGAAAGTCGATTTGTCACTCATTCCTGCAAATATCACTCGTGTTGCATTTACAGTAACGATTCATGAGGCGGAATCACGTAGACAAAACTTCGGTCAAGTCACAAATTCGTACATTCGCATCGTGGACGAAGCGACAAATACGGAACTCATTCATTATGATTTGGGCGAAGATTTCTCGATTGAGACAGCTGTGGTCGTTGGGGAATTGTACCGTCACAATGGTGAGTGGAAATTCAATGCCATTGGCAGTGGATTCCAAGGCGGTTTGGCTGCACTTTGTGGCAATTTCGGTATCCAAGTGCAATAATAAAACACGATTATAGTTGATTAAATTAAAAAATACTAACAGATTAGTGAGGTAAAATTTTGTTATTCAAGGAAGAGAAGTCGAGTCGTGGCAAAAGCCACATCGAGCGACGATGA